>DXGQ01000046.1 GCA_019113845.1 Candidatus Anaerobutyricum avicola
TTATATTCCCCGCAGAGCTGATTCTGTCGTTCCGTCCGAGTGAGGGCCGAGCAGGAGAACCTGTCTGTGCTCCAGCGTCATCGTCTGTGTTACAAGTTATATTTCTTATCACCGCGACAAATCCCCATTTGCCAGATTGCTTTCTTCGGGCTATAATGATGGCAATCTGTTTCCGGTGGTGTGCGCCGGTGCAAGAGCAAATGAGAAAGAACGGAGGAAGAGTATGTTTCATATTTTGGTGGCGGAGGATGATAAGAATACGAGGAGGTATTTTCAGGCGGTGCTGGAGGAAGCCAATTATACGGTGACGACTGCGGAGAATGGTGCGCAGGCGCTGGAGATTCTGGGTCGGGAGCATATCGACCTGATCGTGCTGGATGTCATGATGCCGGAGATGGACGGGTATGAGCTGACGAAGGAGCTCAGGGATGTGCAGGATACGATTCCGATTCTGATGGTGTCGGCGAAGCAGCTTCCGGCGGATAAGAAGAAAGGATTTCTTGTGGGGACGGATGACTATATGACGAAGCCGGTCGATGAGGAGGAGATGCTTCTCCGTATCCACGCGCTGCTGCGGCGGGCAAAGATCGTCAGCGAGAAGAGGATTGTCATCGGGGATGTGGTTCTCGATTATGATTCCATGACGGTTTCCGGGCACGGGCAGGTGCAGGAGCTGCCGCAGAAGGAGTTTCTTCTATTATATAAGCTGCTTTCCTACCCGGGACAGATTTTCACCCGGATTCAGCTCATGGATGAGATCTGGGGTGTGGACAGCGATACCGGATGGGAGACGGTGACGGTACATATCGGGCGTCTGCGGAAACGTTTTGAGGGCTGGGAGGAGTTTGAGATCGTCTCCGTCCGGGGACTGGGTTATAAAGCGGTAAAAAAGGTATGAGCGCCATGAAAAGAGATAGAGAAAAAAGAATCGGAGGACAGGAAGAAAATGAGGTGACACGAAAATGAGAAAAAAAGACAGGACAGGAAAAAGAAAGAAAAAAGCGCCGCTTCCGCTGGTCATTGTGATGACTGTGCTGGCATTTCTGATCCTTATGGTCACGATGATTTTTGTGATTACATTTACTTATGGGCTGATGCGGCTGGGAATCATAAACAGCGCGATCTCCGGTCATATGGCGATGACATTTATACTGATACAGTTTGGTATCGCCAGTATTTTTGTGGGAACTGCCATCTCCTTTCTTGTGGTACGGATTCCGCTGCGGCCGGTCAACAAGCTGATCGAAGCCATGGACCGGCTGGCGGAGGGCGACTATCAGACCCGGCTGCATCTGGGAGAGCACCGGCTGGGAAAGAAACTGGAGACGAGCTTTAATAAGCTGGCGGAAGAGCTTGGCAATACGGAGATGCTCCGCTCAGATTTTGTCAATAACTTTTCCCATGAATTTAAGACGCCCATCGTCTCCATCTACGGGTTCGCCAAATTGCTGCGGCGCGGGCACGTGGAGGAAGAGCAGGCGAGGGAATACATTTCTATCATCGAGCAGGAATCCGGGCGGCTGGCGGATATGGCAACCAATGTGCTGAACCTGACAAAGGTGGAGAATCAGATGATCCTCACGGATGTGAAGGAATACAATCTCTCCGAGCAGATCCGGCGCTGCGTCCTTCTTTTAGAGAAAAAATGGAGTGCAAAGGATCTGGAGATCTCCTGCGAATTTAACGAGCATATGATCGCCGCCAATGAAGAAATGTTACAGCAGGTGTGGATCAATCTTCTGGACAATGCCATCAAGTTTTCCCCGGAAAGCGGCAAAGTCACCATCTGGGTACAGGAGAATCCACCGGAAAAAGAAGGCCGGTATCCTGCCACTGTGACGGTGGCGGTCAAAAATACCGGCCCGGCGATTCGGGAAGAGGACAGAGAACGCATTTTCCATAAATTCTATCAGGCAGACACCTCCCACGCTTCCCAGGGAACTGGCGTGGGCCTTGCCGTAGTCAAAAAGATCGTGGAACTTCACCGGGGCAGCGTGTGGGTGGAGAGCACGGAAACGGCGACGACGTTTCGGGTAGAGCTGCCCCGGGGTCAGGAAGGTATCTGAAATAACACCTCCTGAAAATAACGCCACCCGCTGTTCGCAGGTGACGTTTTTATTAGTACAGAATATTTTATTCTTCTTCCCGGAGCAACACATTTCCGTTGATCGTGGAAATGCGCACATTCTGGAACGGTTTTTCTCCGATAATGCCGGAAACACACTGTTTGTTGCCCGGTTTGGTCTGCACGGTGAGTCCCGCGATCTCTGAGGTAATGGTTCCGGTCTTGCTGATGCCGTCCATGTTGATGCCGGCGCCCTTTGGAAGAATCAGCGTGACCGGGCCGTTTAGCGTGTTGCATTCCACGATATTATTTAAGGAAGTAAAAGCAGCGGTGATCGGACCGCCGGACGTCTCCAGCTTCGCTCCTCCGGCGATGTCGTCGGCAAGGATACTGCCGGCAACGGTGTGAAGGTCTGTGAACCCTTCCGCTTTTTCGACATGGATGCTGCCCACCGGACAGCTCATGCGGATGCGGGGAGCAGTGATACTTTTTAAAGCGATGGAACCTTCCATCGTCTCAGCGGCAAAACGGTCAAAAGACCAGCTTTCGTCAGAGACGATATCACCGTACTGGCTGGAGAGCTGCAGCTCGCCGTCCCAGCTTTCCGGAAGAAAGACTTCCACGTAAGCATTCCGGTCAACCTCCTCCCGGCGTCCGTAGCGGATGGTGGTCTTGATCCGGTTGGCAGTCACTTTGGCGTAATATTCTGAGCCGGACAGTCCGCCGATGTATTCCTTTAACACGAAAGTGTCATCTGAAGATTTGTGGAGAAAAATCGTCTCTCCGTGGTAGCCGATCTGCAGATTCTTTACGGTGGAAATGTCCATGGAGAGGATGTGATCGACTTCCTTTTGCAGTTTCTTTGGGGTAAAAATGCTTTCGTTGTTCATAATGATTCCCTCGATTTCCTTATATAGTATAGCAAAAATGTACTGAAAACATTATAAAATAGAAAGTGAAAATAGGCAATGTGAAATCAATGTTGGATTTCGGCTGGTGTGGCAAAAAAGAGTAATAAGAGTACATTTTTTTACTGCAAAAAATAGAAAAACATATGGTTTTTTGTCGAGATGATAGAATAAGAGAAAGATTCATTTACATATACAAAGTATTGTGATACAATTTATGTGAAGTTCAGGTAATTTCATAGAAAATTACACAGTCCGGCAAGTTCCGCGAGGATTAATAGAGAAATCGGTGCAAGTCCGATACGATCCCGTCACTGTGAAAGGTTTGTTGCCTGCATATGCCACTGGGGAGTCCCTTCCCTGGGAAGGCGCAGGAGAACGTTAAGCCGAAGTCAGGAGAACTGCTTGCCAGGGATATTACATTTGCCTGCGGTCGACAGGCGATGTAGCTGATTGGATTATCTTTAGAATTTCTTAGTTCATTTCTTCGGAGAAGTTCTAAGACTGTGTTTATTGTAACAGTTTACTGCCTCCAGAGATATTGACAGAGTATAGTTTGTCAGTATATTTGCTATGCAGTAAGGTCTTAGGATTTATTTTCTTTTTTTACCTATGATTTTATAATTTGTGATGATGGAGCGCCGTATGCCTGACAGAACAAAGGGATTTTTATGGAGACGTTTATGTCGTTTTATTTGTTGTGTCCGCCAGCGGGCCCGGTTGTCGCGGCAATATCTTATGAACAGAAGGGGGGATTGCTTTTTATTTTGTGAAAATCAAATTTATGATTTTTAATATGATTGGACAGGAGGATATGTATGGAGTTTCATTTGGCAAATTTCACGGTACAAAGCGGACAGAAGGTCAGCGGATTTCTGGAACTTCCGTTTACGGAGGAAGGACTTCCGACGACCATTATCAATGGAAAAGAAGATGGCGATACTGTCCTTATCACCGGCGGAATCCACAATGCGGAATATGTGGGGATTGAGTGTGTGACAGGTTTAGCGCGTGAACTCTCGCCGGAAAATGTACGAGGCGTCCTGATTCTTATTCACATTGTCAATATGAATGGATTTCGTGCCCGTACGGTCAGCGTGTCCAGAGAGGATGGAAAGAATCTGAACCGGGTTTTTCCGGGAAGCGCCCATGGAACTTTTACGGATAAACTGGCTTACTTTATGGAAAAAGAGCTTTTTTCACGGGCTGATTATTATATTGACGTCCACAATGGCGACTGGTTTGAAGACCTGACGCCGTTTATTTACAGTGTCGGCAACGCGGCGCCGGAGACGGTGGCGAAAGCGGAGGCTATGGCAAGGGAGGCGGACGTTCCCTTCTATGTGAAGTCAGGGCTTTCCGACGGCGGCGCTTACAATTACGCAGGGCGACTGGGTATCCCGTCAGTACTCATTGAGCGGGGGTGCAAGGGTATGTGGTCAGAGGAGGAAGCGGAAGCTTCCCGGAAGGATGTGCGGAATATCCTCCGCTATCTGGGCGCGCTGATCACGCCGAAGGAGTTTAAGAAGTATACGCCGGTATATATGCGCCATACCCATTATATTGATTCGGAGAGCGAAGGTTGCTGGACGCCGTTAAAAAACGCCGGGGATGTGGTCAGAAAAGGAGAGCTGATCGGAGTATTGCGGGATTATTTTGGCAACACCATTGAGGAAGTCCGGCTGCAGGAGGACTGCATCATCCTCTATCAGACCATTTCCTATTCCGTGCCGAAAGATTCGCCCCTCATAGCCTACGGCCATTATGACACCTGTGTGGATGAGATTGACCAGGATTCCCACACCCATGAACATCTGCAGGAAAAGAAACACGCGGATATGGTATCGCATGATCTGTGGGAGGAAACCTGTTGAAGTCGAAGAATCTGACGGAAGGAAATGTGACCGGAAGTATTTTGCTCTTTGCCCTGCCGCTTCTTGGAAGCAGTCTGATCCAGCAGCTTTACACGACAGTGGATCTGGTGTTTGTGGGACAGTTTCTGGGGACGGAAGCGTCTGCGGCGGTGGGAGCAAGCAGTCTGATCATCACCTGCCTGGTGGGCTTTTTTACCGGCATGGCAACGGGTACAAGCGTATTCACCGCGCAATATTTTGGTGGAAAACAGTGGGAGAAGCTCCGGCGTTTGATTCAGACCATGTTTCTGGTGGGGATTGGCGGCGGAATCATCCTGATGGTTCTTGGCGTCGGCGGAGCGAGACTTTTCCTTACTGCCATGGGGACGCCGGAGGACATTATGGGGTCGGCGGTACTTTATCTTAAAGTATATATGACCGGTATGGTTCCGACTGTTTTATATAATCTGATGAGCGGCATCATCCGGGCGCTGGGGGATTCTAAGAATCCCATGTTTTTTCAGTGTGTCGGAGGCGTTTTAAATATTGTCGGGGATTATGTATGTATCGCAGTTTTCGGAATGGGCGTTGAGGGAACGGCGGTTGCTACGGTAGTTTCACAGGCGGCGGCAGCGATCTTATCGGCCGGATATCTTGTCCGGCTTAAAAGCCCCTGTGCCCTGCGGCTGCGAAGACCGGAATTTTACGGGAAAGAATTGGGAAATGTGCTGCGGGTCGGCGTGCCTGCCGGTATCCAGTCGATGGTGATCACTTTTTCCAATATCCTGATCCAGTCTCAGATCAATACGCTGGGCGTTACGTCCATCGCGGCGTTCACGGTTTATTTCCGGACGGAGATGATACTCTATCTTCCGATCCTTGCCCTGGGTCAGGCGGTGGTGTCTTTTGTGGGACAAAATTATGGCGCCGGAAAGCCGGAGCGCATCCGCAAAGGGAACCGGGTATGTATCGGAGGCGGAACCGCCGCGGTCTTTGCCGCGGGAATCGTCCTGATGTTTGCAGCACCGGCGTTTTTGCATATTTTTACAAAAGACGAAGCGGTCATCGCGCAGACAGTGGATATCATACGGATTACGTTCCCTTTATATTTTTTGTATGTGATTTTGGAGGTGTTAAGCGGAAATCTCCGCGGATACGGACAGGCGGTCATTCCTATGATCGTGACGATCGTAAGCTTCTGCGGTTTCCGCATTGTGTTTATGTTTACAGCCATGACGCTGCGTCCGTCGGTGCGAAGCGTAGCGTTCAGTTACCCGGCATCATGGGCGCTGGCAGCGCTTCTCATGGCGATAGTATATTTTTTATGGGGAGATAATAAGAGATGAAGAAAATGAAAAAATTACTTGCGGCGGCGATGACGACGGTAATGGTCATCGGCAGTATGACCGGCTGCGGATGGTCCTCCGGCGCGCAGGAAGGGAATACGGGCACTGCTTCCGGAAACCGGGAGGATGAGGTCAATCAGCAGGCATATGAGACAGAGCAGGACACGTCTTCCGGTACCAGTATGACCTTCGGTATCCAGAATTACAGCGGCGGCGGTCTGGATCCGGCGGCGGAGATCAACTGCGCCTGGAACCTTTCCCGGTACGGCGTGGGCGAGTGTCTGTTCAAGTTTGATAATGCCATGAATGTGGTCAACACCTTATGTGATGAATATACGGTCAACGATGAGCACACCGAGTGGGTGTTCCATATCCGGGACGGCGTGAAGTTCTCTGATGGATGCGATGTGACACCGGAAGCGGTCAAGGCAAGCTTTGAGCGGCTGTATAAAGAGGCGCCGAACGGTTCCTCCGCGCCGCAGAATTATCTGGAAGCGGAGGCGGAGATTACGGCGGATAACGCGGCCGGCAATGTGACGATCCGGACGACGCAGCCGTATGTGGATCTCACCAGGAATCTGGCGTATCCGGTTATGGCGATCATTGATGTGGAGCATACCACTGACTATGATCACGGTGTGATCGGCACCGGTCCGTATGTCGCCACCAACTTCCGGGAAGAAGTCGGCTATACGATGGTTGCCAACGAACATTACTGGAACGGAGATGTGCCGTTTGATACGGTGGAGCTTCTGTACATGGGCGACGCCTCCGCCAAAGCCATGGCGCTTGAGTCCGGTCAGCTTGATCTGGCGGAAAATGTGACAAATATCAATGATTTAAACAGACTGCGGAATGACCCGAACTTCACAGTGACCATTGCCAGCGGCGTTCGTACCGGTCTGGCCCATATGAATATGTCAGAGGGAAGACTTTTGTCCAATAAGACACTGCGCGAGGCGGTGCTGATGGCTCTTGATGATGAGACGATGTGTTCCGTGACGGTGGGCGGTCTGTATACAGCCGGTTATTCTGTGCTTCCTTCTAATCTGGATTACGGTTATGAGAATCTGACCGATCCGTATCCGTACGATCAGGAAGCGGCAAAGGCGCTTCTTGATGAGGCAGGTATCGTGGATACCAACGGAGACGGTACCCGTGAACTGGATGGCAAAGAGGTTATCCTCCATTATGTAACGTATGAAAACCGCTGTCTGGACGATTTTGCCGAGGCGATTCAGCAACAGCTTGCGGAGATCGGTATCGGCGTTGATCTGGAAATCGGTGATTCCGCCCGTCAGTGGGACAGTTACCAGTCCGGAGACTTTGATTTAAACGGTTCTAACTGGACGACCGTGGGTACCGGCGATCCGACCGAGTATCTGGCTGCATGGTGTTCCACATCCGGCTCCGATTATTGCGGTTATCAGAATGATGAGTATGACAAATTATTTAATCAGCTGGAGACCACCTTTGACAATGACGCCCGCCGTGACATCATTCAGCAAATGCAGCAGATACTTCTTGATGATGCGGCAGTTGTGGTGCATGGTTATTATAACAGTTCCATGATTTCCAGAAATGAGACCATCGGCGGCGCGGCGATTCCTACCGCAGATTATTATTGGCTGACAACAGATATCTACCCTGCCGCTAAATAAAAGGAGAGATTGTTTTGACTGCGAAACAAATAGGAAAAAGGCTGATTCAGATTGTGATCGTTGTCATTGGAATCAGTTTTCTGTCATTTTTGATTACATATCTGGCGCCGGGAGACCCGGTGCGTACCATGTACGCGGCCACCGGCATGATGCCGGATGAAGAGATCATAGAGCAGACAAGAGAAGCCATGGGATTAAACCGTCCGGTACTGGTGCAGTATGCGGATTGGCTGTGGAACTGCCTGCACGGAGATTTTGGCACTTCCTACGCATATGGGGGTCCGGTTTCCTCCCTGCTTCTGACCCGGCTTTGGCCGACATTGAAGTTATCCTTATTTTCCATGATTCTGATGCTTGTGGTGTCTGTACCGCTCGGGATGATCCAGGCGACCCACAAGAACAGTCTGCTTGATTACGGGCTGCGCGGCGTCACATTTTTTGGGGTATCCATGCCGAATTTCTGGGTGGGACTTCTTCTCATGATGGTTTTTTGCGTACAGCTTGGCTGGCTGCCGGTCGTCTGTTCCGGCGGGGACTTTAAGAGCATGATCCTGCCGGCCGTCACTCTGGCGTTTGCCATGTCTGCCAAGTATACCAGACAGGTGCGGACGGCGTTCGTGGAGGAGCTCAGCCAGGATTATGTCATTGGCGCGAGAGCCAGAGGCGTAAAAGAGTGGAAGATTCTCTGGCTCAATGTATTTCCGAATTCACTGCTGCCGCTTCTTACCATGTTCGGTCTGTCCGTGGGCTCTCTGCTCGGCGGTACGGCGGTGGTGGAGGTGATCTTCACCTATCCGGGCATGGGGAATCTGGCAGTATCGGCGATCACTGCCTACGACTATCCGCTGATCCAGGGATACGTTTTGTGGATATCTCTGATTTATATGGTAATCAACCTGCTTGTGGATATTTCTTATCATCTGGTCGATCCGAGAATGAAAGGAGAAAGATAGGATATGAAAGTGAAGAATTTTATCGTAAAAAATAAATCCTTTTGTTTTTTTGCATTCCTGGCATTCCTGATCGTTCTTATTGCCATCTTTGCTCCGGTGATCACGGGAGGCGTCAGTCCATCGGAGGCAGTACTCGCAGATGCCCTGCAGCCGCCGAGCACGGAACACATTTTCGGTACGGATAAGCTGGGCAGGGATATTTTTACCCGGGTGATCTATGGCGCGCGCACCAGCCTCACAGCGGCGTTTTCGGTCGTGATCCTGATCTTCATCCTGGGTACGATATTAGGCGTACTGGCCGGTTATTTCGGAGGCTGGGTGGACGCGGTGATCATGCGGATTGCGGATTTGATGGTATCTTTTCCGGGCATGGTATTTGCCATGGCCATCGCCGGTATCATGGGCGCCAGCATCAAAAACGCCGTCATTGCCGTGGCGCTGGTGAGCTGGACGAAGTATGCCCGTCTGGCCCGCAGTCTGGTCTTAAAGGTACGAAACAGAGATTATGTCGCAGCCGCAGTGGTCACCGGGTCAAAGACTTCCTATATCCTGCGAAAATATATGGTTCCCAATGTGATCCCGACACTGGTTATCACGGGCGCTACGGATATCGGAGGTATGATGCTGGAGCTTGCGGGACTTTCTTTCCTGGGCTTTGGCGCAAAGGCGCCGACGCCGGAATGGGGGCTGATGCTCAACGAAGGCCGGCAGTTTATCCAGAACGCATCCTGGATGATGATTTTTCCGGGCGCGGCGATCTTCATCGTGGTGGTTGTATTTAACTTGCTCGGGGATGCTTTGCGGGATGTGCTGGACCCGAAAAATGAGTAGGAGGAAATGCTATGCTTGAACTGAAAAATGTGACGATCTCCTACGGGGATCGGCCGGCGGTGAAAGATTTCGGTATGACGCTGAAAAAAGGAGAGATCGTTTCTCTGGTGGGCGAATCCGGTTCCGGAAAAACTACGGTGATCCGCGCGGTGCTCGGATTGCTGCCGGGAGGCGGCAGAGTGACGGGGGGCGATATTTTATTTGAAGGAAACTCTTTGCTTAAAAATACAAACGAACAATGGAGACGTCTGCGCGGCATGGATATTTCCATGATCTTTCAGGATTCCGGCGCCATGATGAATCCCATCCGAAAAATCGGCGGTGTGTTTGTAGAGTACATCCGTACCCATGAAAAAATCAGTAGAAAAGACGCCTGGGAAAAAGGTGTAAAGATGCTTGAGCGTATGCGTCTGCCCGACGGCGACCATATTATGAAATCGTATCCTTTTCAGCTTTCCGGCGGTATGCGTCAGAGGGTAGGCATCGCCATGGCCATGACCTTTCAGCCAAAACTTTTGCTGGCGGACGAGCCTACCAGCGCCCTTGACGTGACGACCCAGGCGCAGATCGTGCGCCAGATGATGGAACTCAGGGATGAATACGGAACGAGTATCATTATGGTGACACATAATTTAGGCGTAGCCGCCTATATGGGGGATAAGATCATCGTCATGCAGCATGGAAAGATCATGGATCAGGGAAAACGGGAACAGATTCTTCGTTCGCCGCAGTCTGAATATACCCGCGGGCTGATCGCGGCGGTGCCGACATTGGAGGGGGAACGATATGTTTGATCAAAAAGAAAAACCGATTTTGGAAGCAAAACATGTGACCCGCATTTTTTCCGTTTCAGGCGGACGGTTTTTGCGGGCGAATAATGATATTAATTTAAAATTATACCGGGGACGGACGCTGGGAATCGTGGGCGAGAGCGGCTGCGGCAAAAGTACGCTCATGCGGATGTTTGTACAGCTGGATCAGCCCACAGAGGGCGAGATCTTTTTTGCCGGGAAGAATATCACCTCTATGAATAAAAAAGAACGGCGGGAGAACCGCCGTCATATTCAGATGGTGTTTCAGGATCCGTTGTCGGCTTTTAATCCAAAAATGAAAATAAAAGATATCATCTGTGAGCCCCTCTTAAACTTTAAAATGATCTCCGGAAAAGAAAAAGACGCGGAGGCCAGAAGGCTGCTGCGGCTGGTAGAACTGCCGGAAGAGTTTGCCGACCGCTATCCCCACAATATGTCCGGCGGGCAGCGCCAGCGGGTGGGAATTGCCAGAGCCATCGCTCTGGAGCCGGAGGTGATACTCTGTGACGAAGCCACCTCGGCGCTGGATGTTTCCGTTCAGAAAAATATCATGGAACTGCTGGTAAGATTACAGCGGGAGAAAAATATTGCCATCGGATTTATCTGTCACGACATTGCGCTGGTTTCTCAGATTTCCCATCAGATCGCCGTGATGTATCTGGGAAACGTGGTGGAAGTCCTTTCGGGCGCGCAGATGAAAGAGTCCGCGAGACATCCGTACTCGATGGCGTTGCTTGATTCTGTTTTTGATACCAACATGGATTTTAGCCGGAAAATCGAGAGTATCGACAGCGAGATCCCCAGTCCGCTGGACGTTCCGCCTGGATGTCCGTTTCAAAACCGTTGTGATCAATGTATGGAAATCTGCAGGAAAGAGCGGCCGGCGCTGCGAAAGATTGGCGAAGAACACGAGGTGGCGTGCCATCTGTTTGACGAATAAGAAACCGGGGAGTATTTTGCATGGCGCTCCCCGGCTTTGTCCATGATCTGCTATTTTATCATAGAAATAATTCTCTCTGTGGCGTGTCCGTCGCAGCTTCCCATGAACTTATTCTTAAAATCGATCACCTGTTGTCTGTCAAACCGCTCGTCGATGTGGTGGATGGTGTCAAGCAGCTCGTCCTGATTCTTTACCACAGGTCCCGGCGTCAATTCAAAGTAATCATAGTAGAATCCACGCCAGTCGCAGTAATCTTCATAATCATAAGCATAAAAAATCATCGGCTTTTCAAAGAGCGAGTATTCGAAGATCAGGGAAGAATAGTCGGAGATACAGATATCCGCGCTGCAGATCAGATCTTCGATGGTCAGCTCCTGCGTCAGATCTCTGGCGAAGGAATGAAGCTCTTCCGGGATCTCCGGTGGACATTTGACAAACGGGTGATGCTTGCAGACGATCACATACTCATCGCCCAGTTCCTTCGCAAACCGGTAGAAGTCGATTTCATCCGGCGAGGTGGCGGAAGCCACATGTCCGCGGAAGGTTGGCGCGTAAAGAATCACCTTTTTGCCTCTGGCCTCCGGCATGACTTTATAAAGCTTTTCTCTGCGGCTGTTTACAAAGTCTTTATCATAAAATAAATCCGTCCGGCTGATACCGGTCGCCTGCACGATGCCTTTCGGCAGGTTCATGGCTTCCTCGTAAGCCCAGATGACTTCCGGACTGCTGACGGTCACGATATCCAGATTGCCGTAGTTCGGATACTTGTCCAGGGTGGCGGCGGAAGCGCCGAACTTAAGCTCCGCCGTGCTTCTTCCGAACTTTTTGAAGGCGCCGCAGCCGTGCCACAGGTTGATCGCCATGGTCTCTTTTCGGAGAGGGAGACAGGACAGAACGATGGAAGCCTCATCAAGGATGACGCAGCGGCTGTTGGCGAGCTCCCGGATCATGTGCTTTACATTTTCCGTGAACTCATGTCCTCTGGAAAAGTTAAAGTGCAGGTGCGCTTCTGCCAGCTCGTATTTGCCGGACTTCTCCATCACATGGTACATATATTCCATGGAATTGGACAATTTATCAAACCGCATTTCCAGGAACAGGATCTTGTTTTCCCGGACAGGATTGTCTTTGCAGCATTTTCTGTAATACTGAGGAAAATATATTTTGTAGCGGTAATGTTTATACATCAGTTTCAGACGTTTGATAATGGCTTTTTTGATATTTCGAATGAATCTCATCTGAAAAATCTCCTTTTTATTTATTA
Organism: Candidatus Anaerobutyricum avicola; assembly: GCA_019113845.1. Classification (GTDB taxonomy): domain Bacteria; phylum Bacillota; class Clostridia; order Lachnospirales; family Lachnospiraceae; genus Anaerobutyricum; species Anaerobutyricum avicola. The sequence goes on from DXGQ01000046.1 coordinate 12,634, forward strand.
GTATGTGTTCGATCGGATGATACGGCACATCGGTTACAGCATGTCATAAAGAGTAGCCGTACCGCCCGGTCACCGGTTTGAAAATGTATGTGCGCCGCGCCGGTCAGGCGGACAGCAGTGAAATCAGATGAAAAGTCAGTCCGCAGATGATGCCGACGAAAGAGATCAGAAGATTCCACTGAAAAAGGAAGTCAATGAAGGTGTCCAGCTGCCAGCCGGCGAGGAAGGCAAGAACAGACAGCAACAGAAAAAGAACCTCCAGCACCAGCAGCCCTTTGGCAGCCATATGTAAATCCTGGCGGCTCAGTTCCATGTTCATTGAGACACTTATGATAACATACAAATATGCAAACATTATTATTATATCAGCGCTGTCCAGCTGTTGCAAGGCTTTAAAAAAAGAATTTGCGCCGCCGCGGAAAGCGGACGGGAGCGCCTGCAGGCTGTCAGGCAGGAGAAGGCCGCAGAGGAACAGAAGGACCGGCGGAAGAAGAAGGGGACCGACCCCGATAAAAAACAGTCCCACATCCCGCCGCAGGCTGTGAAGAAGTCCGGAACCTTCGTAGTGCATTTTTACGAATCTCAGAGTACCGCCGTTCTTTTTTGCCGTTTTGATGCGCCGATAAAGGCAGACTTTATCAATGTGATAGCCGAAGAGCAGGGCAAAAAACAGATGGGACAGTTCGTGAACGGGCGTCCCGATCAGATTGAAAAAGTCAAGAAGAAGGTAGCCGCCTGTCTTTCCGGAAAAATTCTTCCAGGCAGACTGCCGGGCGCGGCCCATGAGAAAGCCGAAGATCATCAGAACGAGCAGGATTTTAATGTTAATCTGGATAAAATAATAAAACATGACGTTGTCCTCGCTGAAAATATATCCTGTCATATCATTCATATGAAAAAAAGGCAGGAATCGTTATCTTTTCTTTCCTATAAATATGCCACAGAATTATGTTGAAATTTTAGCCTGAATTGTATAAAATTAATACATAATGCTAAAAAGAGAGAGTTTTAAAAGTAAACTTTCCAATCTACCATTATTGACGCAGTAAATGTGTCGGAAGAGAAGAAAAGATGGAGGTAACAGATGAGTGGAATTGTGATGATGCTTCTCGTACTCGTGATCGTGGCAGCTGTAGTTGTTGTGATCGTGCAGGCAATGTCAGAGAACAGGACCGGGGAGAAGCGGGAGAAGGAAGGAACCGGGAAAAAAGTCAGAGACCTGCAGGTGGATGCCGTGGAGATGAAGAGGAAGAAAGAGCCGGTCCGGGAAGACCCGGAAGTGACCGAGGCGAAGAAGGAACTGTATCAATATCTGACGCAGGTCATCAAAAAAATGTTTTTATATTACAGAAGGGGAAACTGGGATACCTTTACCAGGGTGAATCTCCCTTCAGATAAGGTGATGCGCCATTATGACACGATAAAGAAGTCTCTGACGACGCAGTCGGCAGAGATTCTCGACGCGTATTTTTCCTGCGTGGACAGGGAAGGTACCGAAGAACAGAAACCGGGGCAGATCCGGGAACCGGAACGGCTGAAAGAAGTATTTCTTTGCATGGTCCTGCCATTTTATCCGGTATATTATGACCGGCTGGACGGGATCCGGTACACCTCTCTGCTGAATCAGACGATGCTGAATCTGTTTCACCGGCTGACGGGCAAGAAGTTCCGCATGGGATATAAGAACCGCTATTCTTCCGGTGTGACGGCGTACCGCTGGAAGGGTGATCGCTATCAGGTATATGCGGAGGATGGAAAAATGCTCTGCGACGCAGTATTTAAAGACGGAAAGGTGTGGGAAGGCTTCGCCTGCCTGCCGGAGGAAGGGCAGAAAGCGGGGGAGGACTGGCAGCTTGTGCGGGAAGGTCATTTCCGGGAAGGCGTTTTCACGGATGGGACACTGCACTATATCTATAAAAAACGCTGTGGCGAGCTCTGAGAACTCCTGTCACAGAGTGATGGCGTTATGCCCTGATTTGTGTTATGATAAAGAAGCGGACAGCCTGTCAGGATTTTATATACCCCTGTCGGGAAGGAAGTATTCGCGCATATAAAGAAAGGTGTTATCATTTTAAATACTATATTTATTTTACATAGATAGAGTAGCAATATTAATTTTTTTGGAGGGAAAAACGAATGTATCAGAAATTAACAGAACAGTTAAAGGCAAATCCACGCACGATCGTATTTACAGAAGGAACGGACGCCCGTATTCTGGAGGCAGCGGACAAGCTGACAAATCAGGACATCCTCAGTGTCATTCTGATCGGTGAGGAGAATGCGGTAAAGAAGGCAGCGGCGGACGGCGGTTTCCACATTGAAAAATGTCAGATCGTCAATCCGGAAGAGTATGCCGAGATGGATGCCATGGTTGAGGAGATGGTGAATCTGCGTAAGGGAAAGATGACCGAAGAGCAGGTTCGCAGCGCTTTAAAACAGGGCAACTATTTTGGAACCATGCTGGTTAAGATGGGCAAGGCAGACTGCCTGCTCGGCGGCGCTACTTACTCTACGGCAGATACGGTTCGTCCGGCGCTTCAGCTTATCAAGACAAAACCGGGCAACAAGATCGTAAGCTCCACCTTCATCATGGTGAAAGGTGAGGAGAAGCTGGCATTTGCGGACTGTGCGATCAATATCGATCCGGGTGAGGACGATCTGGTGGAGATCGCGATCGAGAGCGCAAAGACCGCGAAGGTATTTGGCATCGACCCGAAGGTTGCCATGTTATCGTACTCTACGTTAGGCTCCGGCAAGGGTGATTCCGTCACAAAGATGGCAAATGCGACTGCGAAGGTAAAAGAGTTGGCTCCGGACCTGGCGATTGACGGTGAGCTGCAGTTTGACGCGGCGGTTTCTCCGACAGTTGCTAAAATCAAATGCCAGGGCTCTCCGGTAGCCGGACAGGCAAATACCTTTATTTTCCCGGATATCAATGCGGCAAATATCGGATATAAGATCGCAGCCCGCCTCGGAGGATATGAGGCGATTGGACCGATCCTGCAGGGACTGAACGCGCCGATCAACGATTTAAGCCGTGGATGCAATACCGATGAGGTATACAAGATGGCGCTGGTAACAGCAGCGTTAAGTTAATAAACAAAAAATATCGCTTCCTTTTGAGTGGATTGTTTGTTATAATAATGACATAGTGCAGAGCAGCCTTTGTTTCTCTGACGGAGTAAACATGGCTGCTTGCCGGAAACAGAAGGATACATGTCCTTCTGAGAGCTTTATACAAGGAAAAAGGAGGAGATTGTTATGGCAAACATCATTATCAGCCCGTCCAAATATGTGCAGGGCGCGGGAGAACTGGCGAATGTGGCAGAGTACGCGGTGAAGCTGGGGAAGAAACCGTTTATCCTGATCAGCGAGGGCGGACGGAAACGTGTTGGCGACATCATCGAGGGAAGTTTCAAAGATACCGGCTGCGAACTGGTGTTTGAGAACTTTAACGGAGAGTGTTCCAAAAAAGAGATCAACCGTCTGGTTGAGATTGTAAAGGAGAAAGGCTGCGACCTCGTGATCGGTGTCGGCGGCGGCAAGATTTTTGATACGGCAAAGGCTGTGGCTTATTACACAGAAACACCGGTCATCATCTGCCCGACCATCGCAGCGACAGACGCGCCATGCTCGGCTCTGACGGTTGTATATACGGATGACGGCGTATTTGAAGAGTATCTGTGGCTGCCGGCTAACCCGAATCTTGTTCTGGTAGACACGGACATCATCGCGAAAGCACCGGCAAGATTGCTTGTATCCGGTATGGGCGATGCGCTCGCTACCTATTTTGAGGCAAAGGCCTGCCAAATCTCCAACGCGACAAGCTGTGCGGGCGGCAAGATCACAGTGGCTGCCATGACATTGGCAAAGGCCTGCTACGACACCCTGATCGAGGAAGGTGTGAAGGCAAAACTGGCAGTGGAAAATAATGTATGTACTCCGGCAGTGGAGAAGATCATCGAGGCGAACACCCTTCTTTCCGGTATCGGATTTGAGAGCGGCGGCCTGGCAGGCGCACATGCGATCCACAACGGTCTGACCTGCATTAAAGAGTGCCATCACCTGTATCATGGCGAGAAGGTTGCCTTCGGTACTCTGACGCAGCTCGTTCTGGAAAATGCGGATGAAGACCTGCTGGATGAGGTGATTTCCTTCTGTATGGAAGTGGGACTGCCTACGACATTTGCGGACCTCGGCATTGAGAATCCGGACAAGGATGCTCTCATGGAGGCAGCAACACTGGCAGCAGCGCCGACGGATACGCTGGGCAATGAACCTGTGGAGATCACGCCGGAGAAGGTATATGCGGCTATGGTAGGTGCAGATGCCATCGGAAGATACTACAAAGGGCTGTAAGTAAGGATAATAAAAATGCGGAAGTTTCCTGAAAGGACTTCCGCATTTTTTGTGAATATTTTGGGCATACACTCTGCCATTCTTCGTTTTCCAGTGTTTTCGCCTGTTCTATCTCATCCATGGTCTCCGGAGCCAGGCAGGCGTCTTCCTGTGATCCGGCGGGGATTACTGCTGGCTGCTGCAGAAAGCGGCGGCGTCATAGCAGCATGTCCAGTAAGAGCTGGTCGGATAGTAGGTGGAAACGACGACCCGTCCCCGGGAGGAAGAAGCGTGAATATACTGGCCGTTGCCGATATAAAGTGCCGCATGATTCGCGCCTGGTTCAATCTGCATCAGGATATCGCCCGCCTGCAGGGCAGAGAGCGGCTTCTGATATGCGCTCAGACGGGCGATCTGTCCGTCTGTGGTCTCTCCGATGTTGACGCCGGAAACGGAGAGAAAGACGTCCCGCAGCAGACTGGAGCAGTCCGCATATCCCGGCATATTTCTCTTTGCCTGGCTGTACAGGTCTTCTTTTTATATTTGACCTTCATCCAGCCTCCGCTCTTGCCGGTACATTTCAGCTTGGTATTTTTCGGCAGTACGGCCACGGAACTGTAGCTGGTTCCCGGGCCGGAGCGGAGATTGACGCCGTCCCCGGCCACGTAGATCAGCTTGTACAGCTTTTTCAGATAACAGGATTTGATGTAGCTGACGGAGCCGCCGAACTTGACGGCGGTCCAGGAACCGGACACACCGATCTTTTTGACGTGCTCCCCTCTTCGAATGGTAGTTTGTACCGGATACTGGAGACCCGGTCCCTTTCTTATGTGTACGCTGGTTTTGGTGGAACAGACAACCTTGGCAGTTGCTCTGTAATCGGAGGCATGGGGTGGATGGGTGCTGCCAAAACCAGACACATGGCAGGCACGAGCAGAAAACCATGTCGAATTTTAAAATGCATGTAACATCTCTCCCTTTTTTTAATGATTTTCATTACATTTACGTAAAGTTTATCACAAAATCTTAAAAAATGGAAATAAAATTTAATGCTTTTTTCGTATTGTCAGCTGTATTCCATACGTATACTGCTGCCATTTTGGCTGATATCCGACGGAGTTACGATCAGTTTTACCGGAACCCGTGCCTGAATGGCCTCCACATGGGTGATGATGCCGATACTTCTTCTCGTATTCTGGATCCGTTCCAGGCTGGTCATGACCACATCCAGAAGTTCTTCATCCAGATTGCCGAAGCCTTCATCCAGGAAGAACAGCTCCAGCGGTGCGGTTCCGTTCAGCTGGATCGCGGACGACAGTGCCAGCGCCAGGGAGAGGGAAGTGATAAAGGTTTCCCCGCCGGATAAGGTGTCACAGGGCCGCCGGATCCCGCCGTTTTTATTGTCGCGGATGATAAACTCCGCATTTTCATTGATCTCCAGCTCATAATTGCCGTTGGAGATGGAAGAGAGGATGACGGAAGCTTCCGCGGCGATGCTGCGCAGCCGGGATTCCGACACATACTCGATAAAGGCGTTGCCCTTAAAGAGCTGTTCCAGCTGCCGGATGAGTCCCCGGCGGTGAAGCGCTTCCTTTTGTCGGGCGAGCAGTTCCTTTTTCTGTGTCAGTTTCTGCTGCAGGGAGGCGATGTCCTTTGCCAGGACGGCTTCTTCTTTTTGCTGGTTCTCCAGCAGAGAGGCGGCCTGGTTCAGGGCTTCTTTTTTCTCCTGCCATTCTCCTTCTTCCAGTGTCTTCGCCTGTTTCTTCTCTTCCAGATAGGAGAGACGCTCCCGGATACTGGCATATTCCTCCTGAAAGTCCTGAAGTTCCCGTTCCATCTCATCCATGGTCTCCGGAGACAGGCAGGCGTCTTCCAGATTGACTTCCGCAGGAAAATCGACAAGGCGCAGCTGCTTTTGCAGGGTTTCTTCCGCCTGCTGCTGATTTTTCCGGCAGAGGCTGTTCTGATTTTGTATGGCAGACAACGCTTCCTTTTTGCCTTGCAAAGTCTGCGCGGCGTCCTGATACTGCTGTTCCAGGGTGGCCTTTTGTTCCTCCAGAGCGGCGCGCTGCTGTCTGGTCTTCTCTAAAAGAGCCAGAAAATCCGTGGCGGCAGAACTGCCTTCCGGAAGTTTCTTTTCTTCTTCTTCCATGCGGGAGCGGCAGTGAAGCTGTTCATTTTCCACAGCGGCGAGCTGCCCCGATATGCGCATCTGTTCTGCGGTCAGGGTCTCTTTTTGCAGGCGGGTCTCTTCCTGTTCCTTTCGCAGCCGCAGAATCTCTTCCTGCAGCTGGTCGTACTGTTTTTCCGCGGCCTGCTTCTCAGAGACGGCGACCGTGAAGTTTTCTGTGTTCCACTGCCTGCTAAGGGTGAGAATCTCCTGGAGCGACTGCTGCAGGCGCTGGTACTGTGTGATGTTTTGTTCCCGCGCCTGCCGGTACTGTTCGGTAAGCTGTGCCAGGCGTTCCCGACAGGAGAGAAAATCTGTGGAGAGTGTCTGCAGGCGGGTGCGGAGCGCATCCGGAGAGAGTGGCTGGTTCCGGGCAGCCTGCAGGGACTTCGGACTCTCATTTTGAGATATATCAGATAAGGCATTCCTTTCTGCATGTACAGAGTTTTCTTCTGTGCTCTGCGGGGAGAAGTCTTCTGCCTGTGGAAGCTCCGGGAGCAGATGCCGGATGCTTTCCAGATGCATGGACAGGACAGAGATTCTCTGCTTTGCTGCCTGTTGCTGCGTTTCCAGTTCCTTTTCCCGGACTTCCAGAGATTCCATCTGCGTCTGCTGTTCTTTCAGCTGTGCGAGCACGGCGCTGTCTTCGTCCCGGTGCGTGTCAGGGGAAGCATGATGAATGCCGCCGCAGACCGGGCAGACCTCTCCTTCCTGCAGGCGGCTGCGAAGCAGCAGAGCCATATGGGTATTCTGGAGTTCTTCGGCTTTCTGTGCGGCGGTATCTTTTTGCTTCATAAGTCCGGTCAGCGATTCTGTCAGGGAAGAAAGTTCCTGCTGCTCTGTTGCGAGCTGGTCTTTTACTGATGTGCGAAGAGCCTGAAGCTGATCGGTCAGGGAAGAGAGAGTCTCTTTTTCCGTTTGCAGGCGAAGAGCCAGGGCTTGCGCTGCTTTTTTCTCTTCCTCAAAATGCATCCGTTTTTCGCGGTAAGTCTCCTCGAGAACATGCCCTTTTTCCAATGCTTCCGTCTCTTCCCGGGATGGTCTGACGGCGGCAGACTCCTTTTCTTTTTGCAATATGGTATGCCGCAGAGTTTCTTCTGTCCGGAGGCAGACATTGATCTGTTTTTGCAGTTGTGTCTGTTGTTCTTTCGTCTGATGGAGCTGTGTCTCTGCCTTTGTGAGGCGGGTCTGCCATTCCCGGATGGCCTGGCGCCGCTCTGCGGCAGTGTCGTACTCCTGCTCCTGCTGCAGCAGAAAAGGCAGTCGGTCGGCATAGATTCGGGTATGTGCCTCTCTCTGTTTTTTCAGTTCCTCACAGGAAGTCTGCAGGTTGTGCACGGCCGCCTGTGTCTCCTGCAGCGCTTTTTTGGCTTCCCGGGCTTCTGCCGCAGTTTTTTCGACCTGCCGGACGAAGGGACGAATCTGGGCGGCCTTCTTTCCGAGAGCCAGCCGCTGTTCCTTTTCTTTGATGGAAGGCAGCTGTTTTTCGCAGTGTTCCCACCGCTTCCTGACGGGAAGATACTCCTCCAGGAGAGTGCGGATGGCGTCTGCTTTCTGAAAGGCCTGCTCCGCCTCCTTTTTCTGCTGCCCGGTCACTTTCAGATCTTCCAGAAGTTTTTCGTGTGCCTGTCGTGCTTCTGTCAGTGTTTCCTCAGAAATGTTTTCGTAGGCCTGCAGCTGTCCGTCCAGACTGCTGAGCGCAAGTTCCTGCTTCTGTCTGGCGCCGGCGATTTTCTGTGTCAGAGCAAGACCGTACTCCTCCAGATGGAAAATGCGCTGGAGCATGCCGCGTCTTTCCGCATTTTTCAGCTGCAGAAATTCACTGAACTGTCCCTGCGGCAGGACGACAGTGCGCATGAAATCGTCGCTGCTCAGTCCGAGAAGCCGGGTACATTCCTGTGTCACTTCTGTCGGACGGTCCGCGAGAATGCGCGGTCCTTCTTCCGTGATCTCTGCCAGCGAGGCGCCGGTGTTTCGCACGGTGGAGGAAGAACTGCCCCGGTGATAGCGAAAGGCACGTTCCACCTGATAGAGATGTGTTTTGGTGGTCGTGATGGAAAAAAGAAAAGAAACGGCGGCAGTCTCCTCATTGATATTGATAAAATTTTTGGTGGAGCGGGGGAGCTTTGCGTACAGAGCCAGCGTGATGGCGTCCAGGATACTGGATTTGCCGCTGCCGGTGGGACCGAAGATGCCGAACAGGCCGGCGGAGGTCAGCGCCTCAAAATCGATGGTCTGCTCCTTCCGGTAGCTGTTGATTCCCCGCAGAGTAAGCTTTAATGGTCTCATGATGTTTCCTCCTCCCGCATGATCTCCAACAGAAGTTCCAGTGTCTCCGCGTCCATGTCGGTCTGAAACTTCTTTTTATAATAATTCTGAACGAGCACTTCAAAAGGAAGGTCTTCGATCTGCTCCGGAGTGTCCCCGGCAGGGTCATTTGATGAAAAGACCGGGCGGATTGATAAAATATCGGCTTTCAGCCGTTTCATGGCGCGGATGTCTTCTTCGTGAATATAGTGCTCTATCTCGATCTCCAGATAGACCCAGGAGTCCTCGCCGGCGTGCTCTTCGCAGCGGGCGATGGCTTCTTCCGGGCTTTTGCAGCGCCAGATCTCAATGGGTTTGTAGACAGGGAGAGAGAGTCTTCGTATCTGGCAGGGGGCGCCGGGCGTCAGTGTGACGGCGATGACTTCGTTGCCAAAGGCGATCTCCCGCTGATTATAATGAAGAGGAGAACCGCTGTAAAAAGCATTTTTCCTGCCAGGTACCTGTTGTGGTTTATGGACATGGCCGAGGGCGATATAATCTGCCTGCTCCGGGAAGATATCGCCGGGCAGAAGATAGCTGCCGCCAAGCTGTACACTGCGCTCGGATCCGTCGCCGCTGCTGTTCATGACAAAAAGATGGCCGACAACGAGGTGGATGGCGCCGGGACGGAACTGCTGTCCGAGGTCGGAAAACAACAGACGCATCCGCTGTGTGTAGTTTTCTGCTTTTGTCTCCTCTTCCTCCGTCGCATGAAGGTACAATTCCCCCAGCCGTTTTTCGCTGGGAAAGGGAACCAGAAGAAGATCGGCGGCCTCCCCGTGGATGTCCGCATGGATGTAGCCGGGACCGCTATCAGTGATCCGGTTTTCGCCGTACTGTCCGCAGGGAACGACCGTCTTTGGCGTGCCGGCCATGACGATACCGTGTTCCCTTGCCAGAGGACCGGAGGCGGTCAGACGCTCCGGGTTATCGTGGTTGCCGGAAATGATCACAGTCATGCATCTGCCTTGCCGGGACAGCTGCTTTAATGTGTCGTAAAAAAGCTGTTCCGCCATGGCGGGCGGATTGTAGCTGTCGTAAATATCGCCGGCGATGAGGATCAGGTCCGCCTCTTCCTCCTCGCAGATGCGGACAAAGTCCTGCAGAAACTTTTCCTGTTCCGGAAGGCGGCTCTGTCCTTCCAGATTTTTTCCGAGGTGCCAGTCCGCGGTGTGTATGATTTTCATGGGCTTCCTTCTTTCTGTATCAGTCTGTGTTGTGATGTTGCCTATAATCTTATAACAGAGAAAATGTGTTTGCAAGGCGAGGGGAGATTTTTTTGTAAAAACAGGGCTTCTGTGCTATCATGGCATCAGACCTGTGGAGAGGAGAAAGAAAATGGAACATTATCTGGATATAGAGACGGCCCTTTTTACAAAAATAAAGGAACATGAGACGGAAAATGCTGTGATCCCCCGGCAGATCGGCGGGCGGGAGGTGCGCCCGGGTGATACGTTGAAATTATATCATCCCGGCGATGAGACGGAGGCGCTCCGGGTGGAAATCACCGCCGTGAAGCCGGACGGAGAGGCAACGGAGAAGCTGCAGATCACATTTGCTCTGCTGGAGTGGATGTGTCAGGTGGAGACAGAGCTTGATGAGATGTTAAAGGAAGAAGAAATGTGGCTGCTTTAAGAACTCTTCTGTTGCAGCATGAAAAGATAGGAGTACCGGGTGGTCTCCTCCATCCGGCAGTCAAGCTCCTGTAAGAGGGACTCGATCTGGTTCAGAGCCTGCGGTCGTTCTTCTTCTGTGTCGACAAGCATTTCGAGTTCCAGAAAGGAGCCAAGACCCTCCACCTGATCCACGCAGGCGGTCAGAGTATCCCGGTGGTAATACTGCCGGAGCTTCCGGACCGGGGAAAGCTCCCGGTATCCGAGGGAGAGGAGGATGTCCCGGCAGACATCGCCGTCAGCCACTGCCGTCTCCAGTTCCTGCCGGGTATTGGAAACTTTGTCGAGCTTCGGCCCTTTATAAGTCAGGAAAGAGGAGGCGCTGGTCCTGGAAAGATTTTCGCTCTCCCGGATGCGGAGCGCTTCGTCTGTCCGCATAAAATCATGAAAATCACTGGTAAAATATGTATCTGATTCTTTGATCAGATCGCCGGGTACAAAGCCCAGACGGGCAAGTCCCCGCTCAATGGCTGCTCTTTGACAGATGGGCAGTTTCACTTCTACTTCAATCATAATCGATGCTATCTCCAATTCTAGTACTGCTGTCGTTTGTGATGCAGATCTGAGTCCGCACGGTCATTTTCAGACCGGTTATGTATCCTGTTATTCTTCTGCCAACTCCGGAAAAAACTCTTCCACGATGGAACAGGCGTCCTCGATCATTTTCAGGCAGGGTCTGGTCTTATAATATTCCGGGGTCCGTTCCGAAGGCTGCGCGGACTTTTCCGCTTTGCGAAGACCCAGTAGGGTCATGCAGGTGATGGACTTGTTTTTTGCCCGGAAAGCGTCGGCCATGGCGCGGACTGTGGCGTAATTGTTGCGTTTTCCTTCCTGGTCTGCGCCGACAGTAGCGCCGGTTTTCATGCCGGCAATGATAAACATGCCGCAGACAGCGCCGCAGGTTTTGCGCATCCGGCCGATGCCGGCGCCAAAAGAGGCGGACATGCGCAGCATGGTCTCCCGGTCGATGCCGAGAGCGTCCGCGTAGGCGGCTGCCACGGACTGGGAGCAGTTATAGCCTTCCAGGAAAAGATCTCTTGCCAGTTCACTGTGTTTGGACATAATGATTTTCCTCCTTCAGATCAAAAGTATCGTTTTTTCCAAAATATTTTCTGGCTTTCAGTCTGAGCCGGTTGTCTTTTAATGTAAACGGTATCCGGAGAGGGTTGCCGTGTTCCTTTTCCATTGTCTTAAAATACTGGAAGAGAGCGGAATCTCTGTCGGCGGTAGTTTTGCTTCTGGAACGGTCAAAATAAAGAAGCAGCGACTTGTCCGCCTCATCGACGGTGACTTCCAGACAGATCGTGTTGTCCGCTTCGGCTTCCTCCTTTGCGTCCGCGATGGAAAGGCAGAGACGCCCGGTCCCCTGGTCGGTAAAGAAGCGGCAGAAGTGGCTACTTCCGTCAAAATTCCAGCGGAAGGAGGTATTGTTTAAATAGTAGGCGGTGCTGGATGTATTCAGGCCGTAGATCACATTATTATAGAAGGAAAGGGACTTTCCGTCATACTCCATGGTGAGGGACTCGGAGTCCGGGGAGGCGGACAGGCGCACAGTGATCTCAGAGATCCCGTCCGGAAGGGAATCAAAAATCTCCGGCAGTTCCATGGCGTCGTCCCGGAACGTGTAGAAAGAAAACTCTCCCCCCTCATTGCCACAGTACAACAGGTTGGTGATGAAGACACCCGGTTCGCTGTTGTCCGGCTGAATGGCATACAGTTCCGCATATTTATCGTACAGCGCCAGTTCATAGACAGAATCATCTTCTGCATTTTCCGGGCTACTGTACCAGATATCTGTCTCCGCGATATCCAGAAGCGGGCTGACAGAGGTGTCCGCCTTTTCTTCCACAGAGGTATCTTCCTTCTCAAAGTAGTAGCTGGTGTCCTCATAGGTGAGAAGCAGGTGAGAAGTGTCCGGAGCCCGGTAAGATAATTCCCCCTCACCGTCAAATGAATCCCAGCCGGCCGGAAGCCGGTTGTCACGGAAGGTATCTTCTGTGATAGAAATTGTGCTGTCAGAATCAATGGAAATCGTACCGCAGAACAGGTCGCTGCTCTGTTCCATGTCCGACAGGGTAAGAGAACCCTGACTGTCGATGGAGAGGCAGAGATTATCCGCGCGGAAATCGCTGTCCTGTCCCAAAGCGTTGCCGCAGCCGTACCAGGTACCCGCCAGCTCAGAGGTATCTGTGATGGCAGGCTTCCTGCCGCCGCAGCCTGTCAGACAGAAAATGGCTGCCGCAGTCAGGCAGGAAAGATAGAATTGTTTTTTCATAGGTCATCCCGTCTCCTTTTTTATTCAAGTATATCCTATTCTACCACAGTTTTTCAGAAATATGAAAGGATTCCGAAGGAAAAAACAGGAGATTCGTGTCGGATTTGCCCGATACAGGTACGGAATATCCGCGGAAAAAGAAGACAGAGGGGGAGGGGGAGACCCTGGAACGGCACTAACAGTTGCGTTTCCTGATATCTTATTGTATACTTTACAAATATAAGAAGATTATAAACCTTGCTTAAGAGAAAAGGAGGATTCCAATGGAAAAGATTTCGATCGAAAAGGAACTGAAGGCGAATGCTTATCCGGGAAGAGGAATTATCGTGGGCCGCTCTGCGGATGGAACAAAGGCAGTGACGGCTTATTTTATTATGGGAAGAAGCTCCAACAGCCGCAATCGTATCTTTGTGGAGGACGGAGAGGGAATCCGCACGCAGGCTTTTGACGAATCCAAACTGGAGGACCCGAGCCTGATCATCTACGCGCCGGTCCGTGTCCTTGGCAATAAGACCATCGTGACAAACGGTGATCAGACGGATACCATTTATGAATGTATGGACAGGCAGATGACCTTTGAACAGGCACTTCGCACAAGAGAGTTTGAGCCGGATGCTCCGAACTACACCCCTCGTATCTCTGCTGTGATGCACATCGAAAACGGAGAATACAACTATGCGATGTCCATCTTAAAGAGCAACAACGGAAACCCGGACAGCTGCAACCGTTTCACCTTTGCCTACAATAACTGCCCGGCCGGCGAGGGCCATTTCATTTCCACCTATCTGCATGACGGAAATCCTCTGCCAAGCTTTGAGGGAGAGCCAAAACTCCTGGACATCCCGGACGATATGGATGCATTTGCCGACCTGCTCTGGGAGAGCCTCAATGAAGAAAACAAGGTTTCCCTGTTTGTCCGCTATATCGATATTGAAACCGGCATTTATAAATCCAAAATTATCAATAAGAACGTGTAACACCAGACATGCGCATGCGTGGAGGGATTGCGGGAGCATGAAATGCGTAGCAATCCCTGGTGTTACAAAAAAGTAATGCATACCATATGCAAAATGACTTTGGATTTTGAATATACATGCAATTATGGATTATATATGGAAAGGATTGATACATTTATGAAAGAACTGGAATTAAAATATGGCTGTAACCCGAATCAGAAGCCTTCCCGCATTTACATGGAAAACGGGGAGCTTCCGATCACAGTGCTCAACGGAAAACCGGGATATATCAATTTCCTGGATGCTTTTAACGGCTGGCAGCTTGTAAAGGAGTTAAAAAAGGCAACCGGACTTCCGGCAGCCACTTCTTTTAAACACGTATCTCCGGCCGGAGCTGCCGTAGGTCTGCCTCTTTCCGATACCCTGGCTAAGATCTACTGGGTAGATGATCTGGGTGAGCTTTCTCCGCTGGCCTGCGCTTACGCGAGAGCAAGAGGAGCGGACCGGATGTCTTCCTACGGTGATTTCATTGCCCTGTCCGACGTCTGCGACGTGCCGACAGCCAACATGATCAAACGTGAGGTATCCGACGGTATCATCGCACCGGGCTATGAGCCGGAGGCGCTGGAGATACTCAAATCCAAAAAGAAGGGGAACTACAATGTGATTCAGATCGATCCGGATTACGTGCCGGAGGAGATCGAGCGCAAGCAGGTTTTCGGTATCACCTTTGAACAGGGAAGAAATGAGCTCAATATCGATAAAGATTTCTTCTCCAACATTGTGACAGAAAACAAAGAGCTGCCGGAACAGGCTAGAATCGATCTGGCAATCTCCATGATCACCTTAAAATATACGCAGTCCAACTCCGTCTGCTACGTAAAGGACGGACAGGCCATCGGTATCGGCGCCGGACAGCAGTCCAGAATCCACTGTACCCGTCTGGCCGGACAGAAAGCAGACAACTGGTGGCTGCGTCAGTCTCCGCAGGTAATGGGACTGCAGTTTAAAGACGAGATCCGTCGTGCGGACAGAGACAATGCCATCGACGTTTACATGGGCGATGAGTACATGGATGTGCTTGCGGATGGCGCCTGGGAAAACATTTTTAAAGTAAAACCGGAAGTGTTTACAAGAGAAGCCAAGAGAGAGTGGCTGGATAAGATGACAGATGTGGCGCTTGGCTCCGACGCGTTCTTCCCGTTCGGCGACAACATCGAGAGAGCCCATAAGAGCGGTGTAAAATATGTGGCACAGCCAGGCGGTTCCATCCGTGATGATAACGTTATCGAAACCTGCAATAAATACAACATGGTGATGGCGTTCACAGGAATCCGGCTGTTCCATCACTAAAATAAAGATTTGTCAAGATAATCCCATCTCATAAGAATCCAGGGATATAGCAGAACAAACGAGGACATGAGACCACAGACAGGTTCTCCCGACTCGACCCTCCGTCGGATATCCGATCGTTATTGACAAGCAGGGAACCGCTTATCGCGGTTTCCGGCTGATGCCGTCCGGGCAGAATAGAAAGCCCGTCCTTTGTGCGAGCACAGGACGGGACATTCTATCCTTCCCGGCTCCCTGCTTTCTTTGCAGGTTGTGCCATATCCTCCGTCACAGCTCGCGGTCGAATCCTGTCTGCGGCCGTAAAATGTCCTCTGTGCTGTGTAAAATTATCTGTTTTTCATCCCCCGACATAACAATTATCTATAGCCATAATCTGCTGTTTTGCCAGTATACACAGGACTTTTGTAAAAGTGGAACAGAGGTTTTCCAATATACAGATGCCATTTGGAGTTCATACAGTTTCCGACCGCGAGCTGTGAGCGAGGACTGGCTGAAACTGTTTTGCGATTTCTCCCTGCCGATCAAAAACGCCTGCAGTCCGAGTGAGGGTCGAGTCGGGAGGAACTGTATGAGAACGAATGGCATCGTCTGTTATATGAGAAATTTGTTGTCATCTTTACAAATCTTGTGTATACAGACTCTCTATCTGCTGGAAAAAGTCCGGATAGGACACATCCACGCAGTCACTGTCGGTGATGACGGTCTCGCCGTCGGCGTTAAGTCCGGCAATGGCAAAGGTCATGGCGATGCGGTGGTCCATGGCGCAGTCGATGGAAGCGCCGTGAAGAGCTGCCGGTTGTTCGCCGGTTGTCCGGCTGTTGATGATAAAACCGTCGTCTGTCGGGATCACATCCGCCCCCATGGCTGTGAGATTCTCGCTGACGATGGCGATGCGGTCACTTTCCTTGACCCGGAGTTCGTGGGCGTCGCGGATGATGGTCTTTCCTTCGGCAAAGCAGGACATGAGAGCGATGACCGGAAGTTCGTCGATGAGTGTCGGGATGATCTCGCCCTCAATGACTGTGCCTCGAAGGCGGGATGTCCGGACGCGGATGTCTGCCACCGGCTCCCCGCCGGCTTCCCGTACATTTTCCAGGGTGAGATCGGCGTTCATGGCGCGGCATACTTCAAGGATGCCGGCACGGGTAGGATTGATGCCAACGTTCCGGATCAGTATCTCGGAATTCGGGGTGATGAGCGCAGCCACAACAAAGAAAGCGGCGGAGGAGATATCTCCCGGCACCTCAATGTGCTGGCCATGCAGTGTCTCTGGCGGGGTGATGGTGCAGGTGTTTCCTTCTGAGCGGACATCAGCGCCAAAAGCGCGGAGCATCCGTTCGGTGTGATCCCGGGAGAGGGCAGGCTCCGTGACGCTGGTTTCGCCGTTGGCATATAATCCGGCCAGAAGCACGCAGGATTTTACCTGGGCGGAAGCCACGGGCGAATCGTAGTGGATGGCGGAAAGCGGTCTGCCATGGATGAGGAGAGGCGCACAGCCGTTCCCGTGTTTACTCATGATTTCTGCGCCCATCATGGTAAGCGGGGTGATGATCCGGTTCATCGGACGGGAGTTTAAGGAGGCGTCGCCGCTTAACTCCGTGGAAAAAGGCTGTCCGGCGAGGATTCCGGAGATCAGCCGGGTGGTGGTGCCGCTGTTTCCTACGTCAAGCGTACCTGCCGGAGCGGAAAGCCCGTGCAGTCCCTTCCCGTGAACATAGATCTGTTCATTTTTTTCTTCAATATCAATTCCCATGGCGCGGAAACAGCCGATAGTGGACAGACAGTCGGCTCCCTTTAAAAATCCATGAATGGTGGTCGTGCCCTCGGCCAGGGCGCCGAACATGACAGCCCGGTGGCTGATGGATTTGTCGCCCGGCACGCGGATGGTGCCCCGCAGCCCGGTTTTTCTGGTCAATGTTTTCATAATGCAGATTCCTCTCATATCTTTATATCATAGTGCAGGGGACAAAAACCTGTCCCCCTGCGGTATACCGAGTATTTTCGTACGGCGCTTCTTTTGTCGTACGGCGCCCGTTTTCCTGTGCATTTCTTAAAAAGGAAAGTTTCATCGGATATGCACGGTGTAATTGCGCTCTTTTAAAACTTTTGCCGCTTTTGTGCAGGATTCGTCGTCATATAAAATAATCTCCAGAACACCTTCCTCAAACTCCCGGTTATGGACAATGCCGATATTTTTGATACTGATATTGTTAAAGGCGAGCTGAGAAGCCGCTGTGGCGATGGTGCCCGGTTCATCAGGAATATCAATATACAGATGGTGCACTTTCTCAAACAGTCCTGTGGCATGATCAGGCACAGAATTGCGGTATTCTCCGGCGGTGCGGAAATATTTGTTGATGGAAGCGCCATCTTCTTCATCCAGCTCCTCGATAACCTGCTGCAGGTCGCGGATCATGTCCGTGAGCAGAGACTTGATATTTTTGGAATTATTCATGCAGATCTGCTCCCACATGACCGGAGAGGAGGAGGCGATGCGGGTGATATCTTTAAAACCACCGGCAGCCAGCTGCTTTAGCATACCGTTGTCAGAGTCCGCCCGGCGTACCAGATGTACGAGCTCTGCCGCCACGATGTGCGGGATATGGCTGATGGAAGCGGTGATATAATCGTGCTGTTCCGGTTTTAAGGTGACGGCCAGTGCGCCCAGTCCCTGAATAAAGGAAGAGAATCTGGCGCTCAGATGAAACATCGTGTTATCGCTCGGCGTCAGAAAATAATAAGCGTTTTCCAGGAGTCGGTCATTGGAGTTAAGATAGCCGCTCTTTTCAGAGCCGACCATCGGATGTCCGCCGATAAAATGTGGTTCCAGGCCCGCCTCGCGCACGGCATCCTGGATAGGCGCCTTCACACTGCCCACATCGGTGAGAAGACACTGGTCGGAAATGAGATGCTTTAGAACCGGAAGATAGCGGATGTTGACAGCCACCGGCGCACATAAAAAAATGATATCGCAGGTAGAGAAACGTTCATCCACCTTATCATAAAACTGGTTCAGGACGCCCTCCTGACAGGCAAGCTTTCCGGCTTCCGTATCGGTGTCGAATCCGTAGATCGTACTCTCCGGGTGTACCCGGCGGATGGTTTTGGCGATGGAGCCGCCAATGAGACCCAACCCGATGAAGCCGATGGTAAAATGTTCTGTATTCATATAGAAACCTCCATATAAAAAATTCACAAACAGTTCTTTCTCTTATTCTCCGTATTGTATACGTTCCTGTACGGAATCCATGCGCGCAGGAATCTTCCCGCTCCGGTATTCTGTGATACGGCGGGTGGGGGATGGAATCCGTGCGCTGACATACTTTCTTATTTTATATTAGGAAATGAGCCTGTGTCAAATGATACATGGAAAAAGAGGATGTGTCAACGCTTTTTAGTGTTAAAGAGGCGCATGGCTGTAAACGAAACAGTTCAGCCATGCCATCTCGGAAACTCGCTGCTTTCGCAGCTTGCCCGGCGCTTTGCGCCTGTTTCCTCGATGATGGCAGAGCGCCATATGCCTGTCAGAATAAAAAGGCTTATGAAAATAAATTTTCAACGCCTCTTTTATTCTTCCAGGCATATGGCTGAACTGTTTTTGCAAATGTATCAGATTTCTCTTGTAATGTTGGTGATTTTTTAGTAAAATAGACGTAGAGTTGTTTGAGAATAGTATAAAAATTCGTTGAATCGACAATTTTTTTGCATTTTTTATCTCAAACACAATAGAAATTACAACACGGGAGGAACTGATTATGAACGTATATGCAACCGAGAACATTAGAAACGTCGTTTTACTGGGACATGGCGGCTGTGGTAAGACATCTCTGATCGAGTCCATGGCGTTTACCACCGGTATTATCAAACGAGTGAGAACGGTAGCTGAAGGTGGAACTGTAAGTGATTATGATAAAGAAGAGATCAAGAGAAAGTTTTCCATTCAGTCATCAGTGATTCCTCTGGAAGTGGATAATGTGAAGGTGAACCTGTTAGATACACCGGGTCTGTTTGATTTCTCCGGTGAGGTTTACGAGGCGTTGAGTGTTGCGGACGCAGCGGTTATCGTTATCAATGGTAAGTCCGGAGTGGAAGTGGGAACAAGAAGAAGTTTTGATTTCTGCGCCAAGAAGGGCATTCCGGTCATCGTATATATTACCTGCGTGGAGGATGAGCATGTGGATGCTTCCGCCATCGTGGATGAACTGAGAGAGAGCTACGGCAACAAGATCGTGCCGTTCCATATGCCGATGAAAGAGGGCAGCGTGTTCAAAGGTTTCATCAATGCCGTGAAGATGCTGGAATGTCGCCTGCAGCCGAACGGAACGTATGATGAGGTCGTTGTGGAAGAAGGCGTCAATGACGAACTGGATGAGTACCGTGCGCAGCTCATGGAAGGTGTGGCAGAGACCAGTGAAGAGCTGATGGAGAAGTTCTTCGCAGAAGAGCCGTTCACAGAAGATGAGATCAAGAACGCGATTGTCGGTTCTGTGGCAAAAAGAGATCTGATGCCGGTTATCTGCGGCGCGATCAACACAGACTACGGCGCAAATATCCTGTTAAACGACATGGTGAAATATTTCTCCGCACCGGGTATGGTCAATGACCAGTTCACCGGAGTAAAGGTGAAGACGAATGAGCCGGTGAGTGCTTCCTACGATGTATCACAGCCGGTGAGCGCTTACGTGTTCAAGACGATCGCAGACCCGTTTGTGGGACGTTT
Organism: Candidatus Anaerobutyricum avicola; assembly: GCA_019113845.1. Taxonomy (GTDB): domain Bacteria; phylum Bacillota; class Clostridia; order Lachnospirales; family Lachnospiraceae; genus Anaerobutyricum; species Anaerobutyricum avicola. The sequence goes on from DXGQ01000046.1 coordinate 32,426, forward strand.
CTCCCTGGTAAAGGTAACCGATGGTATCTTAAAACCGGATACCGCTATCTATAATGGCAATAAAGATACGGAGGAGCGCATCGGAAAGCTTTACGTATTGAGAGGAAAAGAGCAGTTTGAGGTGAATGCTCTCTACGCCGGCGATATCGGAGCCATCGCCAAGCTGTCCGTGACAAAGACCGGAGATACCCTTTCCCCGAAGGCGAACCCGATCATATTTGAGAAGGCAGAGATGCCGGAACCGTATACGTTCATGCGCTATGTCACCAGAACGAAAGGCGACGAGGACAAGGTATCCTCCGCTCTGAAGAAGTTAATGGACGAAGACCTGACATTAAAGGAAGTCAACGACAAAGCAAACCGTCAGATGCTCCTCTATGGACTGGGCGACCAGCATCTGGAGATCGTGAGAAGCAAGCTGGCTGACAGATATAAAGTAGAGATCGATCTCGTAAAACCGAAAGTAGCATTTAAGGAGACGATCCGCGGTAACGTGGAAGTCCGTGGTAAATATAAGAAACAGTCCGGCGGTCATGGCCAGTACGGCGATGTTTTAATGCAGTTTGAACCGTCCGGAGACCTGGAGACACCGTATGTATTTGAAGAGAAGATCTTCGGAGGCGCTGTGCCGAAGAACTACTTCCCGGCTGTAGAGAAAGGTATCGCGGAAAGCTGCCTGAAGGGACCTCTGGCAGGATATCCGGTTGTCGGCATCAAGGCAACACTGATTGACGGTTCCTACCATCCGGTAGACTCCTCCGAGATGGCCTTCAAAATGGCAGCAATCACAGCATTTAAGAATGGTATCATGGATGCCAAGCCGGTTCTGCTGGAGCCGATCGTCAACCTGAAGGTGGATGTGCTTGACTCCAATACCGGTGATGTCATGGGCGATCTGAATAAACGTCGTGGCCGTATCCTCGGCATGAATCCTCTGCCGGGCGGCAGACAGGAACTGGAGGCAGATATTCCTCTGGCAAGTCTGATCGGATACTCCACAGATCTTCGTTCCATGACAGGAGGAAGCGGAGAGTTCTCCTATACGTTCAGCCGCTATGAACAGATGCCTGCTGACGCACAGGAAAAGGTATTAAAAGAAGCGGAAGCAGAAAAGGAGAATGAAAAATAAATATGATTGACAGGGCGATTGCATTTGCGGTGAAGGCTCATGAAGGGCAGCCGCGTAAAGGGACGGACATACCTTACATTTTTCATCCCATCGAGGTGGGGATGATCGTATCGAGAATCACGGACGATGCGGAGGTGATCGCTGCGGCGGTGCTCCACGATACGGTGGAGGACTGTGCTTCGGTGACACTGGATGTGATCCGGCAGGAATTCGGAGACCGGGTGGCGCGCATTGTCGGTCTGGAGAGCGAGGATAAGAGCAAAACCTGGGAGGAACGCAAGGCGGGTACCGTCCGCGCGCTCAAAAAAGAGACCATGCGGGAGGCAAAGATTGTGGCGCTTGGTGACAAGTTGTCCAATATCCGGTGTTTCTACGCAGATTATGTCAAGTTGGGTGATGAGTTGTGGCAGCGTTTTAATATGAAGGACAAGCGGATGCAGGGCCGATATTATATGGGACTGTGCGATGCGTTGTCTGACTTGTCTGACCTGGAAGAGTATAAGGAGTTTTGCCGGATGGTGCAGATGGTCTTTGGGGATGTAATTGCCGACGATCAATCATAAAACAGCATAAAGACGACAGATTGATATGGAATGATTTTAGAGAACTGTTGTAGAATGAACCCGTGCCGGATGTGAGGAATCCCGGAGAGAGGGCAGGCACGTCCGGCGGGGATTTGCATTTTATGACAGTTCTTTTTTGCGATTTTTTATGAAATTTGAAAAAATGACTGTTGCACATTGGAAAAGAATGTGATAGTATCTTTCGTGGACATACAAGTGTGTTTGTGTGGCGTACTTTTGGACCTTTATTCGTGAGGATCAGACCGTACATGGGAGATAAGGGGTTTCAATGGAGAATGCGTTTAAGTTTTATATGGTAAAGAAAAAGGCACTTCCGGAAGTCCTCCTGAAGGTAGCGGAAGTGAACAGCCTGCTCGGTGCAGGAAAGGTAAAGACAATACGGGAGGCGATTGATACCGTGGGTATCAGCCGCAGCTCTTATTATAAATATAAAGATGATATTTTCCCGATCCATGAAAAGATTCAGGGAAAGACCATCACCTTTGTCATGGAGATGGAAGACCGTCCCGGACTTTTATCCAATGTGCTGAAGGTGGTTGCGGAATCGAATGCCAATGTTTTGTCTATTCATCAGAGTCTTCCGGTGAATCACATCGCGCTCATCACGCTGAGTGTGCGGGTGCTCCCTACGACCGATGATATAACAGAACTGTTTGAGAGGATCGCGGATGCCAGCGGTATACATAATCTGAAGATAGTATCCGCAGAATGATAAAAGTATCGTCGCGCCGGTACATTTTCCCCGAGGGGACATGCGGCGCTGCCAGACAGAAAGAAGAGATGAGGAGGACAGCGATGATAAACGTTGCAGTGTTAGGATACGGCACCATAGGCGCCGGCGTAGTGGAAGTGCTCACGACCAATGCGGACAGCATTGAGAAGAAGGCGGGACAGAGGATCGTGGTAAAGAGGATCCTGGATCTTCGGGATTTCCCGGGAGACCCGCATCAGGACAAGGTAGTCCATGATTATAAGATTATTGAAGAAGATGAAGATATTCAGGTAGTTGTTGAATGTATGGGCGGGCTGGAGCCGGCCTACACCTTTGTAAAGACCGCTTTGCTGCAGGGAAGAAGCGTGGCGACTTCCAACAAGGAACTGGTGGCCAAATACGGTGCGGAGCTTATCGGCATTGCGGAGGAAAAAAAGGTGAATTTCCTTTTTGAGGCCAGCGTGGGCGGAGGTATTCCGATCATTCGTCCTCTGACCCAGTGCCTGACAGCCGATGTCATTGAGGAGATCAGCGGTATTTTAAACGGAACGACAAACTACATGCTGACCAAGATGGAAGAAGAAGGCATGGCCTTTGACGAAGTGCTGAAAGAAGCACAGGAGAAAGGATATGCGGAGCTGCATCCGGAGGCGGACATTGAGGGATATGATGCCTGCCGCAAGATCGCCATCCTCACCTCTCTGGCCTGTGGAAAACAGGTGGATTTTGAAGATATCCACACAGAGGGCATTACCAATATCACGGCGGAGGATTTCCGCTATGCGGCAAAGATGAAGAAATGTATCAAGCTTCTCGGAAAGAGCTGGAACGATGACGGTAAGCTGTATGCCATGGTCTGCCCGATGCTCATTGATCATTATCACCCTCTGGCAGGTGTCAAAGATGTGTTTAACGCCATTTTTGTACACGGAAATATGGTGGACGACACCATGTTTTACGGCAGAGGCGCCGGCAAACTGCCGACGGCAAGCGCCGTTGCGGCGGATGTCGTGGATTGTGTGAAACATATGGGCACCCATATCAAGATCATCTGGGAGCAGGAAAAGCGTGAGCTCAGCGATTTCAGCAGTTTTGAGAGAAAGTATTTCGTCCGTATGCCGAAGGAGATCTCCCTGGAGGAAGTGCGGAAGGCATTTGGCGATGTGGAGCCGGTGAAGGTAGAAGGCATTGAGGAGACCGCTTTTGTGACAGGCGCCATGAAAGAAAGTGATTATCATAAGGCTGCCGATCAGTTTGATACGATCTTAAATATGATCCGGATCGACGAGTAGTCCTGAGAAACAGGGTCTTACCGACGTTTCGGTCTGGCAGGACCTGTATGGACGCGCGGTCCTTACCGATTGCAGTCTTTTGTGAAAGGAGTTTTTTATTATGAAATATATCGTAGTGCTGGGAGACGGCATGGCGGATTATCCGATAGATGAACTGGACGGAAAGACGCCGCTGGAATATGCGGATACACCGGTGATGGATGAGCTGGCACAGAGATCAGAGATCGGTCAGGTGCACACCATCCCGGCCGGGATGAGTCCGGGAAGCGATACGGCGAACCTGTCTGTGCTCGGCTATGATCCGAAAAAATATTATACCGGACGTTCTCCGCTGGAGGCGCTCAGTATCGGAGTTCCGATGAAAGATACCGACGTTGCCATTCGGTGCAATATCGTGACAGTTTCTGATGAGGAAACAGAATATAAAGATAAGAAGATGATCGATCACAGTGCGGGAGAGATCTCCACGGAGGATGCGGATGTGCTCATCCAGGCAGTACAGGAAGCCTTTGGCAATGAAATGTTTCATTTCTATACGGGAACCAGCTACCGCCACCTTCTGATCTGGGACAAGGGAAGCGTCGTGGAGCTGACGCCGCCTCATGACATCCTGACCAAAACGATCGGCAATTATCTGCCGAAGGAAAAACTGCTGGCGGACATGATGGAAAAAAGTTATGAGATCCTCAACAATCATCCGATCAATATCGCCAGAGAGAAGGCCGGGCTCCATAAGGCGAACTCACTCTGGTTCTGGGGTGCCGGAACAAAACCGGCTCTGGATAACTTTACGGAGAAAACAGGAAAACGGGGCGTGATGATCTCCGCGGTGGATCTTCTGAAAGGAATCGGCGTGGGCGCCGGTCTTAAAAATATCATTGTGGAGGGCGCTGACGGAACGCTGGAGACCAATTACGAAGGAAAGGCACAGGCAGCGGTGGATGCCCTCACAAAAGACGGTTATGACTTTGCTTATATCCATGTGGAAGCGCCGGACGAGATGGGACACCAGGGCAGCGTGGAGCGCAAGATCAAATCCATCGAGTATCTGGATCAGAGAGTGATCCGGATCGTGAAAGAGGGTATGGATGCCTCCGGGGAAGAGTACCGGATGCTCGTTCTGCCGGATCACCCGACACCGATCGTGCTCAGAACACACACCAGCGACCCGGTTCCGTACATGCTTTTTGACAGTACAAACCACGGCAGCCGCATGTGGCATTATAACGAAAGAGAAGCAGCCGCTTCCGGTATCGACATGCCTTCCGGCGCAGCGTTGATGGAATACTTTTTAGATTAAAAAATACCTTAAGAATTCAGGAGGACAGTATGTTAATCGTTAAAAAATTTGGAGGTACTTCTGTTGGCAACAAAGAAAGGATTTTCAATGTTGCAAGAAGATGTATTGAAGATTATCAGAAAGGAAATGACATCGTAGTGGTTTTATCTGCCATGGGCAAGTCCACCGACGACCTCATTGCGATGGCGAGAGATATCAATCCGAAACCATCCAAAAGAGAGATGGATATGCTGATGACAACGGGAGAGCAGGTTTCTGTTTCCATGATGGCGCTGGCTATGGGCGCGCTGGGCGTGCCGGCCGTTTCCTTAAATGCGTTCCAGGTTGCCATGCACACCACGCACCGCTACGGCAATGCCAGACTGAAACGGATCGATACCGACCGTATCCAGAATGAGCTGGAACAGAGAAAGATCGTGCTTGTCACCGGCTTCCAGGGCGTGGATAAATACGATAATCTGACCACACTGGGACGGGGTGGTTCCGATACCACGGCGGTCGCTCTGGCGGCAGCGCTGCATGCGGATGCCTGTGAGATCTATACGGATGTGGACGGCGTGTATACCGCAGACCCTCGTCTTGTAAAAAATGCCCGCAAGTTGGACGAGATCACTTACGATGAGATGCTGGAACTTTCCACACTGGGAGCCGGCGTGCTCCACAACCGTTCTGTGGAGATGGCAAAGAAATATGGCGTGCAGTTAGTCGTGCGCTCAAGCTTAAATACAAACGAAGGAACAATTGTCAGGGAGGAAGTAAACATGGAAAAGATGCTTGTCAGTGGTGTGGCGGTCGATAAAAATGCCACCAGAATCGCAGTAGTTGGATTAAAGGATGAACCGGGAGTTGCCTTCCATTTATTTAATGCACTGGCAAAATATAATGTGAACGTAGATATGATCTTACAGTCCATCGGTCGTGACGGAACCAAGGATATTTCCTTTACGGTTGCGGAAGATGTGGCTGACGAGGCGGTATCTATCATTGAGAAGAGCTTTCCGAAGAGCGATTATAAAAAGATCGATGAAGAAAAAGATGTGGCGAAACTGTCCATCGTTGGCGCCGGCATGATGAGCCATCCGGGAGTTGCCGCTTCCATGTTTGAGGCTCTTTACGATTGCGGCGTGAATATTAAGATGATCAGTACCTCTGAGATCCGCGTCACTGTCCTGATCGATCAGAAACATGTGGAGAGAGCGATCAACGCGGTACACGACAAGTTTTCACTGGCAGACTGATGTGTCTGCTTTGACGGACGGCGTGAAGCCGGGAGCCGCAGCATTATCTTTTTGATGGTGCTGCGGCTTAATTTTTGCTTTTTTTTTCCATGTTTCTGTGGTATCATTAATAAGAAATGATGGAGGTATTGTATATGAAGAGACAGGACTATCTCTCCTGGGACGCCTATTTTATGGGGGTTGCCATGCTGTCAGCGGAGAGAAGTAAGGATAACAATACACAGGTGGGTTCCTGCATCGTAAGCCCGCATAACAAGATTCTCTCCATGGGTTACAACGGTATGCCGACCGGCTGTGATGATGACCGGATGCCGTGGGAGAGGAGGGGGACACCCCTGGATACAAAGTATCTCTATGTGTGTCATGCGGAGCTGAACGCTATTTTGAATTACAGCGGGGGTTCCCTCAAAGGTGCAAGGATCTATACAACTCTTTTCCCGTGTAACGAGTGTACGAAGGCGATCATCCAGGCCGGCATATCCGAGGTCATTTATTATTCGGATAAGTATGCCGACACAGATTCGACCATAGCGGCCAAGCGGATGCTCGACATGGTCGGGATCTCCTATCGTCAGTATCAGAGAGAGGAAAAAGAGCTGACGCTTCACCTGTAAGTCAGACAAAAAAGCTGTAATAAAGTTAAAAAAAACTTGACAGAGACCTGCATCAGTGGTATAGTAGCTAAGGTTGTTTGTTGGGACAACAAAAAGAACAAAGCAGAGTATCCACTCTCACCTCAGCACAATGGTGACTCGGGTTAATATCGTAAAAGAATCATGAAGTCTGCGTCGGTATATGCCGGAGAAAGGCAGCATAGTATTCTGATATGTGGTGGATAGTCTCTGTTGCTATCCATTTTTTTTGGATATATGAGGGTTTATGGAGGTGTACTACAATTAACGATTTGATGATTAACGAACAGGTGCGAGACAGAGAAGTCAGACTGATCAGCGAGAGCGGAGAACAGCTCGGAATCATGTCTGCAAAGGAAGCTATGAAGATTGCCAGAGAGGCTGAGCTTGACCTGGTGAAGATCGCGCCTAACGCAAAGCCGCCGGTATGTAAGATTATTGATTACGGAAAGTACAGGTATGAGCTTGCCCGTAAGGAGAAGGAAGCGAGAAAGAAACAGAAGACCATTGACGTCAAGGAAGTAAGATTATCTCCGAACATTGATACCAATGACCTGAACACAAAGGTTAATCAGGCAAGAAAGTTCCTTTCCAAGGGAGATAAAGTCAAAGTAACCCTTCGTTTCCGGGGCAGAGAGCTGGCACATGTGAATTCCAGCAAGGTGATTCTTGATGAATTTGCCGCGCAGCTTTCCGATTGTGCGGTGGTTGACAAACAGCCGAAGTTCGAAGGAAGAAGCATGACAATGTTTTTAACGGAAAAACGTTAATGATATAGAACAATTTAGGAGGACTTAATTATGCCAAAAATGAAAACAAGCAGAGCTGCTGCAAAGCGCTTCAAAAAAACAGGTAGCGGACAGTTAAAGAGAATGAAAGCTTATAAAAGCCACATTTTAACAAAGAAATCCCAGAAGAGAAAGAGAAATCTGAGAAAGTCTACGATCACAGACCCGACAAACGCAAAGAACATGAAGAAGATTTTACCATATCTTTAATCGCATAGATAGAGGAGGACGTAAATTATGGCAAGAGTAAAAGGCGCGATCGGCGCAAAGAAAAGACATAACAGAACATTAAAGCTGGCAAAAGGTTACAGAGGAGCTCGCTCCAAACAGTATAGAGTTGCAAAACAGTCCGTAATGAGAGCGCTGACAAGTGCTTACGCAGGAAGAAAACAGAGAAAGAGACAGTTCAGACAGCTGTGGATCGCACGTATCAATGCGGCAGCAAGAATGAACGGTATCTCTTACAGCAAACTGATGCACGGCCTGAAGTTAGCCGGTGTGGAAGTAAACAGAAAAATGCTTTCTGAGATGGCAATCAGCGATCCGGCAGGATTCGCAGCCCTCGCAGAGTTAGCAAAGAGCAAGGTGGCCTAATGAAGAGCAAGACCAGTGAACGAGAGTTCGCTGGTCTTTTTTCTTTACAAAAAAACGGTCAATTCATTAAATAACATTAAATTTATATTTCAAGAAGGAGGAGATTGTAATGCAACATGTAAAAAAAGTTAAGAAATCGGTAATCTTTTTGATGACTTTTGCAATGATTACCGGAAGCAGCACCGGCGTATCGGCGTACACTACATATCAAAAGGGAAGCAGAACATACAGCTACGATGGCTATTCCTACAGTGTGTATTACAACAGCCGGAAGGTCAACACAAAGAAAAAGACCGGTGTGCTTATCGATGGAAGCATCATGATCCCATATAAGGCATGCCTGGTAAACAGAGGACCGGGAATGACTTATAAATTTAACAAGTCATCAAAAAAATTAGTGCTTTCTTACAATGGGACCAAGGTGAAATTGTTCGTCGGCAAAAAACGTATCAAGGTGAACGGAGTAAAGAAAAAGATCAGCGTAGCTCCGCTTTATGTGAAGTTTGAAGGCAAGAAGACTCTGGTCGTTCCGGCAAGAGCTCTCTTCGAGGAAGGATTCGGTTTCGATTATGAATACAGCAGACAGAACAGAGCGGTCTATATTACGGAGCCGGAGACAACGACAAACAGCGCGGCGACAGAGCCGGAACCGGAAGTGCCGGCGCCGACCACCGGACTAACCGCAGCGGCATTTGCCAACATGACGACCGATCAGTTTATCGCCACTATGGGACCGATCGCTCAGGCGAACTATAAAGAGACCGGCGTCCTTGCCTCCGTTACCCTTGCACAGGCGATTCTGGAGAGTGGCTGGGGCAAATCCGAGCTGGCACAGAAAGGAAATAATCTTTTCGGTATGAAGACGAACCTTTCCGGTAACACCTGGCTTGGCTCCTCCTGGGACGGTGCAAGCTTTGTGACGATCAATACCGGAGAGGAATACGGCGGAAAACATGTGACGATCACCGCAAACTTCCGGAAGTATCCGAGCGTGGAACAGTCCGTGGCTGACCACTCCGCATACCTTGTCAATGCGATGAACGGCGCTTCTCACAGATACGCGGGACTTACAGCGACCAACAATTATAAAGAGCAGCTCACCATCATCAAGAAAGGCGGATATGCCACAAGCAGTACATACGTTTCACAGCTCACAGCCCTGATTGAAAAATATGGTCTGAACCGGTTTGACTATTAGTGAAAAACGTCTCAAAAATGTCCGGGAAACAGCGTTGGTATTTTGACTTTTCCTGTGTTATAATGCTGATGTAAAGTTAGGAGGATTCTATGAGACGCATAAAACGGACAAAAAAATCAGGACTGCTCCAAAACCCTCTTTTTTCCATGGCGGTCTCGCTGCTGCTCGTGGCGGCTACCATCGGATTTGTGTTTGGTTTTGGCGCATTTTTGGAGAATCAGACATACACAGGACCGGAGGTGACTTCCGCCCTGGCCTCCACAGAGGAGAAGAAGGAAGAACCGGAATATCTGAAAGTGGACAGGCGTTTTCGTCCCTGCTATGTGATGATCAGCAGTGTGCCGCCGCTTGGACTCTGGGCGAATCCTGTACCCGGTGAGAAGACAGACACCTCCCGGATGCTGGTGAGCGGCGAGATCGTCTACGCTGAGCAGAGAGGCAGTTACAAAGGACAAATGTACTATAAACTGAGCGACGGACGCTATCTGAGCACCGATATCAATCACGCAGAGCCTCTGCTCAGTTATACGGAGATGGAAGGCTACCTGGCAATCACGTACATCAGCTCCTCCGGCGTGCGCCTCAGGAGATGGGCGGATTTCGACGCCGACAATGTGGCCGGCGCTGTCTACGTGGGAGATAAGGTACAGATAAAGGCAAAGGTGCAGACAGAGAAGGGCGCTTCCGCCTACATCACGACCAACGGTCTGTATATCACAACCGACAACCAGTATTTTAATGATTACACCGTAGCGGTGGAGTCTTCAGAAAAAGAGGATGGGAAGGCTGATAAAAAGACGGGAGACCAAAAGTCATCCGGAGAAGACACGACACGCCGCAGCGGAACAGATTCCTCTGAGAAGGAAAAAAATTCTGAGGAGGAAGAAGAACGTTTCGGAACAGAGAGAGACTCCGAAGATGAAGAAGAATTCTCCGGGACAGAAAGAGATTCTCAGGATGAAGAGGACTCCGGGACAGAAAGAGATTCTCAGGATGAAGAAGACTCCGGAACAGAAAGAGACTCTCAGGATGAAGGACAGTCTTCAGGAAGATGGGACTTCTCCGATCCGGAATTGAATCGCCAGAACTGATTTTTGTATTTCACAGGAAATTGCATTCCTGAAACAAAACCCCCCTTTCGGAATAGTTGCAGTGACAAAATGATCCTTAAACAGGAACAGAGAACAACAACAGATGGCTGCCGGAAGGGAGGTTTTTTGCGTAAAGGCGTTTTTCGAAATGATCTGTGCCGGCGTATCAGAGTAAAAATGGGGAAAAAGGGCAGAAATTGTGCCAGAAGAACAAACAATATATTTTTTTGAAAAAAATTAAAAAAAGTACTTGCATTATCCGGAAAGTGGTGCTATAATGAGTTTCGTCAGTGAGAGAGATAAGCACTGACACAAAAGAACAGACGCAGACGTGGCGGAATTGGCATACGCGCTAGACTAAGGATCTAGTCCGGGCTAACTGGGTGCGGGTTCAAGTCCCGCCGTCTGCACTCTTAATACCGCATAGTTATGCGGTATTTTTTTATATTCGTTTTGCCGGGTAATCAAAAAAGTAATCATAGCTAATATTCTAAAAAATAATATATCAGAAGGAGGAAATCCTGGACATATGACATCGCAAACATTTTGCGGTGATTTTTTGCGTTATGGGAGGATTTTCTATGGGAGAACGATATACTAGATATTCTACAGCGAACGACGTGATGAAAAGGATATTAAATTTCCGTTTTCGATATATTTTTCTATATTAAAATATAAAAGTTTGTGATATAATATATGCGTCCGTCGAACAGAGACGAAAGAAATAAGAATCACAAAGATACGGAAAGAAGAAAGGGGAGGATACCCATGAGAAACATGAAGAAAACGCTCACGGCGCTGTTTTTGATCCTGACACTGGCATTGCCGGTGCAGACATTCTGGACAGTCGATGCGCAGGCGGAAGAGATCAGCCAGATGCAGCAGCCGGTGAAACCGGCGAAGCTGTCCAAAAAGACCTTAAAGTTAAAGGTTGGACAGAAGAAGAAGCTGGTGCTTCGGCATGCCGACGGCAAGGTTACATGGAAGTCGAAGGACAGTAGCATTGCCAAAGTTGGCAGAAAAGGAGTGGTCCGGGCGAAGAAAAGTGGCAAGACGACGATCATCGCGAAGTTTGCCGGAAAGAAATACAAATGTAAAGTGACTGTGATCTCCAATGAACCGGCGGAGCGTTCCGGTGAGGATACGGACAGCAATAGTTCCTCAGGTCCTTCGCGGTCCTCGAATTCCTCAGGTTCTTCGGATTCGTCCTCGGATTCCAGTAAGTCCGGTACAGTTTACTGGACGCCGGGAGGAAGCGTGTACCACTATTCCAGAAGCTGTCCGACGCTGTCAAGGTCGAGAACCATCTACAGCGGAACGCCTTCCGAGAGCGGCAAGAGCCGGGGATGCAAGGTCTGCGGATGATGCGCTGTCCATAGCGGGAGTCAGATACTATACATAGAAAGAAATACGGTAACAGAGAGTAACGAAAGAAAAGGGACTGGTCTCATAAAGCAGAGACCGTCCTTTTTTCTTTTTGGAGATTATGACGTTGACGATGGGAAGGAGGAAAGAAATGCGGGAAAAAGAAGAGAAGATAACAAAAGGACGGAAACAGCCGCTGTGCCTGCGGTGGTTGTGGAGAACCCTGTGGTTCGTGGGAGTGTCCGTGATAATGTTTGCGGGAAATGTGCAGGCGGCCGGGAGACAGACTGTTTATGCCGCGGAACGAAAAAATGAAAAGCTGGTGCGAAATTATATCAGAGAACAGTTCGGAGAGCGATACCGGGTGATTTTTGTGGAAGGCGAAAAGCTGACATTCCGGCAGTTGCGGCAGAGAAAAAAACGGCGTATTGTCTATGTGGAAAAATGGATCTCGGTTTCGCGGGGAAAAGGTGGTTTTACTGCAGAAGGAGGATGGCTTCGGTATAACAGAGCGGTGAAAAAGGGAAAGATGGTAGAGAGTTATCTCATTTATGATCCGGGAAGCAGAAAGCCGGATGATGTTCTGGCAGTGGTGGATAACGGGCGGCTCCGATAAATCCGGTACCCAAAAAGCCGGTTTTATGATATACTTATGCCTGATTTGTTCTGGGAGCAGCTTCCATTTCCTGGAAGCTGCGGGAGACAGTGCGGGATACGGCACTGAAAAACGATAAAAGAAAACCGGAGGTTTTTCATGAGTGTAATAAATATTGAACACATTTCCAAGCTCTACGGAGACAGGATGGTTCTGGAGGATTTATCGGCCAGCGTGGATGCCGGTGATAAGGTCGGAATCATCGGAGTGAACGGTACCGGAAAGTCAACGCTTCTGCGCATTCTGGCGGGGGCGGAGGAACCGGATGAGGGGACTATCATATTTTCCAGAGGCATGACGGTGGGATGGCTGCCGCAGAATCCGGATTTTCCGGAGGAGGGAAGCGTGCTGTCCTATGTCTGTGAGGGCGCCGGGGAGGATTACGCCTTTGAGAGCGAGGCAAAGTCCATGTTAAACGCGCTGGAGCTGTATGATTTTGCGCAGGAGCTCCGGGAACTTTCGGGAGGACAGAAAAAGCGGGCGGCATTGTGTAAAGTGCTGCTGCAGAATACCGATGTGCTGATCCTGGACGAGCCGACCAACCACCTGGATAATTTTATGGCAGACTGGCTGGAAAGCTATCTGACGCGCTATAAAGGCGTCCTGCTGCTGGTCACGCATGACAGATACTTCCTTGACCGGGTGACGAACCAGATCTGGGAGGTGGACGGAGGAAAGGTATTCACGTATCCTGCCGGATACTCCGGCTATCTGGAGAGGAAGGCGGAGAAAGAAGAGATGGCGCAGGCAGCGGAGCGCAAAAGGCAGAGTATCCTGCGTGTGGAGCTTCAGTGGGTGATGCGTGGCGCGAGAGCGAGAAGTACCAAACAGAAGGCGAGACTGGAGCGGTTTGAAAAGCTGAAAAGCATGGACGCCCCTCAGGGAGCAAAGCAGGTGGAGATGGAAGTGGTCGGCACGAGACTGGGCAAGAAGACCATTGAACTGGAGCATGTGTCGAAGAGCTATGGGGAGAAGGTCTTGTTCACGGACTTCTCTTACATTTTCCGGCGGTATGAGCGCATTGGATTCGTGGGAGTCAATGGCTGCGGTAAATCTACGCTGATGCAGATACTGGCGGGCAGGACGGAACCGGACAGCGGAAGCATGGAGTGGGGAGAGACGATCAAGATCGGTTATTTCGCGCAGGAGTGCGAGGTGATGGACGAGCGGCAGAGGGTGATCGATTATATCCGGGATGAGGCGGAATATATAAAGACCGCCACAGGTCGTATCTCGGCTTCCCGGATGCTGGAACGCTTTTTGTTCAGCCCGGATATGCAGTACGCGCCGATCGCCAAGATCTCCGGAGGAGAGCGCAGGCGGCTGTATCTGCTCAGAGTTTTGATGGGCGCGCCAAATGTGCTGATCCTCGATGAGCCGACCAACGATCTGGATATCGCCACTTTGCAGGTACTGGAAGACTTTCTGGATCATTTTCCGGGGATAGTCATCGTGGTGTCCCATGACCGGTATTTTCTGGACCGGATCGCCGACCGGATCGCTGCCTTTGAGGATGGGCAGATTCAGATCTACGAAGGCGGTTATACCGATTATCTGGAAAAGAGAAAGCAGAAGGAGAAGGATGCGGAAGAAGTCTGGGAGAAAAGTCCGGAAAGCCGGACGAAGAAAAAGGATTCTTACCGGAGACATGACAATAAAAAGCTGCGATTTACTTTTGCGGAGCAAAAAGAGTTTGAAACCATTGATGAGGATATCGAGTCGCTGGAGAACCGTCTGCAGGAGCTGGAAGAGGAGATCGCCCGCAACGCCACGGATTTTGTCAAACTGAATGCGTTTGTGCAGGAAAAAGAAGAGACGCAGAGCCTGCTGGATGAAAAGACGGAGCGGTGGGTGTACCTGAATGATCTGGCAGAGAGGATCGAGGAACAGAAGAAGCAGAAGTGACCGCAGACAGAGTGGCTGCGCAGCTGATGAAAAATATGAACAGAGATAGAAAAAAGAGACTGGCAAAAGACGCCAGAGAGGAGAATACAAAATGAGAAGAGCATTTTATCCGGCAGATATCCTGCTGCCAAAAAAAGGAACTGATATGTCCCGGTGGTCTGTCATTGCCTGTGATCAGTTTACCAGCGAGCCGGACTACTGGGAAGAGGTGGAAGAGCTGGTGGGAGATGCTCCGTCCACGCTGCGGATGATCCTGCCGGAGGTGTATCTGGATGGTCCGCAGGAGAAAGAAAGACTTGCACGGATCCGGCAGTCCATGGAAGAGTATCTCGCCGGTGGATTGTTTGACCTGTATGAAAATGCGATAATCTATGTGGAGAGGACGGACAGCAGCGGTGCGGTGCGCGCCGGTGTTGTGGGCTGTATTGACCTGGAAGAGTATGATTATCACAAGGGCAGTCATTCCCTTGTACGCGCTACGGAAGCCACCGTGGAGGAACGGATCCCGCCGCGGATCCGCATCCGGGAAAATGCGTTGCTGGAACTGCCGCACGTCATGATCCTGATCGATGATAAGAAAAAAACAGTGGTGGAATCCGGTGCGCAATACTGTAAGCCGGAGAATCTTCTCTATGATTTCACGCTGATGCAGGGCGGCGGGCAGCTGAAAGGATATCTTCTGGATGAGAAAGCACAGGGAGAGATCCTGCAGGCGCTGGATGATCTGTACGCCGGAGAGAAGGAAGACGCCATGATCTTTGCGGTGGGGGACGGCAACCATTCGCTGGCCTCGGCCAAAGAATTTTATGAGCAGATGAAAAAAGCGCATCCGGGAGAAGATTACTCCGCGCATCCCGCCAGATACGCTCTGGTGGAGATCGTGAATCTGCACAGTCCGGCGCTGCAGTTTGAGGCGATCCACCGGATCGTGAGCGGAACAGATGTGGACGGTCTGCTGGAAAAAATGCAGGAAGAGCTGGGCCTTATATGGAAAGAAGAAGCTTCGGGAGTCTCTGCCGGAGGCAGTCAGGAGATGGACGTAGTCCGTGACGGCGTCTGCCGCAGGGCCGTGATCACAAAACCATCTTCCCGTCTGACAGTGGGGAGTCTGCAGAATTTTCTCGATGCCTTCCAGCAGAAACATGACCTGCACATGGACTATATCCACGGAGCGGATACGGTAAAGAAACTCTCCATGAAGGAAGACAGCGTCGGTTTCCTGCTGCCGGATATGCGGAAAGAGGAGCTTTTCCCTTCGGTGATGGCGGACGGCGCTCTGCCGCGAAAGACGTTTTCCATGGGACATGCGCAGGATAAACGATACTATACAGAGTGCCGGAAGATTCGATAAAAAACAGATAAAAAAAGACTGCCGCAGACGGTCATACGGCTGGGCGCCGGAAGGGCATACCCCACATTTTTGTACAGACCGAATACGTTGCGGCAGTCTTTCTTTGTATCATCAGCGGACAGATTATTTTTTCGCCGTGCTGTGCAGGGTCAGATGCCTTGGCAGACCACCGGCATAATAAGGAAGAATATTGCCCAGGATCAGTGGGCGGGCATACTCCAGATATTTCTCACTCACATAGGTACCGTCGTTGATGATCCAGTCCCGCGGTACTTTGCGCTCCACGTTGGCGATCTCGTGAATGTCATATTTGTTGTAGGTGACGAGGTATGGCTCGCGGCTGACAACCTGGATGGTGACCATCATGCCGGTGTTGCCCTCCATGGCTGCCTGACAGGCGACGAAACCGACAGCGGACGCCTCGTCCACGTCAATGCGGGACGCCATGTGGGTGGCGCAGCGCTGCAGAGTGGAAAACTCGATCGGGCGGGACTTAAGTCCGGTAGCTTCCGTCACTTTGTTTGCCAGATAGGAAGCACAGCCGGAAAGCTGTTTGTGTCCGAAAGCATCCACATAATCATTCATATTGCCGAGTTCACAGACAAAGCGCCCGTCCGGCAGACGGACTCCCTCGGAGACAGCGATGACAACAGAGCGCTTGGTCTCCGCCAGCTGTTTTACCTTCGTCATGAAACTGTCCATATCAAACGGAACTTCCGGCAGGTAGATCAGATCCGGGCCCTCACAGTCTGAGTCTTTGGAGAGCGCGGCGGCCGCTGTCAGCCAGCCGGCGTGGCGGCCCATGATCTCCACGATGCAAACCGTCGGTTTGGAGGCGCCAAAGCTGGCGTTATCGCGGATGATCTCTTTCATGGATGTGGCGATATACTTGGCGGCGGAGCCATAGCCAGGCGTGTGGTCCGTGAGCGGCAGGTCGTTGTCGATCGTTTTTGGAACGCCCATAAACTTCTGCGGCTTCTCTTTTTTGGCTGCGTAGTCGGACAGCATCTTGATGGTGTCCATGGAATCGTTTCCGCCGATATACAGAAAATACTCAATGTTGTACTTCTCCATGATCGCAAACATTTTGTCATAGATATCTTCATTCCCCTCGATCGGCGGCAGCTTATAGCGGCAGGAGCCAAGAAAGGCGGAAGGCGTTCTCTTTAATAAAGAGATATCTGCGTGACAGGTGATGTAATCATCCAGGTCGATGATATCTTCCTGTAAAAATCCCTCAATACCGTAATGCATTCCATACACCTTGCCGGCGCCGTACTTTTTCGCAGCCTGGATTACCCCGGCCAGACTGGAATTGATCACGGCCGTAGGACCGCCGGACTGACCGACCAATACATTTCCCTTCATAAGTATGTAACCTCCTCTTTGTGCCTGAAAAATGCACAATTTTTTTCGATTATTATAACAGTTCTATGTGAAAGATGCAATTCTTTTGTCTGTTTACAGGGAAAAATGTACAGAAATCAAGAAAAAACAGCAAAGAATCTGCTGCATTTTATGGGGAAAGAGAAAAAATTGCAAAAATATTCAGTCTTTTAAGATGGGGAATAGTATGATAAAATAAGGCAGACTGCGAAAGAAGAGGGATGATTATGCCAACAACATACACACATTATGCGTATGGGCAGGATGTATACCGGATGCTCAGTCCGAAACTGCAAAGTAAGATCCGCCCATATATAAACTACTACAATATCGGCGTACACGGGCCGGACATTTTATTTTATTACCGGTCCATTTCAAAAAATGCGGTGAATCAGTACGGTGTCAAAGTGCACGATGAGCCGATGCGCTGCTTTCTCTGTCATGCATTTTCCGTGTTTAAAAGGCAGAGACGCAAAAGTGCCGCCTTTGCCTATCTGGCAGGATTTATGACACATTACATTCTCGACAGCACCTGCCATCCGTACATCCGGCAGCGGATGAAAGAGACAGGCATCAGCCATGCGGAGATGGAGACGGACTGGGATTACATGATGATGCAAAGAGATTATAGAAATCCGCTTCATTATAAAGTGGCAAGGCATATCCGGACCGGGCTGGCCTACTCGTCAGTCATCGGGCCATATTATGATATCGATGCCCGCAAAGTAAGCGCGGGGCTCTGGTACATGAAGCTGATCTTAAACCATGTGTTCCACTCTCATTTTGGAGTAAAACGGACGGTCACGGCATTTTTGAATGAAAACTTTCTGCCGGGGCTCAGCTTCCAGCATTATTTCCGGAAGAAGAAAATGAATCCGAAGAACAGGGAGAACTGCCGCGAGCTTTACAATCTCTACAAGGGAAGTCGAAAAGAATGTGCGCAGATGATCACAGAGCTGTACGAGGCACTTCAGAAGGATGACCGCTCCTTCTGTGAAAAAGAACGGTTTGAGCGGCTTTTTTCCTGAGCGTTCCCGGAATGTGGTGATCAGGGGACCGTCTGCTGTGCGTCGCGCACAGAGCGTGCGGTATGCCGGAGCGTGGATACGATAAGAATAAAAGAGATAAAAATAAAAAAGAGAAACAAAAGAGGAGGAGATGAACATGTCAGAAAGCCATATCAGAGGCGGACAAATGAAAAAGAAGGCGGCCATGATCCTGATGAGTATTTTTGCTCTGTGCCTGCTTCTGTCGGTGAAGGGGGAGGCGAAGGTACGCGCCCCGAAAATGCAGTGCCACGCCTATGTGGTGATGGATGCCGGCTCCGGGGAGATTCTTTTCGGCCAGGACGAAAATAAGATGATCTATCCGGCCAGCACGACGAAACTGATGACTGCCATCGTCTGCGTGGAGAATGGCGATGTCAACAAAAAGATCAGGACAACCGAAGAGATCATCAACGGAACGACCTACGGCACGTACTGTCTGGGACTGCCGGTTGGCGTGAAGTTTACCTTTACGGACCTGCTCAACATCAGCCTTGTCTCTTCCGCCGCGGATGCGACAGATATGCTGGCGGCAGGAGTGTTCGGTTCCAAGGCAGCCTGTGTGGAAGCCATGAATGCCAAATGTGCGGAGCTCGGGCTGACGCAGACAAGCTTTGATAATCCGGTAGGCTCCGATATCGGCGCCGGATTTTACGGGACATATTCCACTGCGGCGGAGATGGCCAAGATCTGCCGCTACGCCATGACAGTTCCGATGATCCGTTCCGCGGTGGCAAAGTCACATTATGACGCCTCCAACGGAAAGGCAAGCTGCAATACGACGAACTGGTTCCTGCGGGGGATGGCGTCCTATGATGAAGACGCGTATGAGATCATCGGTTCCAAGTCCGGAACGACCAACGCGGCGGGCGATGTCTTTATCGCCACAGCGATGGATAAGGAAGGCCATGAGGTCATCTGTGCTTACTTTGGAAATGTGAGCAAGGCAAGTACCTTTTCTTCCATAAGAAAACTGTTCGACTACACATTTAAGAAATACAGAAATGGCAAGCTGCAGCTCAGCGCCAGCAATTACGATGTCCGCTGTTCCGGGGAACTGGGGAACGTTTACGACGAATATGCGTCTCTCCAATGCTATCCATCCGGCAGAGACGGACAGTTCCATCCGAACCGGGCGATCACCAGAACAGAGCTTGCGACCATGCTGCGGGGTATAGATAATCTGAATGGCAGCGCAGTGCTCGATGTGTTTGAAAAAGGCAACCGTACGGGTACCGTGACCGTGTCCCGCCTGGCTTCTCTCATCCAGGAACTGTATCCGGATCATCTGACAGAGGAGGAGACGGAAAATGCCTTAAGAGGCTGCGCCGGCACAGAAGAACTCAGCGACGAGGAGAGAGAGGCATACGCTGCCTTTCTGAAAAACGGGCTGTCCAGCGATGATTCCTGCAAGAATGCCGCCCAGATCGTGACAAGAAAACAGGCGCTTCTCATCGCCGACAAACTCTCAGACTATCAGGTGGGCTACTTTGCAGCGCACCCGGAAGTGCTGACGGGTCAGATAAATGACGGGTATCTGCCATGGCAGGCAGCGTCTATGGCGGAAGGAACAGCGGCGGGGACGACCGCAGCAGAAGACGGGCAGACTGCCGGACAGGAAGCCTCGTATCCGGCCCTTTCCTATGGGAATACGGATACGCTGGCAGGACTGAATAAAAAATGGCTGGAATATCTGACAGATCAGATTGTGACAGCGGTACAGGAAGGAGTCTGAAGAGAATGGGAAGAAAGTTATATAAGTCAGATCTTGACAGAAAGATATTTGGTGTGTGCGGAGGAATCGCCGATTATTTTGGCATCGATTCCACCATCGTGCGCCTGATCCTGGTCTTTATCACACTCTGGGGAATCCTGCCGGGGATTCTTCTCTATATCATCGCCGCATTGGTGATGCCGGACAGACCGGGATATTAAACGGAAGACTCCGCTGGCAACGGAAGCTGCCGCGGTGGATGCATATGCCATAAATATAAGAAAAAAGAAAACCGTCAGCCAAACAGAGGAACCCAGGCAGTCCGCAAAAAGCGGAAACTGCAGGGAAGCTCTTTGGCTGGCGGTTTTTGGTCTGATATGTCTTTGTCAGCTTTTGTTCCTTGCTGGCCGCGCCGGAAAACGATTTCCGCTCCCGCGCCGTCTTATCCGATCGTATACCACGGCTCCTGTCTCGTATCGCACAGCGGGCGCAGCAATTTGTCGCGCAGAGCCTCCAGCGGACCTTCGGTGAAGGACTTGGCCTGAGCCGGACAGATCCGGATGCAGGCGCCGCAGCGGAGACAGATATCATTATTGATATCCCGCGGGTTACTGTCGCTGATGGCTTTCATCGGACAGACGCCGGCGCAGAGCATACAATAGATACAGTATTCATTGGTCTCCACATTGAACGGGAACTGTGTCATCGGCGGCTTCTCATATGGATAGCTGCCCGGAATATCCAGTTTCTTCATATCATAAAGGACAGCGAGACGCAGCCGCTCCTTGATCTTATCTCCGAACTCCTTCACGACAGCCATGTCCTTTTCGTCCGGACGGCCGGCTGCCAGATCGCTCAGATAAGTGTGCTGGCAGACAAAAGAGGCTGCCGCCACCGGGGCAAAGCCGCGGCTGCCCAGTTCTTTATAAAGTTCCATGAGCGCATCGTCGACAGCCCTGTTTCCGTAGCAGGCTATCAGAACGACCGGAGTGCTGATGCCGCGGAAACGAGTCAGCACATCCGCGACCGGAGTCGGGATCCGTCCGCCGTAAACCGGCACACCGATGATCAGAAGCTGATTTTCCGTAAACCGGAAGTGATTCTTCCGCATATCATAATCCGTCAGATTGATATTTTCCACCGGATACTCCTTAAAACACTCTCCGATGCCGGTCACGATCTTCTTCGTCGTATCCCCCGGGCTGAAATAAGCACAGTAAACCTTTGAAATCTTCACAACATTTCCTCCTAACGTTTCCAGTTGCAAATGTCCTTTTATCGGTACAATTTTCTTTATTATAAAACGATTCGCAAGGATATTCAATGAGATTTTGTATTTAGTGAAAAACGTATTGGGTAACGTGGATGTATTTCTCTTTTTTCTGTTGCCGAATTAAAAAAAAGAAGTTATAATGAAAAATAACATTGGAAAGAGGGGTAAATGTGAAGTGGAGCTTCTGCTGGAACAAATCAGTCAGATTACCCATGGTGTGGTTCTGAACCGGATAAAGCCGAAAGTACAGAGTGAAGGAATCGAATATCCGATCTTATCCATCAGCCAGCTGCTGGATGAGGAGAACGGTATCACGGATTATGAGGTTCCTTCTGTTTTTGTGGATAAGAAAAAGGTGGATAATCTGAATCTGGCGAAGGAGCACAGCATTGTGATCGGGCTGACGTCCTTTCACAGGGCGGCTGTGCTGGAAAAACAGCACGAAGGGAAGATCATCCCCTCCAATTTTGTGTCCATAGAGTTTCGGGATGGTATCATGGACCCGTATTATTTTGCATGGTATTTTAATGAGCATCCGGAGATCAGGCTGCAAAGAGACATCGCCATCCAGGGAAATTCCTCGGTCAAGGTGCTGTCCATCCACATGATACGGCAGCTGATGATCGAGTGTCCGGATCTGGCGACACAGATGTCCATCGGCAAGCTGTATTACTATCAGAAGAGAAAGCAGCTGCTTCTCATGGAGAGGATGAAGCTGGAGAAGTCCGTCCTCTCCGAGGAGATGATGCAGTATCTGAAAAAGCTGTGAGAAGGTGAAGAGGAATGGATGAAAAACAACTGAATTATGAGTTCCTGTCGATTCCCGGGGAGAGTCATCCGGGACTGACATTTGAAGAGTACAGGGACGCCTGCGTTTTTCTTTTATTTTACCATTACCTGTGCCTGCGTTTTGGCGATGAGCTGGAGGATTCCTATAAGCTTGGCGCGCTGGTGCGCATGGCTGTGCGGGGCAAACTGCAGATCCCGTCATTTCTCCGGTTTATGGAGAGCGCGTCCTCTTTCATCCGGCTGGCGGGCGGCAGGTTTTCTCTGACGGATTTTTCTTTTTACCGGAGCCTGACAAAAATGCAGTCGACGGAGAAACAGAAAAGTTATGCGCGGTTTGTCCGCAAGCTGATCAAAAAAATGAATCTCTGGGACTGCGATGCGCTTCTTCTTGAAAAGTATCCTTTCTTATTTGAAAAGCTTCTGGAGACGTTTGCGGCGATGAAGAAGGAGACCAGCCTGTCGGAGGAGATGCGAAGCCTCTACCGGCTGTTTTTTTCACAGACCTGCCCGTGTCCGGAGCGTGTGTTTGTGCCGGATTTTGAGTATGGGATGCTGTTTCATACGATGACCGGTCAGCCGGAGCGGACAGATTTTTCCGGCTGTGACAGCCATGAGGGATACCGGGAGATTGTGCGGATCGCAGGCTATATGCGGGGATTTTTGGAACGCTCCATGCATATGTATGGCAGAGAGGAGTGGGAGGAAGTCAGCGAAATGGCCGGTGGATTCGACAGTATCGGTATTTTTTTGCCGGAAGGCGTGGAGCCCGGCAGACTGATGGTTTCCAATACGCAGTCTCTGCGGATGATGGACCGGATCGGTTCCATCGCCAAGGGAGAACTGCCGTTTTTGCTGTCGGCCTACTCGGTATTGAGGGAGGGCGGTGTTCTGGCGGCGGTGCTTCCGGGAGCGCTTCTCTACCGGGAGGGAAAAGAGTCGCAGCTGCGCCGTTTTCTTGTGCAGGAACAAAATGCTCTTGATACGGTGATGCTTTTGCCGGATCACATCCTGCAGGCAGCGGGACAGAAGGAGGTTCTTTTGCTCCTTCGGAAGAATCGTTCCCGGAAGGATGTCATGTTTTTTGACTGTTCGGAGATGGAGAGCTTCGGGGAGGAGCAGCTTGGCACGATTCAGCTCGCCTGGAAGGAAAGAAAGACGATTCCGGGATTTTGCAGCCGGGCAGAGCAGGCAGATCTGGAGAAAAATGAGTTTAATCTGAATTTTCCGCGCTATATCATAAAAAATGTAAAGATCACAAAGGTTGATATCGAAGCCCGGAAAAAGCGGATCGCGGAGATCGACAGAGAGCTGGAAGAGATTGACAAACGAATTGCCATGTACAAAAGAGACCTGGAACTGTAATCCCGACAGATACGATATGTGTATGAGACAGAGAAAGACTGCCGGGTGGGCTTTACGGCAATGTCATTTGCCGGAAAAAGGTCAGTCATTCGATATATAAGACAGGAGAGTATCTCAGATGAAGAAATGGAAATATGGGCTTTTGCTTCTCGCCGCGGCTCTGATGCTTTCGGGCTGTTCAAAGGAGGAAGAGCCTCAGACAGAGACGGAGCCGGAACGACCGGATTATTATGTGGGCGTGGAAGAAGGAAACGCGCCGTATTACGTACTCGACGCGGAAGGAAATGCGTCGGGATTTTACGTGGAACTTATGAACACTCTCGCGGAGCAGACCGGATTTACCTATGAATTCCGGGCCATGAGCGCGGCAGAATACGCGGCGTATGCGGCTGTCAGTGAGGAAGGAGACAGTGATGCCGGAGAGGCGGACTGTGATTTCTTTTTGGGCACGCTGGCGCCGGAAGTGGGAGACGTCTCCACTTACGTGCAGTCAGAGCCGGTATATGAGACAGGGCTCTGCCTTCTGGTGAACAGAGGACAGGGAATCCGGGAAACAAAAGATTTGAGAAGTGTTTCGGTCGCCGCGAGAGCAGAGACGGAGGAGGAAAGATTTTCCCGGTACCTGTCGGCAAAATATCACGCGGACACGGTTGTCTTTCAGGATGCGGCCGGTGTGATGTCCGATGTGGGGCAGGGATATTCGCAGGCGGTGGTGCTGGATGCGGGCAGCGCCGCTTCTGCCATGGGACAGAACGCAAACCTGAAGCTTCTGACGACCAGTGAAAAATATTTCAGCGTTCATCGGTTTACCGCATCTGCCGGACAGGGGATCCCGGAGGAGATCGCCGCCGGTCTTGCGCAGATTTCGGCCGACGGGACGCTGGGGGCGCTTTTGCAGCAGGCAGGGCTGCAATGATACGGATACTTTTGCGGCGTCGGTTTCTTTACAGAGAAACCGGCGCCCGGAGTATCTTTTTTTGTTTCCGGGGAAATTCCGCCGGAATTCCTCAGGATCCTTTCCTGTCTTCCGGGATAAATTTCACGAGAATGGTTATTTTAATGGTATAACGTGCAGAAGAAAGGAAAGGGTGTTTTCAGACATCGATCGGGATCATTATGGATAATCAGGATAGAAAATTGTTGGAATTTGGGGAGCAGCTGCTGGAGGGAAATGAGAAAGGACATCGCATTTTGTTTTTGTCTGTCATCGGGGAGATCGAGGGGCATGAAATCCTGAATGAGAGGATGAAGACGACAAAGTATGAGCATCTGCTTCCGCTGCTGGCGAGGGCGCAGGATACCGCAGAGCTGGATGGCATCCTGCTTCTCATCAATACGGTGGGCGGAGACTGTTCCTGCGGTCTTGCGGCTGCGGAGATGATTGCGTCCATAGATAAACCGGTTGTCTCGCTCATCATCGGGGACAGCCATTCCATCGGGGTACCGCTCTCCGTGGCGTCCGACTATACGATCATCGCTCCGACGGCGACCATGCTCATTCATCCGGTCCGTCTGAGCGGCACCGTGATCGGAGCGCCGCAGACTTTTGAGTATTTTAAGCTGATCCAGGACAGGATTCTGAACTTTACCGCCGGACATTCCCGGGCCGGGAAGAAAGAGCTGGAAAAAATGATGATGAGAAAAGGGATGATGGCAAAAGATCTGGGTACGATCCTGGTGGGAGAGGAGGCGGTAAAAGCGGGACTGGCTGACCGGGTCGGTGGGATTGCTGATGCGTTTTCCTGGCTGCACGACGCCATTTCCAGGGAAAAAGGGGAATAAAAAACTGTTATTTTCATAAAAAACGCGACTTTTTTTTTACTGACATTTATGGTATTATCTATGATATAATGACGAAACTATGGAAAAGTATCCGATATCAGAATTAGAGAAAAGGGAGTTGGATTATGGCAAATAACAGTAGTGCGAAAAAAAGCAGCGGCAGTACCTCCGGCAGCCGGAGAGGTACTTCTGCCGCAAAAACTTCTTCCTTACGAACCCGGAGCGCAGGGCGGTCTTCTGGCAGAAGGTCTTCGGGAAAGTCTTCACAGAGAGCGAAGGAGCCGCAGGGGATTCCGATGAAGCGGGAGATCCAGCTGGTGGCCTCCTTTGGCATCATGTTGATCTTGATGCTCAGCAATTTTGGCCTGTGCGGCGTGGTGGGCGTATGGCTCAGCAGTTTCTTTTTTGGGATTTTCGGCTGTGTACAGTATGTGATGCCTGTGGCCTTCTTTTTGATGGTGACGGTACTTCTGGCCAATGACTACAGCCTTCTTGCCATGAAAAAATGTGGGGCCGGTTTTGTGGTTCTCACGATGATCTCCGCATATGCCCAGCTCATTTACCAGCAGGACGTGCGGGAGTTTTACGATCTGTTTGCCGTGGCAGCGGCAGATCACCGGGCAGGTGGGATTCTTGGCGGAGGCATCGGGCTGCTGCTGCAGAGCGCGTTCGGCGTGCCGGGGGCGATCGTGATCATCTCCTGTGTTCTGCTGTTGTCTCTGATCCTTCTGACACAGCGCTCCTTTGTGGGATTTTTCCGTCAGGGGATGAAACAGGTGCAGGCGGCCTGGAAGGAAGGCGTGCAGAGACATCGACAGGCAGCAAAGGAACGGGAGACCGCCGAGGACAGACTGCGGGAAAAACAGTGTGAAGAAAAGATAAAAGAGATGGAAGAAAAGAAGGCGGAAAAAGCGGCCGGAAAGGCAGCGAAAGCGGAGAAGCCGGCAGAGGACGACGCTCCGTCCGGAGAGCCTTTGACAGGGCGGGAGCAGTCAGGACGCCGGATGGCCAGAAAGAAGAAGCAGCCGGATATCCGGATTCATATCCCGCTTTTTGCCCCGGAGGATGAGGTAAAGAAAAAGGACTCTCTGAAAGAGCTGCATCCGGAGTTCTATCCATTTACGGCAGAGGACGGAAAGACAGAGGCCTTTGCGGGAACGCTGGACTTTTCCACACTCTCCCTGCATCCGGAAGATTCCGACGAGACATTTGCTGATGAGGCGTCAGAGGAAAGCCGTATGGGAAACACAGCGACATTTGCTGATAATCCGGCAGAGGAAAGCCAGACAGGAAGCACAGCGGTGTTTGCCGATGAGACGGCAGAGGAAAACCGGATGGGAAGCACAGAGATGTTTGCTGATAATCCGGCACAGGAAAACCGGACAGGAAAGGCGGCGATAGTCGCGGATGACGACGGAGAGGAGACGGAAGAAGCCGCACAGCCGGAGACGGCGCATGGACTTCCGGAGGAGATCACGTTGTCCGAACAGCTACCGATAGAAGAAAGGAATACAGCTGCTGTGACAGCGGCGGACAGTGATATTTTCGCGGTAACCGATGCAGAGCAGTCAGAGACCGGTTATGAAGCGGTGAGAGATCTCTCCCCCGTGAACACAGATGCCGGAGATCCGGCGCCGGGCGATGTTGTGGTGGCGACTGTGGATCGACGGGAAAGTGCCGGTGATGCAGCTGACAACAGGAACACGGTCAGAACAGATATCCCGGAGAACGTCGCTCCGGAAACGCCTGCTTCCTCCGCGGATACTTCGGTTGTTTCCACAGGAACCGGCGCGGAAAAAGCCGGGGAAGTACATATCAACCGGGCAAAAACGCCTGCTCCGGTTTCGGAGCGCAGGCCTGCGAAGAAAGAGGAGTACATTTTCCCACCGATGAATCTTCTTGTGACGGAGAAACAGAAGCTGCCGCCGGATTACGATAAGACGCTGAAGGAGACGGCGATGAAGCTGCAGAGTACGCTTGAGAGCTTCGGCGTGCGGGTGACGATCACCGATATCAGCTGTGGTCCGACGGTCACCCGTTATGAGATGTTTCCGGAGCAGGGAACGAAGGTCAGCAAGATCTTATCGCTGACAGATGATATCAAACTGAATCTCGCGGCCTCCGACATCCGTATCGAAGCGCCGATCCCGGGAAAGGCGGCGATCGGTATCGAAGTACCAAATAAGCAGAACATGACAGTACATTTCCGGGAGCTGGTGGATAACCGGGTGTTCCGTAACTTCAAGTCAAAGCTGGCATTTGCGGTCGGTAAAGATATCGGCGGGAAGATTGTGGTAGCAGACCTGGCAAAGATGCCGCATCTGCTCATCGCCGGAGCGACCGGTTCCGGTAAGTCCGTCTGCATCAACACGCTGATCATGAGTATTCTTTATAAAGCGAAGCCATCGGAGGTGAAGCTGATCATGATCGACCCGAAGATGGTGGAGCTCAGTACATATAACGGGATTCCGCATCTGCTCATTCCGGTCGTGACGGACCCGAAAAAAGCGTCCGGGGCGCTGAACTGGGCAGTGGCGGAGATGACGGACCGCTATAAGAAGTTTACGGAGACCGGCGTCCGGAATATAGAAGGCTACAATAAAAAGGTGGACGAACTGGTGAGATCCGGAGAAGTGGACGGGGAGAAACTGACGCGGATGCCGCAGATCGTCATCATTATCGACGAGCTGGCGGATCTGATGATGGTGGCGCCGGGAGAAGTGGAGGATGCCATCGTGCGCCTGTCTCAGCTGGCCCGGGCCGCGGGGATTCATCTGGTCATCGCCACCCAGCGTCCTTCCGTCAATGTCATC
Organism: Candidatus Anaerobutyricum avicola; assembly: GCA_019113845.1. Lineage (GTDB taxonomy): Bacteria > Bacillota > Clostridia > Lachnospirales > Lachnospiraceae > Anaerobutyricum > Anaerobutyricum avicola. The sequence continues at coordinate 60,425 of DXGQ01000046.1, forward strand.
ACCGGTCTGATCAAGGCGAATGTTCCATCGAGGATCGCATTTTCCGTGTCCTCCGGCGTGGACAGCCGGACCATCATCGACATGAACGGAGCGGAAAAACTGCTTGGAAAGGGTGATATGCTCTTCTATCCGTCCGGGTATCAGAAACCGGTGCGTGTGCAGGGCGCCTTTGTTTCCGATGCGGAGGTCAGCCGGGTTGTGGAATTTTTGAAGGAAAATGAAGACGTCGCTGTCTATGATACGGCCGTGTCGGAAAAAATCGAGAAAAAGATCAAAAACGGAAGCATAACAAGCGAGAGAGACGAATATTTTGAAGCGGCGGCCCGCTTTATCATGGAAAAAGACAAGGCGACTATCGGTATGCTGCAGAGGATGTTCAAGATCGGTTTCAACCGGGCGGCGCGCATCATTGACCAGCTTGCCGACGCCGGCATCGTAGGCCCGGAGGAGGGCACAAAACCGCGGAAGATCCTCATGTCACCGGAACAGCTGGATGCCTACTTTGAGGAGAACTTGTAGGAATTTCCTTTACGAATGCATAAAAGTGTTGTATCATAAAATATCCTGCCAGTGGATGGATAGGGGGAAAAGAGGGAGATTTTCCCTTTCCCGGACATCCCCGCGCAGAAGACAGCAGCAAAATCAAGAACAGAAAGAGTGAAAAAAATGGCAATAAAGATTGACGGAAAAAAGATTTCCGCAGACATTAAGGAAGAACTGAAAGAACAGGTTGCCGAACTGAAGGAAAAGGGCATTTCTGTCTGCCTGGCTGTGATCCAGGTGGGAAATGACCCGGCTTCCACCGTCTATGTGGGAAACAAAAAGAAGGCCTGTGCCTACATCGGCATCGAGTCGAGAGCCTATGAACTGCCGGAGGAGACGACAGAGGAAGAACTGCTTGCGCTCATTGAACAGTTGAATCAGGACGACAGCGTCAACGGTATCCTGGTGCAGCTGCCGATACCGGCGCACATGGATGAGAAGAAGGTCATCGAGGCTATTTCTCCGAAAAAGGATGTGGATGGCTTCCATCCGCAGAGTGTGGGAGCGCTCTCCATCGGGGAACCGGGATTTGTCTCCTGCACGCCGGCGGGCATCATCCAGCTCCTCAAACGGTCCGGCATTGAGATCGAGGGAAAGGAATGCGTGGTTGTGGGCAGAAGCAACATTGTAGGTAAGCCGATGGCGATGCTTTTGCTTCGGGAAAACGGGACCGTGACAGTCTGCCACTCCCGTACCCGCAATCTGAAAGAGGTGTGCCGCCGGGCGGATATTCTGGTGGCAGCCATCGGAAAGCCGAAGTTTTTTGACGCTTCCTATGTGAAAGACGGAGCGGTGGTCATTGATGTGGGCATCCACCGCAATGAAAACAATAAACTCTGCGGAGATGTGGATTATGACAGCGTGGTCGACAAGGTCAGCGCCATCACCCCGGTACCGGGCGGTGTGGGACCGATGACGATCGCCATGCTGATGCATAACTGCGTGGAAGCAGCATTGAGGATGAATGAGTAAGATGAAAAATGTATTATTTATCTCTCTTGGCTGTGACAAGAACCTGGTGGACAGCGAGAAGATGCTGGGGCTTTTAAGTGAAGCCGGCTATACCATCGTGGAGGAAGAGGAACAGGCGGATGCCATTGTCATCAATACCTGCTGTTTTATCCACGATGCCAAGGAGGAGAGTATCGAGACGATCATCGAGATGGCTTCCTGGAAAGAAAAAGGCCGGGTACGGGCGCTCGTCATTACGGGATGTCTTGCCGAGAGATACAAAGAGGAGATTGGAGAGGAACTTCCGGAGGTGGACGCTGTCATCGGAACGACCGGTTACACCGAGATCGTGAAGGTGCTGGACAGTCTTCTGGGGGAGACGGGCGCAGCGGAAGTGTCAGAAGAAAATGTACCGGCAGACGAGGCTAACGGAGCCGGTCCGGCGCAGACACATACTCTGATCTTCTGTCCGTCCATTGATCTTCTCCCTCCGTCCCTGCCGGATAAGCGGATGGTGACGACAGGTTCCTATACAGCCTATCTGAAGATCGCGGAGGGCTGTAACAAGCATTGCAGCTATTGCGTGATCCCGTCTGTCCGGGGACGGTACCGGAGTTTTCCGATGGAAGACCTGGTGGAAGAAGCCGGGCGGCTGGTAGACGGCGGCGCAAAGGAACTGATCCTTGTCGCGCAGGAGACGACAGTTTACGGTGTGGATCTGTATGGACAGAAGATGCTGCCGGAGCTTCTGCGAAGACTCTGCAGACTGGAAGGACTGGCCTGGATCCGGGTTCTCTACTGTTATCCGGAGGAGATCACAGAGGAACTGATCCAGGTGATGAAGGAAGAAGAGAAGATCTGTCACTATCTGGATATTCCGATCCAGCACAGTGAGGATGCTGTCCTGAAGCAGATGGGAAGAAAAACAGACCGGGCGGAACTCACCGCCCTGATCGGTAAGCTTCGGGCGGAGATTCCGGACATTACCCTGCGCACGACGCTGATCACTGGTTTTCCCGGCGAGACCGAAGAAGACTTTGCCCGCATGACTGATTTTGTGGAGCAGATGCGGTTTGACCGTCTGGGTGTTTTCACCTATTCCCCGGAGGAGGGGACAAGAGCGGCTGCCATGGACGGACAGATCGCCGAGGAAGTGAAAGAGGAGCGCCGCGACCGTATCATGGAACTGCAGCAGGCTATCTGCGCAGAAGAGGCGGCCGGCAGAGTGGGCAGTGAGATGTCCGTTTTGATAGAAGGGTATTTGTACGAAGAAGATATTTATGTGGGGAGAACCTATATGGATGCGCCGAAGGTGGACGGAAATGTCTTTGTCCGGGCGGAGGAAGAACTGATTTCCGGGGACATCGTGCCGGTGCGGATTACGGGTGCGAGCGAATATGATTTGATGGGAGATGTTATTTATGAAGATGAATTTACCGAATAAGCTGACGATACTGCGAATGATACTGGTACCGTTTTTTGTATTTTTTATGCTGGTGGACTCCTCGGTCGTGCCGCATGGATACGCCAAATGGATCGCGCTGGTGTTATTCTGTGTGGCGAGCATCACGGATTTTCTGGACGGACAGATCGCCAGAAGAAATAATCTCGTGACCAATTTCGGAAAGTTTATGGATCCTCTGGCAGATAAGATTCTGACCTGTTCTGCATTTATCTGCCTTATCGTGACAAGACCGGAAAGTATGCCGGCCTGGATTGTCATCATTATCATTGCCAGAGAGTTTGTCATCAGCGGATTCCGTCTCGTGGCCAGCGACAAAGGTGTTGTGATCGCTGCCAGCTATTGGGGAAAGTTCAAGACAAACTTCCAGATGTTCGCCATCATTCTGCTGATCGCGGATTTCGGCGGTCCTGTTGCCTTTGTCATTGAGCAGATTCTTGTGTACATCGCTCTTATACTGACGATCGTATCCCTGGTGGACTATCTTGCCAAAAATATTGATGTCCTGAAAGAGGGAGGAGAGGAGTAGCCATGAGTTCTGGTCGAAGAATCGTTGAGATACCGGTAGAAAAAAAGATAGAGCGCATCTTAAAGAGCAAGAAGCTGACTGTCACCACAGCGGAATCCTGTACCGGCGGGCTGATCGCGGGAACGCTGGTCAACGCGCCTGGTATTTCAGAAGTATATAAAGAAGGATATATCACGTATTCCAATGAGGCCAAGATAAAGCTTCTCGGAGTGAAGGAGGAGACGCTTCGCCAGTACGGCGCGGTCTCCCGGCAGACAGCCATTGAGATGGCGGAGGGAGCAGCCCGGGCAGCCGGAGCGGACGCGGCCATCGCAGTCACCGGCATCGCCGGTCCGGACGGCGGCACAGAGGAAAAACCGGTGGGGCTGGTGTATATCGGCTGCAGTGTGGAAGGAAAGACCATCGTGAAGCGGTGTTTCTACGGAGGAGACAGACTGGCGATCCGGCAGGCGGCTGCCCGGGAGGCGCTGGATATCCTGTATTGCCAGATTCTCTCTGACGAATAGAAAAATGCATAAAAAGACAGCGGATTCCCGGAAATCCGAAGGCAGGCGAACGTCCGGCTGAAACAGGAAGAGGGAAGAAGAGAAAAGACGCATAAGAGGAAGTGATTTGTGAAGACAAAAAGCGGAATTTTATGCGTTTTTTTCTTGACTTTTCTGCGCTAACTGATATAGTCTATATAACACAGGCGCTTTATACAGATTGGAGAAGAACCGCTGTCTTCCCGGACAGCGGGAGAGAAAACATTGGAAAGAGGAAAGGGTGAAGGCATGCTGATCGAGATAGATTTTAACAGTCCGGAAGCCATATATATACAGCTTCGCAATCAGATCGTGATGGAGATCGCCCAGGAGCGGCTTCGCGATGGAGACTCTCTTCCCTCCGTGCGCAGCCTGGCGAAGGAACTTGGCGTAAACATGCACACTGTCAATAAGGCCTATGCCATTCTTCGTGAAGAGGGGTATCTGAAGCTTGACCGGAGGAAGGGAGCGATCGTTTCCGTGGAGAAGAGCAGAAAGGAAGACGAGCTTGAGAAGATCAATAACTATATGCAGATGATCGTCGCTCAGGCCATATGTAAGGAGATCACAAAAGAAGAGATGAGCCAGATCGTGGCGGAAATGTACGATGCGTTTCGTCTGCTGTGAGAAAGATTTCCGACGTCGGCGGATAACGATACGACGCGCCGGACAGTCTCACAGGTAAGGCGGAAAGAGATAAGACAGTACGATAAGACAGTAAAGTGAGGTTTTTATGAATAAAGAATATAACGTATATGCGTCCCGCGCGCTGCTGCGGGCGGAGGAGGACGCGAAGTCCTGCCGGCAGAAGTATGTCGGCACAGAGCATCTGGTGCTGGGACTTCTCTCAGAGGAGGAATCCCTGGCGGGCCGGGTGCTGACGGAAAACGGAGTGACCTATCAGACATTTTTTGACGCAGTTTTAGGACAGTCGGCCGCTCTCGGAGATAATGAAAAGACATCCTTTATCGGATACAGCCCGAAGGCCGAGGAGATCCTGGGAGAGAGCTGTGCGGAGGCGGAGCGTTTTCACGCGGAAAAGATCGGCACGGAGCACATCCTGCTGGCGCTTTTAAAGGAGCAGGATTGTATTGCCATCCGCCTTTTGAAAGGACTCAGTGTGAATCTCAAGCGGATTTATGTGGATATCCTGGTCACGTTAGGAGTGGATGCTTCCAGAGCGCAGAAAGAGTATCAGCGGGTGACCGGACAGAGAAAGAGCCGGAGGCAGACCTCCATGACGGAGTCGTTCTGCGAGGATCTGACGCAGAAGGCAAAGAACGGCGCCCTTGATCCGATCATCGGGCGGAAAGAAGAGCTGATGAGAGTGATCCAGATTCTGAGCCGGCGTACAAAGAACAGTCCGTGTCTGGTCGGTGAGCCGGGTGTCGGAAAGACGGCCATCGTGGAAGGACTGGCGCAGTGGATCGTCCGGGAAGAGGTGCCGGAGATGCTCAAGGGCAAGAGGGTGATGACACTTGATCTGCCGGGACTCATCGCCGGTTCCAAGTACCGGGGCGAGTTTGAGGAACGCATCAAGGGACTGCTGCAGGAAGTGATGGACCGGGGCGATATCCTGCTGTTTGTGGATGAGATACACACGATGATCGGCGCCGGCGGCGCGGAAGGCGCCATCGACGCGTCCAATATCGTAAAACCGTTTCTTGCCAGAGGAGAGCTGCAGCTGATCGGAGCGACCACCAGCGAGGAGTATCGCAAATACATTGAAAAAGATGCGGCTTTTGAGCGGAGATTCCAGCCGGTGACGGTGGAAGAGCCGACAGTGGAGGAGACCGTGGAGATCCTGAAAGGATTAAAAGAGAAGTTTGAAAAACACCACCATGTGCATTACACGGCGTCTGCGCTTGAGGCGGCGGCAGCTCTCTCCAAGCGCTACATCAGCGACCGGTTCCTGCCGGACAAGGCCATTGACGTGATGGACGAGGCGGCTTCCAAAAAGAAGGTCGGGCTCTTTACCATGCCGGATGCCCTCAAAAAGGCGGAAGACGAGGTGAAGAAGTTCAGTCTGCGCAAAGAGGAAGCGCTGATGGAGGGCAATATCCGCAAGGCAAAGCTCAACAATACGAAACAGCAGAAGGCGCAGGCGCAGGCGGCAGAGCTGAAGGAGAAGTGGGATAAAGAAAAAGAAGTGAAAAATATCACGGTCTCCGAGAACGATGTGGCGGCTGTTGTCTCTGCCTGGACGAAGATTCCGGTCACAAAGATCGGGCAGACGGAGTCACAGAGACTGCTGTCTCTGGAGACGGAGCTTAAGAAGCGGGTCATCGGACAGGATGAGGCCGTGTCGATTCTTGCGAAAGCGATCAAGCGGGGACGTGTGGGCATGAAGGATCCGAAGCGCCCAATCGGCTCGTTCCTGTTCCTGGGACCGACCGGTGTGGGTAAGACGGAACTTTCCAAGGCGCTGGCAGAAGCGCTGTTCGGAGATGAGAACGCCATGATCCGGGTGGACATGTCTGAATATATGGAGAAGCACAGTGTTTCCAAGCTTATCGGTTCCCCTCCGGGATATGTGGGGTATGAGGAAGGCGGACAGCTCAGTGAGCAGGTGCGCAGGCATCCGTACTCCGTGCTGCTGTTTGACGAGATAGAAAAGGCACACGGCGATGTGTTTAACATCCTGCTCCAGGTGCTGGATGACGGTCAGATCACCGATTCCAACGGACGGCGGGTGGACTTTAAGAATACGGTGATCATCATGACTTCCAATGCGGGCGCGCAGCGGATCATGGCGCCGAAGAACCTCGGCTTTACCAGCCATACGGACGCTGCGCAGGATCATGAGCGCATGAAAAGCCGGGTGATGGAAGAGGTAAGGCAGATCTTCAAGCCGGAGTTTCTGAACCGGATCGACGGTATTGTTGTTTTCCACACACTGGAAAAAGAGCAGCAGAAGAAGATCGTCCGTCTCCTTCTCAATGAGCTGTCAGACCGGGTAAAAGAGACGCCGGGCTTTACGCTCCTTGCGACGGAAGCGGTGGAAGACTATATCCTCGAAAAAGGGTACAATCCGCAGTATGGAGCCCGGCCGCTTCGGAGAACGATCCAGAATGAACTGGAAGATTTTCTGGCGGATGAGTTCCTGCTTGGACATATCAGACCTGGCAGCCAGATTACGCTTGACATAAAAGACGGCAAAGTCGTGATCGCGGAATCATGACATTCTGATGAAAATGAATATTTGCAAAAATATATATTTCCTGTATAATAAGGATAACTGTAAGCTGTTAGATAAATGAGGCGAAAAGACGGTGGAAGATTCCTCTTTTCGCCACAGGTAGGAGGATAATTATGGCTAACGTAAAAGAATTACTGAGAGCAGAAGAGAATGGCAGTATCAGTTTTGGTGACTACAGTCTGGAGGCTAAGACGAAGCTGGCAGACTTCAAGTATCAGGATTCTGTGTACAAGGTAAAGACATTTAAGGAGATCACCCGTCTGGAGAAGAACGGAGGCGTGGTGTACGAATCCGTGCCGGGTTCTGCTGTACATGATTACAGGGAGACAGAGCGGCAGGTTGTTTTCACTGTGGAGGCAGCGGACGACATACATATCACCCTGGAGCTGGAGCCGGAAAAAGAGTACAAAGTATATGTGGATGACACCAACATCGGCAGGATGAAGTCCAATCTGGGAGGAAAGATTGATTTCAGTATTGAGCTTAATGCAGGAGAGTCTGCGAAGGTGGATGTCATTAAGTTATAAAAGGTATGAAAAAGAGAGCGCTCTCTCATAATTGTGAGAGAGGGACTCTCAGGAAAAAGGGCTGTTGCAGGACAGATCTTTTGATACAGCGGGTCGCGCGACCGGAAGAGAACGCGGCAGTCTGTATGCGGGATGCTGTGTGCAGCAGCCCTTTCCTGCGCAGGCAGAGTTTCAAAGAAAGGGACAGGAGGGAAAGCATGGCGAAAGCAAAGGCGAAGACAGTTTTTTTCTGTAAGGAATGTGGATATGAGTCCGCCAAATGGATGGGACAGTGTCCCGGCTGTCATCAGTGGAATACTCTGGTAGAAGAGCGGGTGACGCCGACGGCGAGGGGAACTGAGTCAAGGACAGCGCCCCGTCAGAAATTGACAGGATTATTTGAGGTGTCCATGGAAGAGGAGGAGCGGATGGATTCCGGCATCCCGGAATTAAACCGGGTGCTCGGCGGCGGGATCGTCCGGGGTTCCCTGATCCTGGTTGGCGGCGATCCTGGCATCGGTAAATCGACGCTCCTTCTCCAGATCTGCCGGAATCTGGCCAACGCCGGAAAAAGTGTCGTGTACGTTTCCGGAGAGGAATCATTAAAACAGATCAAAATGCGCGCCGATCGTCTGGGAGGATTCGAGAAGGAAGTATCCCTTCTTTGCGAAACCGATATCGATGCGGCGGCATCTCTCCTCAGGGAGAAAAAACCGGATATGGTGGTCGTGGATTCCGTGCAGACCATGTCCAGTGAAGAGATCAGCTCTGCAGCGGGAAGCGTCAGTCAGGTGCGGGAGGTAACTGCCGTTCTCATGCAGCTTGCCAAGGCGGAAGGAATTGCCATTTTTATCGTGGGACATGTGACGAAAGAAGGGGTTGTGGCAGGTCCGAGGACGCTGGAGCATATGGTGGACACCGTTCTTTATTTTGAGGGAGAGCAGAATGCCGTGTACCGGATTCTACGTGGAGTCAAAAACCGGTTTGGTTCCACCAACGAGATCGGCGTCTTCGAGATGAAGCAGAAAGGACTTTATGAGGTGACGAATCCTTCTCAGGTCATGCTGGACGGAAGACCGCTGGATGCCTCCGGTTCCGTCGTGGTCTGTGCCATGGAGGGGACAAGACCGCTCCTCATTGAGATTCAGGCGCTTGTCTCTCCCACCAGCTTCAACATGCCCCGCCGGACTTCGGTGGGAATCGACTATAACCGGGTCAACCTGCTGCTGGCCGTTCTGGAAAAGCGGGCCGGCATGCAGCTGGGCGGCTGCGACGCCTACGTCAATCTGGCAGGCGGCATGAAACTTGGGGAACCGGCCATCGACCTGGGCATCATCTGTGCGGTGATCTCCAGCTACAGAAATGTACCGGTACATCCCGGCACCCTCATCTTCGGGGAAGTGGGACTCACCGGAGAAATCCGGGGCGTCAGCTTCGTGGAGCAGCGCCTCACGGAAGCCATCAAGATGGGATTTACCCGCTGCATCATCCCAAAGACCAACGAAGAGTCCCTGGAGACCGCATTCCGAAAACAGATTCAGATACACGGCGTCTCCAATGTGCGGGAAGTGATCGAACTGCTGTGACTGCCGCGGCGAAAAAGAACATGCAGGGTTGCTGCCCGCCACGGCGTGAACAGTGATGCGGAGGCAGGCGCGACGGGCATATTTTGCCGCCCGGCTCTTGCGTGCGCCCTCACCCTATGCTATACTGGAAAGCGGTTTGTACAAAGGACAGCGCAGGCAGTAAAAGAAACCGGAGCGGGCGGATGCCGGCAAAGGAATGCCTGCCAGGATAAGTATAAAACGGATACGGAGGAAAAATATGTTTAGTTTTGATTATGTGAAAGCGGCTGACCCGGAAGTTGCCGCTGCGATGGAAGGAGAACTTGGTCGTCAGAGAGAGAACCTGGAGCTGATCGCATCGGAGAATCTCGTATCTGAGGCAGTGATGGCAGCCATGGGAAGCCATCTGACAAACAAATATGCGGAAGGATATCCGGGCAAAAGATATTATGGCGGCTGCCAGTATGTGGATGTGGTGGAGAACCTTTCCATCGAGAGAGCAAAAGAGCTGTTTGGCTGTGAGTATGCCAATGTACAGCCGCACTCCGGCGCGCAGGCGAATATGGCAGTATTCTTTGCCGTGATGAACGTGGGCGACACCTATATGGGTATGAACCTCGACCACGGCGGACACCTGACCCACGGAAGTCCGGTCAATATGTCCGGAAAGAACTACCACTGTGTACCTTACGGCGTCAATGACGAAGGATTCATTGATTACGATAATGTAAGAGCGATCGCTCTGGAATGTAAACCGAAGATGATCATCGCCGGCGCCAGTGCCTACGCGAGAAAGATCGACTTCAAAAAGATGCGAGAGATCGCCGATGAAGTGGGAGCAGTTCTCATGGTGGATATGGCGCACATCGCCGGTCTGGTTGCGGCAGGACTTCATGAAAGCCCGATCCCGTACGCCCATGTGACTACAACGACAACGCACAAGACCCTTCGCGGTCCGCGCGGCGGCCTGATCTTATCCAGCAACGAGGTCAATGAAAAATATAACTTTAACAAAGCCATCTTCCCTGGCATTCAGGGCGGCCCGCTCATGCATGTGATCGCGGCAAAAGCAGTCTGCTTCAAAGAAGCGTTGTCTCCGGAATTTAAAGAATATCAGAAGCAGATCGTAAAAAATGCTTCCACACTGGCATCTGCTCTCATGGAGCGCGGCTTTGACATTGTATCCGGCGGAACGGACAACCACCTGATGTTAGTCGATCTGCGCAAGATGGGACTGACAGGAAAAGACATGGAAAAATTACTGGATTCCGTGCACATCACCTGCAACAAAAATACCGTTCCAAACGATCCGAAGTCCCCGTTCGTGACCAGCGGTCTGCGCATCGGTACTCCGGCAGTCACCTCCCGGGGCTTAAAGGAAGACGATATGGTAAAAATCGCCGAAGCCATCAAGCTGACCATCATCGATGGCAAACTGGATGAGGCGAAAGCCATCGTCAAAGAGCTGACAGAGAAATATCCGGTGTATCCATCAGTAAAATAATACAAATCAGTAAGCAAATAAGCTCTGGTCTGTCAGGAGAGAATCCTGTCAGCCAGAGCTTAAATTTTAAGGAAAAATATCGGGTCTGCCGGTACAGGACGAAGTTTAGAATCCCAGCTCTTCCCCCACAAGGATCACTTTGATTCTGTCCGGGTAGCGGGACATCCGTGTGGTCACGAATGACGCGCAGATCGAAGAGGTGGATGTACATTCCGCGCAGTAGCCGGTCTTGGCACAAGGAGTGTCGAGGTTCAGACGGACTGCGTTCGGTGGACAGGCCTGCAGACGGACGCGGGCATACGCTTCTTCCAGAGTAGAACACATTTTGTTCATGCTCATGACGATGATGACATGCTTTGGTCCAAAGCACAGACAGCTCACCCGATTGCCGTTGCCGTCGATATTTACAAGCTGACCGTCGGCAGTGAAGGCGTTGGAACTCATGAGATAATAGTCGGAAAGGATATTTTTGGCGTGATATTCCCGCGCTTCCTGCTCATTTTTCGCCAGGGAGCGGTCTACATAAGTGTAATCTTCCGGATGGCTCATCACATAATCCAGAAGACCGATCTCTTTGATGGTAGCGGAGCCGCCGCTGCCGACTACGGAGCCTTTTTCTATGAGAGAGATGGCTTTTGCCAGCGCCTCTTCCTTTGTCGGACAGTAAAAAGCTTCAAAATTTCTTCGTTTCATTTCCCCAATCACACGTTCTGCCTGAATGGCATATGCAGATTCTTTTGGTGTCATGGTAATACCTCCTTTGATTTCCGGGGTGCTCCCGCCTCACAGGCAGGCGCGCGTTCCCGTGAAATGATATGTTTAGACAAAATTATTATACTATCCGCCCTGTGATTGAGCAATATGAAAAAATGTTGCGGCGAAAGACCAGCGGTTGCGCTGTCGCTTGTCAATGTTGTTTTAGTTATGTTATAGTAGGAGCTCGAAGCGTGTGTTAAGAAGACAGGAGGTGCGTGAATGAAAAAATTAATACTTGCGGAAAAACCGTCCGTCGCAAAAAATATTGCGGACGCCACGGATGCCGTCCGTCGAAATGGATATTTTGAAGGAAATGAATATATCATTACCTGGGCATTCGGGCATCTGCTGCAGCTTTACGACGCGAAGGACTACGACCCGGAGATGAAAACGTGGCGGATGGAAAAGTTCCCGTACATACCGGAAGAGTTTCATTATAAATTAAAGTCAGACGGAAAACAGAAAGAGAAACCGGACGCCGGTGTGGTCCGGCAGATGAATATCATAAAAGAACTTGCCATGCGGCAGGATGTGGAGAGCATCATTTCCGCCACAGACGATGACCGGGAAGGACAGATCATCGCCGATGAGATCTTGAATTATCTGCATACCGGCAAGCCGGTGGAGAGGATTCTGTTAAATGAGTGGACGGCGGCGGAAGTGCAGAGAGGACTGGCACATTTAAAGCCCAATGCGGAAATGCAGTCATTGCAGGACGCCGGATTCGGACGCCAGATCGCCGACTGGCTCATCGGCATCAACCTGACTTCCGTGGCGACACTCAAATGCAGGAACGGCAAAAACAGCCGCCTTCTGAATATCGGGCGGGTGCTCATGCCGACTCTCAAGATCATCTATGACCGCGATAAGGAGATCCGTGACTTTAAAGTAACAAAATACTATAAATTAAAAGGAACTTTTGAGACGAACCAGGAGACTGGCGGCACAGATTCCGCGGGTGAAAAGGGCGTCGGGGAAAATAATGGCAGGAAAAATAGAAATAAGAAACGTTTTGCAGGCATATATTATGTAAAGAAAAATGAAAAGTTTGACTCTCCGGAAGAACTTCGAAAGCTTGCCGGACTGATCGGAGGGCATCCGGCTGAGATCACGGATAAAAAGGTCGCCAGGAAGAAAGAATACGCTCCCTATCTGTTCAATCTTTCCAACCTGCAGGGATTTATCACAAGCAAATACAGAGGCTGGACGTCGGACCGGGTGTTAAAGGTCGCACAGGATCTATATGAAAAAAAGCTCATCACCTACCCGAGAACCGCCAGCGTAGTGCTGGATGAGAGCCTCATCGGAAAAGCAAAAAAGGTATTGGCGATTCATCAGGCGCAGAGTCCGTACAAAGACCAGATGAAGTTCCACACTTCCAAAAGAATCTTTGACAGCAAGAAGGTGGAGAGCCACTCGGCGATCATTCCCACGTACATGGTCCCGAACAATCTCACGGATGCGGAACGGATCGTTTATGAGGCGGTGTGCACCCGGTTCCTGGCACAGTTTATGCCGGTGGCAGTCTCAGAAGATACGGAACTTACGCTGGTGGTCCGGGACAGAGAGCTGCTGATGAGGGAGGCCATGGGTTTGGGAAATGCGTCGGACCAGACGGATGTTTCCGCACGGAATGAGCAGACATTATCTGCGGATGGTACGCCGGATGCGCAGACCGGTACGTCAAAAAAACAGAAGCTCTCCGCGGCCGACATGCTACGGGACGGTCACTTTCTGGTGAAAGGAAAGATTCAGCTGGAGCCCGGATGGAAGCTTCTGGAGGGAGTCGATGCCAAGGAGGTGCTGCTTCCGGAAGTAGAAAAAGGGGATATTGTCGATCTGAAAAAAGCGGAAGTGCAGGAAGTGGAGAGAAAGCCGCCGAAACCGCATACGGAGAAGACACTTCTGAAAGTGATGGAGACCTGCGGAAGGAAATACGAAGAAAAAGATGACCAGGAGATGATGATGGCGATCTTAAGCGGTTTCAGCATCGGCACGCCGGCAACCCGGGCGGAGACGATCAAGAAGCTCAAAGACGCCGGATACATTCAGGCAAAAGGCAAAAGTCTTTCCTGTACGGAACTTGGGACAAAGCTGGTCGAGACATTTCCGGTGCGGGAGCTTTTTGACCTGGAATACACCGGACGGCTGGAAAAGACTCTCTCCGATATCGAGAAAAAGCGGCATACGAAGGAAGAATTTCTTTCCTTTGTCGAGGACTTTGTGCGAACATCCGTGGAAGAGATCAAAAAAGCCGACACTTTTGGAAATGTATCGGCCGGGACGCCCCTGCACACGAAACCAGCGGGCAAATGTCCGGAATGCGGCGCGGACGTCATCGAGACGGAGAAGGCGTTTGGGTGCTCCCGCTGGAGAGAGGGCTGCAAGTTTGCCATCTGGAAAAATGATTCCCTGATCACTTCCCTCGGGAAAAAGGTGACTTACGAGATGGTAAAGATCCTGCTGGAACATGGAAAGGTCGGGTTCCGTGGCTGTGTGAGCAAAAAGGGGAATAAGTTCGCCGCGTATTTCTTTTACGAAAAGGATGAAAAAACGGGAAGATACCGCTGGCGGCTGGAATTTATTGATTGATTCCCGCCACAACCTTTGTTAGAATAAAGGCAAAATATTTTTTATGGGAAGGAGAGACTGGCAACAGTCAGGAAAGAGTATGCAGAGAGTAACTAATCAGGCGTTATTTCAACATTTAGATAAAACGATGGCATCCGTATTATTTGAGGAGAATACGTATCCGTGGGAGGTACTGCCGAAGATCCACGATTTTATTCTGGAAGTGGGGATGCTGCTTTCCAAAGATGAGTACGAGGAGATCAAAGAGCATGTGTGGGTGGCAAAGTCTGCGACGGTCGCGCCGACCGCTTTCATCGGCGGTCCGGCTATTATCGGGCCGGAGGCGGAAATCCGTCACTGTGCATTCATCCGCGGCAATGCCATCGTCGGGGAAAAAGCGGTCGTGGGCAATTCCACAGAGTTAAAAAATGTAATCCTGTTCGACAAAGTGCAGGTACCGCATTATAATTACGTGGGAGATTCCATCCTGGGATATAAGTCTCACATGGGCGCGGGCTCCATCACCTCCAATGTGAAGTCGGATAAAAAGCTGGTGGAGATCCGCATCGGCGATTATAAGATCGAGACCCGCATGAAAAAGGTGGGAGCGATTCTTGGCGATTATGTGGAGATTGGCTGCGGAAGCGTGCTGAATCCGGGTTCCATCATCGGACGGCACACGAACGTGTACCCGTTATCCAGCGTGCGCGGTTATGTGGAGGAGCATTCTATCTACAAAAACCGCAACGAGATCGTGCCAAAGGATGAGTATTAAAAAAGACGGGACGATAAGGACATGCTTAAGGGAGCACATCATGAAAGAGATGCATGTGCTCATACAGGGGACGAATAATCAGGAGACAGAATATGAGAACATTTTATAAGAAAACATGGGTGCTCACGGCGCTGTGCGTTTCCTCGCTCTGTATCCTAACCGGCTGTGAGCCATCCGAGCGTCGGGTGATCTCTTCCTCCTATTACAAAGAACTGCAGCAGGAAAATGAAAAGCTGGAAAAACAGATCAAAGAGCTGGAAGAAGAAGCGGCCAGTGACGAACCGACGGTGGATGAGGAGAGAGCGGCTGATTATCTGGACAAGATCGCCAGAGACAGTCTTGTGCGTCTGGAAGTGGGGTATGCAGACAACATGGAAGGCAGCGAGTTTGTGGATAACGAGGCGGCCTTTACCTTTGCGACCCTCCTTGCAAAGCGGGCGGATCTGACAGAAAAATATACACCGGAAGAAGTGGCAGAGAAATACGGTCCGGGATATGAATACATTTTGTATGATGAGGATAACGCTGTCTATGAAGTATACGTATACGGCGGAAATTATGTGGTATTTACGGATCTGCCGAATAATGTCTACTATGTCTACAACGCTTCCGCTCTGGGGGATGCTTTCCTGCATTACCGGAACGGCTACCCGAACTCGAGCCTTCTGCACCGGCTGGCGGACTCCTCTCTGATCTTTGATGAGGCAGGTCTGTTCTATGAGAATGATACGGCATTTGCCGTTGCCAACCAGATCGACCGGATGGAGAAGGAGCGTTCCAGCCGCAGGGAAGCGAGACAGACCTGGCGGCAGGAAGAGGAGGAAGAAAAAGGTTCCGGCAGACCGAAGCCGGTTTCCTATACCTTCTGGCATCATGGCAATACGCTGGTGCTGACGATTTTTGATACCTTTTATCATATCCAGAATATGGACGGGCAGAAGACCTGGTATCAGGCGTCTGAGGATGACGTCACGCAGCTGAAGGAGATCTTTGCGGAGGCAGCGGAGAGGATGCAGGCAGAGATCGGCACGGAAAAAGATAATAAAGAAGATGATTCGGACGAGCAGCCTTCCCATTCCAGTGAGATTGAGGAAGAGAGCGATGTGAGCGAGTTTGACGAGGAACAATAAAAGAGTCTGATACGAGCATGGCGGCAAAAAGCTGTCAGGTGGCCGGCTGATTCCCGGAAGGGAAGCAGCCGGTTCTTTTCTTTTTCCGAAAAACGTCACACATTTTGAAAAAAAGTATGGACGAATTGCATGATTTATGAGAAAATAAGGTATGTGTGAGGACGTTTGTCTTGACTTAGGGATTACATACGTAAGTCATTCACAAAAACAAATCAATCAAAACCGAAAGGAGTAATAACATGATTATTTCACAAGAAGTCGAAAATATGTGTCCAGTAGCTCAGGGCGTACATCACGGAGCCGCTCCTATTCCAGAAGAAGCAAAATGGGTGAAAGCCAAAGAAGTAAAAGACATTTCCGGTTTTACACACGGTATTGGCTGGTGTGCTCCTCAGCAGGGCGCCTGCAAGCTGACTCTGAATGTTAAAGAAGGTATCATTCAGGAAGCGCTCGTTGAGACGATCGGATGTTCCGGTATGACTCACTCCGCAGCGATGGCTTCCGAGATTCTTCCTGGACTGACAGTCATGGAAGCTCTGAACACAGACCTTGTCTGTGATGCGATCAACACCGCAATGCGTGAATTATTCTTACAGATTGTTTACGGCCGTTCCCAGTCTGCGTTCTCCGAAGACGGACTGCAGGTTGGCGCTGGTCTTGAGGACCTTGGAAAAGGCCTTCGCTCTCAGGTTGGTACGATGTACGGAACCCTTCAGAAGGGACCTCGTTACCTCGAGATGGCAGAAGGTTATGTAACAGGAATCGCTTTAGACGAGGAAGATATGATTATCGGTTACAAGTTCGTAAGCCTTGGAAAGATGACTGACTTCATCAAGAAAGGGGACGACCCTAACACAGCATGGGAGAAGGCTTCCGGACAGTATGGCCGTGTTGCCGATGCTGCCAAGATTATTGACCCTAGAACAGATGAAGTAATTGGTTAAGCAGGAGGTAAAGAGTAATGGCATTATTTGAATCATATGAAAGAAGAATTGATAAAATTAATTCCGTATTAAACAGCTACGGCATCGCTTCCCTGGAAGAAGCAGAGAAGATCACAAAAGACGCAGGTCTTGACGTATACGGCATGGTAAAAGGCATCCAGCCGATCTGTTTTGAGAACGCATGCTGGGCTTACACAGTAGGCGCTGCCATCGCGATCAAAAAAGGCGCAAGAAAGGCTTCCGAGGCAGCGGCAGCGATCGGTGAAGGTCTTCAGGCTTTCTGTATCCCTGGCTCCGTTGCAGAGAACAGAAAAGTTGGTCTTGGACATGGTAACCTGGGCAAGATGCTTCTGGAAGAAGACACAGAGTGCTTCGCATTCCTGGCAGGTCATGAGTCCTTCGCAGCAGCAGAGGGTGCGATCGGTATCGCAGAGAAAGCAAACAAAGTACGTCAGAAACCTCTCCGTGTTATCTTAAACGGTCTTGGAAAAGACGCTGCACAGATCATTTCCCGTATCAACGGATTCACATTTGTTGAGACAGAATACGATCCATACACAAACACTGTAAAAGAAGTATACCGCAAATCTTACTCCGACGGTTTACGTGCAAAAGTTAACTGCTACGGCGCGAACGACGTTTGCGAAGGTGTTGCTATCATGTGGAAAGAGAACGTTGACGTTTCCATCACAGGTAACTCCACCAACCCGACCCGTTTCCAGCATCCGGTAGCAGGTACTTACAAGAAAGAGAGACTGGAAGCAGGAAAGAAATACTTCTCCGTTGCATCCGGCGGTGGTACAGGACGTACCCTTCATCCGGACAACATGGCAGCAGGTCCTGCATCCTACGGTATGACAGATACCATGGGACGTATGCACTCCGACGCACAGTTCGCAGGTTCCTCCTCCGTACCGGCTCACGTTGAGATGATGGGTCTGATTGGAATGGGTAACAACCCAATGGTAGGTGCTACCGTTGCTGTTGCCGTTTCCGTAGAGGAAGCAGCTAAGGCTGGCAAATTCTAAGAAATAGCGTAAAATCAAGGGTTTCCGTTGATGTAAAAAGTCAGCGGAAGCCCTAAATTTTACCACGTAATAGCCTGCATATACCATTCGTCAAGATGTACTTCATCTAATCGGAGAGTGGCAAGCTCTCGCGGCCTCCATCCCATGTAACATTGAATAAGAATCCAGTCAACAAATTTTACTTGATTGACGTTTTCCCATTATATTTTCGATCCATCCATTGGTTTTGCGAACACGCCAGGGATTTGTTTGCCGTCCTTTAAGTTGGTGAATACTTCCATAGCCATTAGGTAACTTAATAGGTCTGCCGTTACAACACAAAATCCGACAGGTACGGTTATTCTGTAACGGTCATTCATGATTATCACGTTTCATAGTTTCATCAATCGCTCTATTGATAAAGCCTGTTGCATTCTCGCCCATTTTGGCGGCATGGGTGAGAATCCGGAGCTTAGACCAATCATTCCTCCACAGTGCGAATTCACACCGGTCGGTATTGTAAGCTTCACCATGCCAGGTTCCAACGACGTGGCACATAAGGTGGCAGACATTCTCGGAGAAAACGGCCGTGTATGTCTGATTAAAAACCACGGTATGTTTTGTCATTGAAAAAGCCGGTCCCATCGGACCGGCTTTATAAAAAGAGAGAAAAGTATGAAAAAAATCTATCAAATAATTGCTTCCTGTTATTTGATGACTTTATTCTACAGGAAGATTGTGAACAACCTGTGAGCGAAGGATAACGATTGTCTGAAGAAAACTTACGGAAATATGACGGAATGGACGTCCTTTGTTGTAAATGTCCTTTTCGTATAGTATGATATGGAAAGAAGATGTGGTGGTAAATGACAGGAAAGGAGCCATCTTATGAGAAAAATAAATATTATGGATGGAATCTCTGATTTTGTAAAAATGGAAAAAAGTGAGGTACTATATGATGCATTACGAATTAAAGCGGGGAACGCTTTCTGAGCTTCCCCAGGTATACAAGATCATTGACGACCGCATTCACTGGATGGATGCGGTCGGAATCCGTCAGTGGAATGTGACGGACTACTGGGAATGTTATCCCAAAAGTTACTATGAGAAGGCCGTCCACGACGGCACGCTGTATGTGCTGAAAAACCCTGACGATGATCAGGTGGTCAGCGTGGCGGTACTCTACGAACAGGACGCCCGCTGGGCAAAGCAGCAGGGCCCGGCGGCCTATTACGTTCACCATCTCGCTACGCGAATCGGTGAGAAAGGCGCAGGCGTGGAGATGGTCCGGCAGTGCGAGAACCTGGCGGCAAAAAATCAGAAACAATATCTGCGCCTCGACTGCGCCATCGACAACCCGAAGATCAATGCCTACTATGACCGGCTGCACTACGACTACGCCGGAACCTGTGTGGACGGAAAATACGCGGGGAATCTGAGGCAGAAGAGAGTGGGGAGGTCTGTTTTCTGAGATGAGGACTTGTAAAGGTGACAACAGGTTTCTCATATAACAGACGATGCCATTCGTTTCTATACAGTTCCTCCCGACTCGACCCCCACTCGGACCACAGGCGTTTTCTGATCGGCAGGGAGAAACCACTTTGCATTTTCTCCCTGCCTTCCACGAGTCTTAGATAGTCCTCCCTCACAGCTCGCGGTCGGAAACTGTATGCACTCCGAATGGCATCTGGATATTTGGAAACAACAGATAATTTTACACAGAACAGATGACGTTTTGGACACAGACAGACTTCGACTGCGAGCTGTGAGCGAGGACGGTCATATTCCCCGCATAGCTGAGCCTGTCGTTCCGTCCGAGTGAGGGCCGAGCAGGAGAACCTGTCTGTGCTCCAACGTCATCGTCTGTGTTATAGGTTATATTTCTTATCACCGCGATAAATCCCCATTGCCTTACCGCTCTTCCCCGGCTTCCAGCGGCAGGAAGCTGATGAGCAGGTCTTCGGAGTTCACCTGTTCGCCGGAAGAGACGTAGATCTTGTCCACGATGGCGT
Source organism: Candidatus Anaerobutyricum avicola (assembly GCA_019113845.1). Classification (GTDB taxonomy): domain Bacteria; phylum Bacillota; class Clostridia; order Lachnospirales; family Lachnospiraceae; genus Anaerobutyricum; species Anaerobutyricum avicola. The sequence continues at coordinate 80,403 of DXGQ01000046.1, forward strand.
CCATGGTCGCCACGACGGTCGTCTCCATTTTCATGGCTTCGACGGTCATGAGAGGGGTGTTCTCACAGACGCGGTCGCCTTCTTTTACAAGAATCTTGTCCACAGTGCCCGGGATGGAAGAGCCCAGATGCAGCGGATTGTTCTTGTCGGCCTTTAACTTGCCGTCGGCTTTGACTTCTTCGCTGTGGTCTACGATCTTCACCTCGCGCATGGAGCCGTTGACCTCGAAGGTCAGCGTGCGGACGCCCTGCTCGTCTGGTTCGGACATGTCGATAAATTTGAGCAGGAGCTCTTTTCCTTCGCCAATCTTCAGAGTGGTCTCCTCGCCGCGGGCGAGTCCGTAGAAGTAGACGTGACTCTCCAGACGGGAGACGTCGTTGTACGCCTCAAAATGTTCGCAGTAGTCCTCGTATACCTTCGGGTAGAGGGCGTAGCTGATGGCCTTCTGCTCCATCTCATAGTCCGTAAAGGCGGACATGTCGAACTTTTCTTTCAGCATGGCCTTGATCGCCTCGAAGTCCACAGGCGGGAGAAGAGCGCCCGGGCGGACGGTGATCGGTTCCTGACCTTTCAGCACGATGTTCTGCAGTTCTTTCGGGAAGCCGCCGTCCGGCTGTCCCATCATTCCCTTAAAGTAGTCTACCACGGAATCCGGGTAGGAGAGGTTCTTTCCTTTTTCCAGGATATTATCTTTATTCAGTCCGTTTTTCAGCATGAAGATGGCAAAGTCGCCCACTGCCTTGGAGGACGGCGTTACCTTTACGATGTTGCCGAGCAGGTCGTTGGCTTCTTTATACAGCTGCTTAATCTCCTCGAAGCTGTCAGCGGCGCCCATCTCGGTCACCTGCGCCAGCAGGTTGGAGTACTGACCGCCCGGGATCTCGTATTTGTAGATCTCGGTGTTTGGCGCGTCCATCTCGCTCTCAAATGTCTTGTACAGTTTGCGGATACGGCCATAATAGCGGCTCAGCTCATTTAACTCGTCGAAGTCGAGGCCGGTATCCCGTTCCCGTCCACGGAGCGCTTCCACCACGGCGTTCATGGAAGGCTGGCTTGTTAAGGAACTCATGGACTCGATGGCAAGGTCGGCGATATCGACGCCCGCCTCGGCAGCCATCAGCACGGTGCTGACGCCGTTGCCGGTGGAGTCGTGGGTGTGGATGTTGACCGGGATGTGCAGCTCGGATTTCAATGTGGAGAAAAGCTCTTTTGCCGCATATGGCTTCAACAGTCCGGCCATGTCCTTGATGGTAAAGATATGGCAGCCAAGCGACTCCAGCTCTTTTGCCTTGTCCACATAATAATCCAGCGTATATTTTGTCTCGGAAGGGCTGGACATATCGCCGGTATAGCAGATGGCGCCCTCGACGATCTTGCCGGTATTCAGCGCCTCCTCAATCGGCATCTTCATATTTTCCACCCAGTTTAAACTGTCAAAAATACGGAAGACGTCGATGCCCTTCTCCGCAGAGATACGGATAAACTCCTTCACCACATTGTCCGGGTAATTGCTGTAGCCCACGGCGTTGGAGGCGCGAAGAAGCATCTGGATCAGCGTGTTCGGCATCCGTTCCCGCAGAAGTTCCAGTCTCCTCCACGGCGATTCCTTTAAGAAACGGTAGGCGGTATCGTAGGTGGCTCCGCCCCACGCCTCCACAGAAAATGCATTGGCTAAAAATGCGTTGGCAGCCCGGGAAGCCCCCGCCAGGTCTTTGGTACGCATCCGGGTCGCCATCAGCGACTGCTGCGCGTCCCGCATGGTCGTGTCGGTAATATAGAGCTTCTTCTCCTGTAAGATCTTCTGGGTGAAATCTCTGGCGCCCAGCTTCAGAAACTCATCCCTGGCGCCGTACACCGGTTTTTTTGCGTCGTATTTCGGCAGCACGCGATTTTCAAAAAACGGTTTCTCCTGCCGGGAGACGTTAACCATCTTGTTGCCGAGAAACTCGAGGATCTTTGTGGCGCGGTCCTGGCTGACCCGCAGGTCAAACAATTCCGGCGTATCCTCGATAAAGTTGGTATAACATTTGCCCTCCTGAAATACTTCGTGATTGAGTACATTGATGAGGAAAGGAATGTTGGTCTTCACACCCCGGATACGGATCTCCTTTAAGGCGCGGATGGACTTTCGGATGGCGCCCTTAAACGTCCTGTCATGGGAGATGACCTTCACAAGCAGGCTGTCATAATACGGCAGGATCGTGGCGCCGGTGTAAGAGGTGCCGCCGTCCAGGCGGACGCCGTAGCCGGAACCGGAGCGGTATACCGTGATCTTGCCGGTATCAGGAAGGAAGTTGTTGGCAGGGTCTTCCGTGGTCACACGGGTCTGGATGGAATAGCCGCTGCAGGTAATGGATTCCTGGGAATCGATGCCGATATCCGGCGCGTTCAGCGGAAAACCTTCCGCGATCATGATCTGTGCCTGCACGATGTCGATGCCCGTCACCATCTCCGTGACGGTGTGCTCCACCTGAATCCGCGGGTTCATCTCAATGAAGTACGGATGATTGTCCTTATCCACCAGAAACTCCAGCGTGCCGGCGTTTCGGTAACCGACCTTGCCGGCAAGACGGACGGCGCTGTCAAAGATGATCTGCCGGGTGCTTTCAGGGATGGTAAAGGCCGGGGCAAACTCCACGACCTTCTGGTGGCGGCGCTGCACGGAACAGTCACGGTCGAATAAATGTACTACATTTCCATAATTGTCAGCGAGAATCTGTACCTCGATATGCTTCGGCTTTTCCAGATATTTTTCCAGGAAAATCTTATCGTCGCCGAACGCTTTCTTAGACTCCTCTCTGGCCTCCCGGTACTCTTTTATGAGCTGCTCTTCATCCCGGACGATACGCATTCCGCGTCCACCGCCTCCGTTGGATGCCTTCAGCATGACCGGATAGCCGATCTTATGAGCGGCGTCGAGAACTGCTTTCTCGCTCTTTAAGGCGTAATCGACACCCGGAATGATCGGAACATCGCACTCGATCGCCATTTGTTTGGAAGAGATCTTGTCGCCCATGCGCTCCATCAGCTCTTTGGACGGGCCGATAAAGGTGATGCCGTTTTTCTCGCAGGCTTCCACAAACTCCGGATTCTCCGACAGAAAACCGTAACCCGGATGAATGGCGTCCACATTTTTTGCCTTCGCGATCTTGATGATCTGCTTAATATCCAGGTAGGCGTCGATCGGACCCTTTTCCGGATTCAGCTCATAGGACTCGTCCGCCTTGGTGCGAAAGAGCGCATACTTGTCTTCCTTGGAAAAGATGGCGACCGTGGTGATGCCAAGCTCATTTAATGCGCGGAAAATGCGGATGGCGATCTCCCCGCGATTAGCGACCATAACTTTTCTGAACTTTCGTATGGAATACTGTGCCATAACGTTTTCTCCTTTTCTTGAAAATGTATGTATGATTGATAGTATTGCTTTTCACCGCAGTCTTTATCCCGACAATTAATAAATGCAGGAAAAGAACGAAAAAAATTCATATTTAAAATAATATAGGACAAAAAACCTGTGAAAATAAGATATACGACAGGTGTCCCACGTTGTGACCAGTATATATGCAGCCTGAGGAAAAAGCAAGTGTAAAACAAAAATATGCAGGAAAATCATAAAAGAGTATCATTTGAAAGTAAATGACGTGAAAAATGAAATCAATAATCTGAGAATAAGATAAAAATGAAAGATGAAAAGAAAAATAATTCAAAAAATTACTTCTGATAAAAAATCATTGACATCTCCTGAAAACGCTCCTATAATACAAATTGTAATCACCACACCCCAGGGGGGTGTTGATGGTGACAAGGAGATTTCACCAGGAAGGAGGGAATCGTTTGCAGGCAGATAAGAAGAAAATGATGCGTCTCTTAAAGACTGCCCGGGGGCAGATGGACGGTATTTTAAAGATGATGGAAGAGGACAGGTATTGTATTGATATCTCCCAGCAGCTCATGGCGACGGAGGCGATCTTAAATAAGGTGAATAAGGAGATTCTCACGGCGCATCTTAAGAACTGTGTGGCGAACGCTGAGACCCAGGAGGAGAAGGAACAAAAGATTGACGAGCTTGTCTCCATGCTGGGTAAAATTTTAAAATGATGTGTGCGGACAGATGGTGGAATGGAGAGAACTTCCTGCACCGGTCTGTCGTGTGTATTTCTAAGAGAGGTGATACATTTGAAAGAGAATTTTGATGTGACGGGCATGACCTGTTCCGCCTGCTCCGCGCGGGTGGAAAAATGTGTTGCGAAGCTGCCCGGCACAGATAAGGTGACGGTGAACCTTCTCACCAACAGTATGCAGGTGGAGTACGATGAGACGGCGCTGTCTGAGAGGCAGATCATCGACGCGGTGGTAAAGGCCGGATACGGCGCTTCGCCCAAAGAAGTTCATGGGGCAGGAAATGCAGCGGGGACGACGGCGTCTGCCGGAGCTGTCCGGGCGTCGGACAGTGCGAATCATATCATGGAGGAGCAGCTTGCGGAGATGAAGTTCCGGCTCCTGGTGTCTTTTGGATTCCTGATCCCGCTCATGTATGTGTCCATGGGACACATGATCGGGCTGCCGCTTCCGTACTTTTTGTCCGGTGTGGAAAACGCGGTGAGCTTTGCGCTTACGCAGCTTCTGTTGTGTATTCCGGTCATTTTTGTGAACCGGAAGTATTATATCAAGGGATTTCAGACGCTGGCGCATCTGGCGCCGAACATGGACAGTCTCATTGCCATCGGTTCCTCGGCGTCTCTTGTCTACGGCATCTTTGCCATCTACCGGATGAGCTACGGGCTGGGGCAGGGAAATATGGAACTGGTGCACCGGTATTATCACGATCTGTATTTTGAGTCGGCGGCGATGATCCTGGCGCTCATCACGGTGGGAAAATATCTGGAGACCCGCTCGAAGGGTAAGACCAGCGAGGCCATCACGAAGCTTCTTGACCTGGCGCCGAAGACCGCTGTGGTGGAAAGAAACGGTCAGGAGACAGAGATTCCGGTGGAACAGGTGCAGGCGGGCGATATCGTGGTGGTGCGCCCGGGCGCCAGCGTTCCGGTGGATGGGTTTATCATAGAGGGCAGCACCAGCATTGAGGAAGCCGCCATCACCGGAGAGAGTATCCCGGTGCACAAGCAGGAAGGCGATACCGTCATTGCCGCCACCATGAATAGGACCGGTTTTATCCGGTTTAAGGCCACGAGAGTCGGCGAGGACACGACATTTTCCCAGATCATCCGGCTGGTGGAGGAGGCAAGCGCCAGCAAGGCGCCGATCGCCAAGATCGCCGATAAGATTTCCGGGATCTTCGTGCCGGTAGTGATCGCCATCGCCATCGTGACCGCCATCGTCTGGATTCTGGTGGGAGCGACCTTTGAGTTCGCGCTCTCCTGTGCTATCAGCGTGCTGGTCATCTCCTGTCCGTGCGCGCTGGGGCTGGCGACGCCGGTGGCGATCATGGTGGGAACCGGCAAAGGAGCGGAGAACGGCATCCTTTTAAAATCCGGCGAGGCGCTGGAGACCGCCCACAATATCCAGTGCGTGGTCATGGATAAGACCGGGACCATCACCCAGGGAAAACCGGTGGTGACCAATGTGGAGACAAGCCGGACGCTTGAAGAATTCCTCGCTGTGGCAGCGGGGCTTGAGGCAAAAAGCGAGCATCCGCTGGCGGAAGCCATCATGGAGTTTGCGTCCGCCCGCGGAGCGGTACCGGCGGCAGTAGAGAACTTTCGTTCCATCCCGGGCAAAGGAGTGGAAGGAAGTATCGGTGGCAGAATGTACATCGCCGGAAACCAGCGGCTCATGGAAGAACGGCACATTTCCCTGGCAAATGTACAGAAACGGCTGGAGACACTGGCCGATGAGGGAAAGACCCCGATGATTTTTGCGGATGATGCGGGCGTCCTCGGCATGATCTCTGTGGCCGATGTGGTGAAGCCGACCAGCCGGGAAGCGGTGCGTCAGTTAAAAGCCATGGGAATTCATGTTGTGATGCTCACCGGAGACAACCGGCGCACGGCAGAGGCGATCCGCCGGCAGATGGATATCGATAAGGTGATCGCTGAGGTGCTGCCGCAGGATAAGGAGAGAGAGATCGCCGCTCTTCAGAAGGAAGGAAAGACCGTCGCCATGATCGGAGACGGCGTCAACGACGCCCCGGCCCTTGCCCGGGCAGATGTGGGCATCGCCATCGGAGCCGGAACCGATGTTGCCATCGAGAGCGCCGATGTGGTGCTCATGAAAAATGACCTGCTCGATGTGGTCACCGCCATCCGGCTCAGCAAGGCGGTCATCCGAAATATCAAACAGAACCTGTTCTGGGCATTTTTCTACAACGTGCTGGGTATCCCGGTGGCTGCGGGCGTCTATTATACCGCACTGGGATTGAAACTGAATCCGATGATCGGAGCGGCGGCCATGAGCTTAAGCAGTGTCTTTGTGGTGACAAACGCGCTGCGTCTGCGGCGGTTTAAAACATCCAAAGCGGAAGCGGAGACACAGGATATGACCAGGGTTCCGGAGGCGGAGATCGTGGCCGGAGCCGAAGCGGAACATGTACGGATAAACGAGGCAGACAGCGCTCTGACCAGACAAAATCAGGGCGCAACTATAAAAGAAAATCATAAGGAGGATACGAACATGATCACAATGAAAATCGAAGGAATGATGTGCGCACACTGCAAGGCAGCGGTGGAAAAAGCGTTAAACGCTGTTGATGGCGTAAAGGCAGCGGTTGATCTGGAGGCGAAGACGGCTTCCGTGGACGCGCCGGCAGACATCGACAAAGAGGTGCTGAAAAAGGCGGTGGAAGACGCCGGATACGAGGTAGTGGGAATCGAGTAGAAGTAAAATAACAAAAGAGGAGACTTCCATTTAGCGGAAGTCTCCTCTTTTGTTGTCTGAGATATCATAAAAACGCAATATCATGTCATGCTGAGCAAAAACTCACTTTTCTTCTGTTTCTGTTGCTGTTGCTGCTTTTTGTCTGGCCAGTTTCTGATTCGTGTATTCTTTCAGAAGCTGGTAGCATACAGCCGCCAGTGGTATGAAGAATATCATGCCAATGATACCGAACAAGTTGCCACCGATGAGGACGGCGATCAGCGTCCACAGCGGGGCAAGACCTACGGAGCCGCCTACCACATGCGGGTAGATAAACTGGTTCTCGATGAACTGCACGACCTGGTAGACGATGATACTTAAAAGCGCCTGTAACGGGTTGACCATCAGTACCAGCACCGCGCCGATAAAGCAGGCACAGAAGGCTCCGATATACGGAATGAAGGAAAGCACTCCGGTCAGCACGGCAATGAGGACAGCATACGGGATTCGGAAAATGGAAAACGCCAGGAAAATCATAAATCCCAGAATAATTGCCTCGATGGTCTGACTGGACAGAAACTTTGAGTATGTGCTGCTGATCAGACTGGCAATATGATAGACCCTGTCAGCAATCGGCGTGCGTATATGCGCATACAGGAGCTTATGGCACTGCCTTCCCAGATTCTTCTTGCCAAGCAGGATGTAGAGTGCAATGACAAGAGAAAATGCACAGTTAATCAGAACACTGATGGTGGATGAGGCGATGCCAAGAGCGGAACTTAAAAAGTTACCTGCGCCGGACAAGATGCTCTGCACGATATGTTCGATATTAATCTGGCTGAGACTGAAGGAAGAGAGCGCTGTGGTGATCCAGGAGGTGTCGAAACCGTAACTGGACAGAAAAGAGATCCACTGAGGGATTCTCGACTGTATCATGAGATATACACTGCGCACAGAATTTATCAGCTGCGGGATTACCATGGTGGATACCAGCACCACAATCAGCACGATGCAGATCAGCGTGGACAGCAGGCTGAGCATAACAAGAGGAATCCGCCTGATCGTATCTTCTTTTACATTTAACTTATGGAACAGTCTGGTGTAAAGCTTCTCAAATCCCCTGACCGGCACATTCAGCACAAAAGCGAGGATCATACCGGCGATGATAGGAAGGAGAAGTCTGCTTACCGTCTGAAAAAAATCAATGACGCTCCCCAGATGGTTCAGGCAAGCGTAAAGAGCCACGCCGAAAGCGACCAGGAGCATACCATTTTTCATTCTCTTACTCATAATTCACATCCTTTTATTTATGTAGTTGTTGATAAAGGTAAACCTACTGTAACATTTTGCCATAACAAAGTCAAACAAAATTCTTTTGACACACTTCCCATAGTATACTACAATAGGACGGGAGAAAAGTAACGGCTCAGCCGTATTTCTGTGCCTGCGGGCGCATGGCTGAGTCATTACAGATCATTTACAGAAAAGGATGTTTTAATACAATGGAAAAAATTATTTTGACAGGAGACCGGCCGACAGGGCGGCTGCATGTGGGTCATTATGTCGGTTCTCTCCGAAGAAGAGTGGAATTACAGGAGTCCGGAGAGTTTGATAAGATCTTTATCATGATCGCGGACGCGCAGGCGCTTACCGATAACGCGGATCATCCGGAGAAGGTGCGCCAGAACATCATGGAAGTGGCGCTTGACTACTTATCCTGCGGTCTGGATCCGGCGAAGTCGACGCTTTTCATTCAGTCCATGGTTCCGGAACTGACGGAGCTTACCTTCTATTATTCCAACCTGGTGACGGTATCCCGTCTGCAGAGAAACCCGACGGTGAAGTCCGAGATCAAGATGCGTAACTTTGAGGCCAGCATCCCGGTGGGATTTTTCACCTACCCGATCAGCCAGGCGGCGGATATCACCGCCTTTAAGGCGACCACCGTTCCGGTGGGAGAGGATCAGATGCCGATGCTGGAGCAGTGCCGTGAGATCGTGCATAAGTTTAACGCCGTGTATGGCGAAACACTGGTGATGCCGCAGATCCTTCTGCCGGACAATAAGGCGTGTCTGCGTCTGCCGGGTATCGACGGCAAGGCAAAGATGAGCAAGTCCCTCGGCAACTGCATTTACTTATCCGATACCGAACAGGAAGTGAAGAAAAAAGTCATGTCCATGTTCACGGATCCGAACCATCTCCGCGTGGAGGACCCGGGACAGGTAGAGGGCAATCCTGTCTTCATCTATCTGGATGCGTTCAGCAGGCAGGAGCATTTTGATGAATTTCTGCCGGAATACGCGAACCTTCAGGAGTTAAAAGACCACTACACCAGAGGCGGTCTTGGCGACGTCAAGGTGAAGAAGTTCTTAAATAATGTTCTGCAGGCAGAACTCGCGCCGATCCGGGAGAGAAGAAAACAGTGGGAGAAAGATATCCCGGCTGTATACGAGATCTTAAAGAAAGGCAGCGAAGAAGCAGAGGCAGTGGCAGCGCAGACCCTTGCTGAGGTCAGAGCGGCCATGCGTATCAACTACTTCGATAACGACGATATGATCCGGGAGCAGGAAGCAAAGTATCAGAAATAACACCTCGTCATTCTGCCAGACACTGATACAGTCTCCGGATCGCTTCCGGGATGTGTTCCGTTTCCAGAGAAGAATAGTTCATGATGAAGATATGCTCCACATTGCCGGATGGCCGGTGATAGTACCGGGACAGCGCAGTGAGGCGGAGACCCTTTTTTCTGGCTCGTTCCGTGAGTTCCGTGTCGGAAAGTCCCGTATCGATCTTCATCAGAAAATGCAGTCCGCTGTCTTCCTCCGTGATCATCACGAAGGAGGACAGGGGGCTTTTTTTGATGGCATGAAGCAGGGTGTCCCGCTGCCGGTGATAGTAATTTCGCATCCGGTTGATGTGCTTTTCCAGATAGCCTTCCCGGATAAAGCGCATGAGGGCGTACTGCTCAAAGTTGGACACCGTGCAGGAATAAAAGCTCATCCGGCTCTGAAACTCCTCGGCCAGACGGCGGGGCAGTACCATGTAACTGATCCGCATGGTGGAGGTCAGACTTTTGGAGAACGTGTTGATATAGATGACTTTCTCCAGAAGATCGATGCTCTGCAGGGCGGGGATCGGCTTTCCGGTCAGACGGAACTCGCTGTCATAATCATCCTCGACGATGTAGCGGGAGTCAGAGCGGGCGGCCCAGCCGAGAAGCTCGTAGCGGCGGCTCACCGGCGTGATGATTCCCGTTGGAAAATGATGCGAAGGGGAGATATGTACCACGTCGGCGCCGCTTTCCTCCAGCCGGTCGATGCGGATGCCCTGGGCGTCCATATCGATAAAACGGCGGCTGACCTGATAACTCTCGTAAATCTGGTCGATTTTTTCGTAGCCGGGATTTTCGATGGCGTACACTTTGTCAAAACCGAGAAGCTGTACCAGAAGCCCGTAGAGGTATTCTGTGCCCGCGCCGATGAAGATCTGTTCCGGCCTCACGTGCATATCCCGAAACTGCCGGAGATGTCCGGCGATGGCTTCCCGCAGTTCATAGATGCCGCCGCAGGGCGGCTTGGTCATCAGTTCCGAGTTTTTATCCTGCATGGTCTCCCGCATAAGTTTTGCCCAGACAGAGAACGGAAAGTTTTCGGGGCGGGTCTGGTTGCTGGAAAAGTCTGCGTAATATACAGGCGGCTTTTCTTTGGGAGGCGTGTCCGCTTCCCCGGAGGCAGGCGGCGCCAGAAGGCTTCGGGAAAAGTCAGAGACATAGTAGCCCTTTTTCGGGAGAGAGTAAATGTACCCTTCAGAGAGCAGCTGGGCATAGGCGTTTTCCACCGTGATGGCGCTGACGCCCAGGTTGGCGGCAAAGCTTCGCTTGGAAGGAAGCTTCATGCCAGCGGTGAGGGTGCCGTTTACAATGTCATTTTTGATACATTTATATAAATGTTCATAAAGCGGGGTGTTTCCGATGTCATGAAAAGAATAGGTCAGCATAACGTTCACTCCAATCTGATATCTTATTCTGATTCGCTTTGCGAAAAGCCAAATCGGCGGCGGGATCTCGTTGCCCCGCGGCTACGCAGTCAGTGCGCGGCCCGGGTTTGAATAATAACGATTATACAGCTTCTGCCGCAGATTACAATGGAAAAGGAACTGCTTTTTGACATGGTCTGTGATATAATAAAAAAAATGTGCCGTCCGGCCACAGGAGACGGCAGGTGACAATGGAGGAGTATTATGAAGAAAGAACAGATCAAGACCCTGTATGATTCCAAATATATGAAGTTTTACGACATTCAATATAAGGAAGGGGCACACTATTACTGTGCCAGCAGAAGAGAGAAAGACCGCACGCTGGCGATCTCGTCCACAGAAGAGTACTGGAATCTTCTGGCAGATGCTGTGAGCTGTGTGGTCGTTATCCGGGTGAAGGGAGAGGAGCCGAAGCTGCTTTTGAACTGGGAGTTCCGCTATCCGACCAATCAGTATCTGCTGAGTGTGCCGGCCGGGCTCATTGACGAGGAAGATCGGGAGAAGCCGGATGCGCTGCGGATCACGGCCATCCGTGAGCTTCGGGAGGAGACCGGGCTCATCGTGGGAGAGACGGACGAGGTGAAAGTGATCAATCCCTGTGTTTTTTCCACGCCGGGACTTACGGATGAGGGAAATGCACTGATGTACATTTCCATTAACAGAGAGGAGATGCCGGAGCTGTCACACCGGGGCGCGGAAGGTTCCGAAAAGTTTGAAGGATTCCGTCTGGTCAGCCTGTCTGAGGCAAAGGGCTACCTTCGTACCGGCAGAGATGAGCATGGTGTCTACTATCCGCTGTATACCTGGGCGGCGCTCATGTATTTTGTGGCGGGAGAGGCTGTGTTTGGATAAAAGCGCCGTCTGCGGCAGAAAGGGATGCATGGGAGTTATGTGCAAGAATATAATAGAAAGAATCCGGGAAAAACGGAGAAAACAGATGCTTTTTTGGACATTTTTGCTGGCGGCAGCCGCAGCCTGTCTGCTGTTTCCGGGCAGAGAAAGTTTTGCTGCCTCCCGGCTGGCAGCCCCGCAGGGACTCCTGGCCAACGGAGTCCGGGAGGAGATCGTCCTCTCCTGGGAGCCGGTAAGGGGGGCGGACGGTTACGAGGTTTATGAAAAACAGGCAGGGACGAAGCGCTGGACGCTGGTACAGAAGACCGGCGGGAAAAAGACGCTGCTCACCGGCCGGCAGGCGGGCAGTCGGTTTTGCTACCGGGTGCGTGCCTATAAGGAAAAGAAAAACGGTACGGTGCGGTACGGAAGCTTCAGCAAAAAGACGGATACGACGCTGCCAAAGCGGGCAGTGACGACGCTTCGGAACTTTTTAAAGACAGCCATCGCACCGGTGGGTTCCACGATGTACATATGGGGAGGCGGCTGGAATAAGGCGGACACCGGCGCGGGAAGAGACGCCCTGCGTATAGGACTCAATCCGCAGTGGAGAGAGTTTGCCGGGCGGCAGAGCGCTTCCTATGATTACCGCAGGTATCGGTATCGCCGGGGATACGGTCTGGACTGTTCCGGCTTTGTGGGATGGAGCGTATATAACGTGCTCCATACATCCAAAGGAAGTCCGGGAGAAGGATATGTGGATAAGGCGGCGTCCCTCGCAAAAGAGTATGCCGGGAACGGCTGGGGTTCCTTCCGGCGGGCTTCGGACGTCCGCGAGTATAAGTCCGGGGATATCATGTCGGGACCGGGACATGTGTATATTGTTCTCGGAGAATGCGCGGACGGCAGCGTCGTGTTCGTACATTCCAGTCCGGCCGGCGTGCAGATCGGCGGCACGGCTTCGCCAGCCGGGCGGACAGATTCCCGGGCGGTGAAGCTGGCAGAAAAATATATGAAAAAACAGGCGCCTTCCTGGTACCGGCGTTTTCCGGACGTGGCCAGAGGCAGCTCCTATCTGCGGTATTCCCAGTTTCGCTGGGATGTGCGCGGCGGCAGTGTGATGGAAGACCCGGACGGATATCAGGAGAGATCAGCAAAAGCCGTATTAAAAGACCTGTTTGCGGCAAAGTAAAAGAATGGAGAAGAAGCGGGTGGAAGGGACCGGCGGCGGAGGCGGCCGCCGGAAAAGAATCCATCTGACGGAGGGAATATAGTTATGGAGATAATCAGACTGAAGACAAAAATGCTCAGCCAGAAGGTGATCGCAAACGTATCGGACGAGATGGCCAGAGTGTATGATCTGCCGGAGGGACATCAGAGCGTCGGATTCTTTTCGGTGGACAACGATGATGCCGGATATCTGGCAGTGGATGACGCGACCAAAAAGGCAGATATCAAAGTGATCCGCGCCGAGACATTTTATGCGGGGCGGCTCGGCTCCTGGAGCCGGTACGGCGGCAGCGTATTTGTCATGATCTCAGGACCGAAGGTGGCGGATGTCAAGAGCGGTCTTGCCTACGCAAAAGACTTTATTGATAACCGCACGGAACTCTGCTGTTTTGATGGCGATCAGGGCACGGCGTTCTACGCGCAGTGCGTTCCGCGGGCCGGAAAGTTTTTCCGGGATTTCTGCGGCATTGAGGAAGGGACAGCCTATGCCTATCTGGTGGGCGGCCCCATCGAGACAAACTATGCGCTGGATAAAGCGCTCAAAGCCGGTGAGACCCGCATCGCGAGATATTGGTATCCGCCGTCACACGCAAACTCCAGCGGCGCCGTTCTGGCCGGGACGGAATCAGCCTGCCGGGCAGCGGCTCAGGCCTTTGTGGAGGGGCTGCGCACTGCCATCGAACATCCGATGGAAATATAGGTATATAATCTGAAAAATATGGAAAAAATAGTACTGACGCAGTGCTGCATCATATCCTATAGGAAAAATAGACAAAGAAAGACAAAAAATCTATCATAAAGTATAGAAAATGTAAAAATTAGAAAAAGCTCTTGCAAAATTACAAAAAAGACTGATAAATTATATATATAGGTATCAGATGACTGCAATTTGTTCATAAGTGAGAAAGAGGGCTGAGAAAAATGTTTGAAAAAGGTGAATATATTATTTACGGCAGCAACGGCGTTTGTGAAGTCCAGGACTATATGAGCGCGGCAGGGGAGTCCGATAACAGAACCTACTACGTTTTGGCGCCGATGCGTTCCAGGGGGAGTACGATTTTTTCACCTGTAGACAATCAGAAGGTTTTGATGCGAAAAGTTATGACAAAGGAAGAGGCAAGAGAGTTTCTGAGAGATATTCCGGAGTATGAGGATATGGAGATCCGGGAGTCAAGGACCCAGGAACAGCAGTACAAGGAGATCCTGCAGAGCTGCAGCACGACGGATTCTTTCCGGCTTCTTAAAGCATTGTATCGGAGAAAAAGAAAGAGAGAAGCTGCCGGGAGAAGGATCACCGCAGTGGATGAAAAATACCTGTATCTGGCAAAGGACTGCCTGCTCAATGAACTGGCAGTTGCCCTCGACATGGATGTGGAAGAAGTGGAGACACTGCTGACAGACAGGATAAAAAGCACAGAAAAATAATTTTTTTAAGAAATTTGTCTGGACAATTTAATTTTTTTATGCTATCATAGCGAAGTCAATTTAAGACAGCAATGCGATGACGAAGAGAAGTAACGTGGATTATCGCTCCCAGTGAGCGGAGGACAGTGCGAACTCCGCAGAATGAATCGGCGTGAATAACACTTCACCAGCAGCAATCTGAACGCAGACAGACGGGGACAGGCCCCGCAGCCCGCCGCAGGCGGGACATACTGTCAGTAGGTGCGCCGTAGCTGTGCGATAAACAGCGAGAGTGTTAATTTGAGTGACTGCAGCAACGGGGCTGCGGTAATTCGGGTGGTACCACGGCTATAATTCCGTCCTGAACATGAGGTTCAGGGCGGTTTTTTTGTTTTTTCTGCCTTCGCCACCCATCTCGAATCCGCTTCGCTTCTTCTCGATGTCGCTGCGCGCCATATACAGAAATCTCGTCGCCGCTTTCCGAAAGTTCACTTTCTTCAAGCTGCTGCCGTGATTTCTGTGCATGGCTTGGCAGAAAAACAAAAACGCTCCGGGAAGAAAACAACAGCAGCCTGAAGAAAGCCCCGTCGGAAAGGAGAATATATATGCAAACATCAAATATTTATCGGGACGTGACCATTGACCATATCAGCGAGCAGGATGTCGGAAAGACGCTGCGGGCCGCGGGATGGGTGGAAAATATCCGCGACCACGGAGGGGTATCTTTTATCGACCTCAGGGACATGTACGGAGTGCTGCAGGTCGTACTGCGGGATACTTCCCTGCTGAAAGGGATCAATAAGGAAGACTGTATCTCCGTGGAAGGCGTGATGGAGCATCGGGATGAGGAGACGTACAATCCCAAGATCCCGTCCGGCACGATCGAGCTGGAGGCGCATAAGGTGGATATCCTCGGAAAGGTGTACAAGCCGCTTCCGTTTGAGATCATGACTTCCAAAGAAAACCATGAGAATACCCGTCTGAAATACCGGTATCTGGATCTCAGAAACCGGAAAGTAAAAGAAAATATGATCTTCCGCTCCAAAGTGATCAGCTATCTGCGGGAGAAGATGACGGAACTTGGTTTTCTGGAGATCCAGACGCCAATCCTCTGCGCTTCCTCTCCGGAAGGAGCGAGAGACTATATCGTGCCGTCCCGGAAATTTAAGGGAAAGTTCTACGCGCTCCCACAGGCGCCGCAGCAGTACAAACAGCTTCTGATGGTGTCCGGTTTTGATAAATATTTCCAGATCGCGCCGTGTTTCCGGGATGAAGATGCCAGAGCGGACCGGTCGCCGGGAGAGTTCTATCAGCTGGATTTTGAGATGAGCTTCGCCACTCAGGAAGACGTGTTCCGGGTGGGCGAGGAAGTTCTTGCCGATACATTTGAAAAGTTCGCGCCGGAAGGCTATGCGGTGACAAAGGCGCCGTTTCCGGTCATCAGCTACAAAGAGGCGATGCTCTCCTTTGGTACGGATAAACCGGATCTGAGAAACCCTCTCCGGATCATTGACGTGACGGAGTTTTTCCAGAGATGCAGTTTCAAACCGTTCCACGGACAGACCGTCCGCGCGATCAAAGTTTCTGAGAAGATGTCCAAAGGATTTCACGAGAAACTGTTGAAGTTCGCCCAGTCCATCGGTATGGGAGGTCTCGGCTATCTGGAAGTGCTGGAAGACGGCAGCTACAAGGGCCCGATCGATAAATTTATCCCGGAAGAGATGAAAAAAGAGATGGCAGATCTGGGAGGACTGGCGCCGGGCGATACCATTTTCTTTATTGCGGACAAGGAGAAGCAGGCGTCCCTCTACGCCGGACAGATCCGGACGGAGCTCGGTGAGCGCCTGGACCTTCTCGAAAAAAATGCGTACCGGTTCTGCTACATCAATGATTTCCCGATGTATGAGTACGATGAGGAACAGAAAAAGATCATTTTCACGCACAATCCATTCTCCATGCCGCAGGGCGGACTGGAAGCGCTGACCACGAAGAATCCTCTCGATATTCTGGCTTACCAGTACGATATTGTCTGCAACGGTGTGGAATTATCTTCCGGCGCAGTGCGGAACCACGATCTGGATATCATGATCAAAGCCTTTGAGATCGCGGGCTACACAGAAGAAGATCTGCAGACGAAGTTCGGAGCCCTTTACAATGCCTTCCAGTACGGAGCACCGCCACATGCCGGTATGGCTCCGGGCGTGGACCGGATGATCATGCTCCTTCGCAACGAGGAGAATATCCGGGAGGTCATTCCGTTCCCTATGAATGGAAACGCGCAGGATGTCATGTGCGGCGCGCCGGGTGAGGTGACAGAACAGCAGCTGCGGGAAGTGCATATCAAGATCAGAAAATAGTCGGAAAACATACCGGCAGCGGGATAAAAAAACGATGATGCGAAAAGCAGGGAGAGCGTCAGAAAAACAAAAACAAATATCATATAATAAGGAAGAGAGTCGTTAAAATACGGCTCTTTTCCATTATTGACAACAGACCTTTTCGTAGGTAGAATATAAAATGATATTGAAAGACATGGCGTCTGTCGGCACTTTCCGGCTGTGCGAGAGCTGTCGGCGCCAGCGTGAGAGATGAAAGAAAGGACTGGGAGGAAGATTATGCGAAAAGGCAAAGGATTAAAGAACATCGTGGTTTCCTGTATGCTGCTTTTGGTGGCATTTTTTTGCGCACATATCGGAGTGCAGGCCGGTGAGAGAGGCGACCGGGCGGACAGCTTCCGGTACGGAATACACGCGCAGGCAGAAGAATCCGTCGGCCTGTTAAGCACCGGCGCATGGCAGCGGGTGGGCGACGCTTATTATAATGGCAGCGGACAGCGGATCAACGGAGCCTATGCCAGAGGAATTGATGTCAGCAGCAACAATGGCCCTGTTGACTGGCAGGCAGTGAAGGCGGACGGTGTGGACTTTGCTATTATCCGCTGCGGTTACGGCATGAACCAGCCGGATCAGGATGATGCCCGCTGGCTGGAAAATGTAACGGGCTGTGAGGCGGCGGGGATTCCCTATGGCGTGTACATATACTCCTATGCGGATTCCGTGGGCCGGGCAGTCAGCGAGGCGGAGCATGTGCTGCGTCTGATCAGCGGGCGGAATCTTTCCTATCCGGTCTATTTTGATATGGAAGACAGTTCAATATACGCATCGACCACTGCGGAGCAGAGAGGCGAGATCGCCAGCGCGTTCTGTCAGCGGATCGAGGCGGCAGGTTACGAGGCTGCCATCTATTCGAGCGCATACTCCTTTACCAACGATCTGCCGGAGGAGACCTTCGACCAGTGGGGCAGATGGGTGGCGCATTACAGCGCAAAATGCGGATATAAAGGTACATACGAGATGTGGCAGGCCACCAACCAGGGACAGGTGGCAGGCATCAGCGGTCCGGTGGACATTAATTTTCTGATTTCTGACCAGAGCTTTATAAAGCCGACTGTGAAGGCAGCGGCAGCGGGAAAGAAGACCGTGAAGGTGTCCTGGAAACCGAAGAAAAAGGGGATGACCTGTGAGATTTCCTATGCGAAGTCCAAAAGGGGCAAATATAAAACCTTGACGAAAAATGCCAAAAAAGGTTCTGTAAAGATCAAGAAACTGAAATCCGGGAAAAAATATTATTTCAGAATCCGTCTGAGCCGTCAGATAAACGGTGTGACGGTGTATTCAAAGAATTCGAAAATCGTGTCCGTGCGGGTGCGGTAACGCGCTCCCGGCAGTTTGGAATATGGGAGGAAAAGATGAGTAACGAGAAAAATACAGAAAAAGATGATAAAAATATGGCGGACCGTCCGGGCAGCGATGTGGAGAGCGTCCTTAAACAGCTGATGGGGATCGACTCCATGTTTCAGGCGTTTGTCGATGCGGAGACGGAGGGCATGATCATATGCGAGAACTGCTACGATAACGTATTTGACGATGATGAGAATATCTGCACGCTGGAGGAAGACGGCGTGGAGCATGTATTCTGCTGTAAGGAATGCATGGAAGAGTGGAAGAGTTTCAGAGAACAGGAGATGGAACGCCATGCGTAAAATTATGTTCATCGGGCGCAGCGAGGCCGGAAAGACCACTCTGTCGCAGGCCATGAAGGGCGACACCATCACGTATCATAAGACACAGTATGTCAATCATTTTGACGCGATCATCGACACACCGGGAGAGTATCTCCAGTCCAAAAACCTGATCTCCGCGCTGGCAGTCTTTACGGCGGAGGCGGACGTCATCGGACTTCTGATGGATGCCACAGAGCCGTTCTCCCTCTATTCGCCGAATCTGACGCCGGTCTGCAACCGGGAGGTCGTCGGAGTGGTCACAAAGATCGATCACTGGGCAGCGCAGCCGGAACAGGCGGCGCAGTGGCTGATGCTGGCGGGCTGTCATAAGATCTTTTACACCAGCGCCTATACCGGCGAGGGCATTGCGGACATCTTATCCTATCTGAAGGAGGAGCGGGATGTTCTGCCCTGGGAGGAAGTAAAGGCGAAGTATGATGAGCTTGGATTTGGAAAAGGCGAAAATGAAAAAGACGAAAGCCGTGGACAGATAATATAGGGGAAGAAGAGAAAGTATGTCTGACTATGCAAAAAAGTTTGTGAAGAAAGTATTGATGGTTTTTTGTATGTCCTTTGTCGGGATGTTTGCCCTGCTGTGTCTGTTTATGAGTATACGGGAAAGAAGCTCCGGGTTTGAGGCGGAGCAGAGCTCCGACACAGAAGAGGTGACAGGACAGGAAGAGAGCGGCGACACTACCGCGCAGGAGGAACAGACGGAAGGAGAAAAGCTGGCACAGCAGTGGGGAATCCGCATTTCTGCCCGGGAAAAGATGGATTTGCACCGAGTTTTACTGGAAGATGATTTTCGGCTGTTTTCCGGCCACGATGTGGACAGTCGGCTGAGCGAGAGCTTTTCTTTTGCGTATCCGAAGAATCTGTATCACACCGTGGAGGCGGAGGCAGACGAGGATGCCGGGAGATACCGCATTTCTTTCCGGGGCAAGGATAACAGCGCCCTTCTTTCCTACAGTCAGGAGAGACGGGAGGAAGATGCGGACTCCATAGAAGAAATGTACGAGGAAGATAAGGATACGCTCTCGGATGCGGAGACGCTGCTGCATCTGGATACGGTCTATGTGGTGACCGGATTTGAGGAAGATGGCGCGCTGGAAGTATACAAGGTTGTAAAAATGGATGAGGAAAACATTTATGTGATGATCATAAAGACGCCGGTTCCTGAAAAGGCGGACGAGCAGTCCCTCTTATCCTTTTATACAGAATATCTGTATCGCTCCTGTGCATTTTCCGGAAGTAGCAGAGAACCCCGTTCTTACGGAGAGTTTCTGACAGGAAATGAATAAAAGGTAGATTATTCGGAAAGATTGCATTATAATATAGGACAAAAGGTTTCAACATGGGAGGTAGTAAACATGAGAGGTTATGAGGCAGCAAAGATTTTAAAAGAGAAGGGAATCACCATCGACGATGTGAACGCGGAGATCGCTTACAGAAAAGAGACCAACGCATTCAGCAATCAGCCGCAGAATGAGGCCTTTATGAACATGACCCTGAATGAGGTCGTGCGCGTCAAAGAGATGTGGGACATCTGCGACTAAGGTCTTTGGGATTTCCTTTATGACGATTAGGAGGACCCCTTATGAAACTGACATCAGCGGAATATAAGGAGATTGCCAGAGACGCCCTGAAAGGCAGCTGGGGCAAGGCCATTGGAGCCATGCTTCTGGCTGCCTGCCTGGGAGCGTTCGGTACTTCCCTGTATTTCATCACACATTTTATGTTTATCATGAGTATTGCCATCCGGGTTTTTGAGAGCCTGCCCCATTATTTTCTGGTGCTGCTCATACTCGGGATCATACTGGCGCTTTTTTTCTTTTTCGCAGGCGGGCCGGCACGATTCGGATACATTGATTTTAATCTGGCGCTGCTGGACAGAAGGGAAACCTCTCCCTCTGTGGTACTGCATCGTTTTTCTATGGTCTGGAAGGGTATGTACATGAAGATCGCCCTGTTTGTCTATGAGTTTTTATTTTCCCTGCTACTCATTATCCCCGGTATTGTCACCATGTATGCATATGCCATGGTTCCGTACATTCTGGAGGAAAAGCAGGATTACACGGTAGGAAAGGCGATGAAAATGTCCCGGAAGATCATGCGCGGACATAAATGGGAACTGTTTTGCCTGCGATTCAGTTTCCTCGGCTGGTATTTTTTAAGCCTCGCTACATTCGGGCTGGCGCTTTTTTACGTCCTGCCTTACATGAACGCGGCGGAAGCAGCCTTTTATAACGAGATATCCGGCCGTGCGGACGCCTTTTATGGCAGAGAGACGCCGGAGTTGTAAGAGACAAAAAGGGGAGCGATCCTCTTTTTTGTTTCCTGTTTTTTGGCGATCGGGTGAGAAAAATGTATTATATTGGAATTTGTGATGATGGAAAAAATATATGTGCCGAGTTGGAAAAGATGGTGCTGCAATACGGACAGGACAGAAACGTAAAGTTGGAGACAGAACTGTGGTATACCGGCGAGGAGGTCTGCCAATATCTGAGAGACTGGCATCCCCTGGACATTCTGTTCCTCGATATCGAACTGCTTACGATGAGCGGTATCGAGGTGGCGCAATTCATCCGAAGCCAGATGGAGAACCGGTGGATGCAGATCATCTACATATCCGGCAATGCTTCCCACGCGCAGAAACTGTTCAAAACCCAGCCCATGGACTTTCTGATCAAACCGATTACCGAAGAGGCGGTTTGGGAGGCGCTGGATCTGGCAATAAAGCTGTTGGGTCAAAAAGAACAGCGATTCACATACCGGACAGGACAGGAGTACCGCTATGTGCCGTACGGAGATATCCTGTATTTTGGCAGCGAGGGCAGAAAAATCATAATAAAAACACTCCGGGGTGAGGAAACATTTTATGGGAGGCTTAAGAACATAGAAAAGACGCTTCCCCCGTATTTTATCAGTATCCACCAGTCTTATATTGTGAACCATGACTTTGTGACAAAATATACCTATGACTCCGTGGAACTTTTGGACGGCGCCTGTCTGCCGATCAGCAAGGCGAACCGGAAAAAGGTCAGGGAGCAGATACTGCGGGAGGATTGGAATGATAATAAATAGCGTTATCTGTATGGGAGCGAACGCGTTTCGAGTGTATCTGATCAGCCGGTTTATGAAGGTATTTTTCAGGACGGAGGAGATACCCGGCAGGAAGATCATCCTGGCTTACGGGCTCTTCTATGCGGTCAACACATTTTTATATCTGACACTGCGTACAGCCTTTATAAACATAGCCTGTAATCTTGTGGGAATTTTCCTGCTGACGCTGCTGTATCCTGCGCAGATCAGAATGAAGCTGTTTGTGACGGTTATCATATGTGCATTAAGTATGGCGTGTGATGTTATGGTTGTTCGGATTTTTGTAAATTACCAGGATGGAGAAATGTTCAATCAGGTCTATCAGGTTATTATCGTATTACTATTTTTTGTTTGTGAAATTATTGTGGAAAAAGCATTGGCATATCGGGAGAAACAAGAAGATATCCATAATGTTTTTCTTCTTATTGTTCCGATATGTAGTATTTTTATGCTTCGGTATATGACAAAGGACAGTTCTGATATGGATTCTGACGCAGTGATTGCGGCCATCAGTGTGCTTGTGATGAACTTTTGTGTATTTTATCTCTATCATTTGTCCATTAAGGCATTTTCGGCAAAATATGAAAATATTATGCTGAAGCAAAATCTTAAAGCTTATATGAATCAATTGGAACTGATTTCTCAAACGGAAGGAAAAGTGAAATCCCTGCGTCACGATATGAGACATCATATCAATGAACTACAGATTTTGGCAAAAAAGAACAACATTGCAGGGATAAAAAAATACCTTGCTTCCATGCAGGAATATTTAAAGACGCCGGATGAAATCATAGAATCCGGCGACGTTGAGATTGACAGTCTCTTAAACTACATGCTGGCACAGGCAAGAAAGGAACAGATATCCGTCCGGACAGAAGTGCGCCTGTCGGACGTCAGTCAACATTCCTTTGACATTAATATCATTCTGGGTAATCTTTTGGAAAATGCCATCGAGGCCGCCCGGCAGGCAGAAGAAAAGAAGCTGTCGGTCAACATCAAAGAAGAAAAAGGCATCCTGAAAATACATGTGGAAAACAGCTACAGCGGAACACTCAGACAAAAGGGGACAAAACTTCTCACAACGAAAAAAGACAGCAACCTGCACGGACTGGGACTTGGCAATGTGGAAAATATCGTACAGAAATATTACGGAACAATGAAGATAGAAAAAAAAGACCGCCTGTTTTCCGTTCAGATCCTGTTGTACCTGGGGTGATAAAAGACAGGAATAGTAATTGTTAAACAATAAAATATTATATTAATAATATAAAGACTTGCATAAACTTGTAGAAAGCTCTTTTTTAGATATGTATTACAGAGATAATATTATCAGAAAAAGAGTTTTTTTCTATACTTTTTAGGTGCTTATATAAAAAATTTTATAAATAAGGTCTATTTTTTACAAAAACATAGCCTATTTTTTACAACATCCGGCACAGGAAAAATATTATGGTACAATAAATAAAAACAAACAGGAAGGAGGGAGAGGAGCAATGAAGAAAAAGCTTTTGAGTAAAGTGGAAAAAATCATCGCAAAGTCAGCCAGAAAAGCATCGGAAGTGGAATCTGGATGCGGTCAATCTGCCGGACAGTCTGGATCTGACAGGGGATACTGTCAGAGTTGCTGTGCTTGACTCCGGTGTTACGGCAGCCGAAGATGTGCTTGTAGCCGACTACGTAGACCTGACT
>DXGQ01000047.1 GCA_019113845.1 Candidatus Anaerobutyricum avicola
GGCAGGCTCAGCGCCAAAGATATTATGGGTAACAAGAAGAAGCTGACCTGGTGGCAGGATGAGTTCTGGAACCACATGGTTAAGAAGTTCCCGGATTTGGAGCGTGGCGAGAGCGCCAGTCTGACCGGGCGCGACCATATCCCGCCCCGCGTGTTTAAGGAGATGACCCGGTTGACCAAACAGAAGGATAAGCTGGAGGATCTGCTCACTGGAATCAATCCCTTTAACGCCAAAAGCCGGGCGGAGGAAATTTGCAAAATTTTGGATACCTATCTTCCCAGTGTGGAGAAGTTGGACACGCTGCTGCGGAAATATGGCGTAGCCTTTACGAAAACAGCATCCGAAAACAAAAAGCTGAAAACAAAAAATGCCGAACTGGAAGAATCTCTTGCCTCGGCACAGAATGTCAGCGCGTTAAAACAAATCGAAGACTTCAAGCTGCGGCGCGACTATGACAGTGCCATGGCAATTTGGGAACAGATACCGCCGGAAGTATTGGAACTTTGTAAACACCCACACAAAAAAGAAAGGGAAACTGCCTATGATCGATGAGTGGAGCGGTTTTGCAGACCTGCTGGCCAACCTGATTGAGAAGTACGCTTCGGAGTTGGATGTTGAGAATCTGCCCGCTCCGGCGGTTCCACTTGAAGATCAGGACAGCGCGGCAACAGGCAAAAAAGAATCTGTTTTCAAGCCGGAAGCAGTTGCAGGCAAAATTGCCGCATGATATAATAGACGTGATATAAGAGTCCAAACAAGAGAGCGCCGGCCATTTTCTTCGCTCTCTTGAAACATAGAAAATGTAATCGGATAGGAGCGTGAACAAATGGCGGAAGATAAGAACAGACCGGATCAGGGCCAGGGCGAGATTGTAATTTATCAGGCCGAAGATGGGCTCACAAAGGTAGCGTGCCGGTTTGTAGACGAGACTGTTTGGCTGACGCAGCAGCAGATGGCGGAATTGTTCCACACGTCCAGAAGCAACATTGTGGAGCATATCGGCCACATCTATGAAGAAGGCGAACTGGACGAGGTTTCAACCTGTCGGAAATTCCGACAGGTTCGAATGGAGGGTAGCAGGCAAGTAACCAGAGAGCTGACTTTCTATAATCTGGATATGATCATTTCTTTGGGGTACAGGGTAAAATCCTTGATTGCCACCCAGTTTCGCCGGTGGGCTACCGAGCGCCTGAAGGAATACATGATCAAGGGCTTCACGATGGACGATGAGCGCCTGAAAAATTTGGGCGGTGGCAACTATTGGCGCGAACTGCTGGAACGGATTCGGGACATTCGTTCTTCGGAAAAAGTTATGTATCGACAGGTGTTGGACTTGTACGCCACCAGTGTGGACTATAACCCCAGAAGTGCGGAATCTGTTGCGTTTTTCAAAATGGTGCAGAACAAACTCCATTATGCAGCGCATGGGCATACGGCTGCGGAGGTGATTTATGAACGGGCCGATGCGGATAAGCCGTTTATGAGGCTTACCACCTTTTCCGGCGATTTTCCCACGGCAAAAGATATTGGGATTGCCAAGAATTATCTGACAGAGGAAGAACTGCGAGTTCTGAATCAAATGGTATCCGGTTATTTCGACTTTGCCGAGGTGCAGGCTATCCGCCACCGGCCTATGTATATGAGCGATTATGTGGAGCAGCTGGATAACATTCTTCGGGCGACTGGGGAAGAAGTATTGACCCATGCAGGAAAAATCAGTCATGCACAGGCTATGGAAAAAGCGAAAGTGGAATATAAACGCTATCAGGCACAAACTCTTTCCCCTGTGGAAGAGGAATATCTGAAGACCATTAAGCAGCTGGGAAAAACGGCCAAGACAGAAGCGGAAAAGCAGGATGATTTTTTTGATCCAAGTTAAGAATGACCAATCCGTTTTTGGATTGGCACCATATCCGGAAAAAGAGCGCGCAATTAAGGAAACACTGAAGTTTTTTCATTTCATATAGAAGATGAAAAGCTGTACCGCGGAATCGGGGATGTCACGGTACAGCTTTTATTTCGGCGTCCAACGTTGGCGCTGTTAGACTTTTTTCTGTTTTTTCTTTGCGGAAGGGATAATTTCCTCGTGGAAAAAGTAATTGACCACGATAGGCGGATCGTTGAACGGGCGCTTGATGTCCGGCCAGTGCTTCACGTCCACGAAACTGCCCCAGGGTTCCGGGTGTTTGGTAAACCGTTTCATAAAAGAGGCGTAGCAATACTTACAGCCGTGCTCGCAGCCGGTGTAGGGGTTGACCGAATAATCCGCCACCGGCAGGTTGGATTTGGTCAGCACGCTTTTTACATCAGTGTTCTTTACGATCATTTCCATGTTGTCGTCTCCCTCCTTACAGGTTCTTTCCGGCTTAGTAGGCTTTACACAGGGCCGGATCCGTTTCGTCCTCTTTCCACTTCATATAACCGGTCATATCGGCAAACCCCATCTCCCGGTAGAGTGGTCGGCCGGCCTCGGAAGCTTCCAGATAGATTTTGGTGACGCTCTTCTCCTTCGCCTGACGGATTAGCCAGCACACGACCCGTTTTCCTACGCCGTGGCTGCGGAAGGCGGGTCTGGTGTAAATATTCATCAGGTAGGCGCATTTCCCGTTGAGATTGTCCGGCGAGGGCATTTCCTGATACAGGCACATTCCACCGCAGCCGATGATTTCCCCATGCAACAACGCAAAACAGGCGATATGTCCGCCGTTTGCCAGCGTTTCCCGGTAGTAGTGGCGGTTCTCGGCTTCCAGTTTCGTCATCGTCTGGTCGGGCGGAATGGAAAATACCTCCCGCAACACCTCCATCCGCCACTGCATCAGCAGTTCCAGGTCATCGGCTGACGCCTGGCGAATCTCCACGTCCATCATAGTGCACCTGCTTTCATGACCACCGGCAGCTTCGATACATCCGGCTTGCCGTTGACATTCAGAGGAATCTGCTTCATCTCCACAAAAAATTCCGGGATCATGAAGGAAGTCAGATTTTCAGACAGTTCTTTTTTTACTTCCGAAACTCTAAACGTATCATCGGAAGGTACCACATAGGCGGTCATATAGGCCAGCCCATCTTCGTCCGTGAAAGCCCGGACGACAGCCTGCTGCACGTCCTTGCACTGATAGAGACGGGACTCCACTTCGGCCACTTCCACACGCTTGCCGTAGATCATGATCTGATCGTCTTTGCGGTGCAGGAAGGCGATGTTGCCATCCGGCAGGAGGTAGCCCAGGTCGCCGCTGCGGTACATGACGCTCCCGTCCGGCTGCCGCTCAAAGGCTCTGTTTTCCTCGGTGTGGTTGCCAATGTAGCCCATCGATACACCGCCGCCATAGATGCAGATTTCTCCTATCTGCCCTTTGGAAACCTCATTGCCAGACTGATCCAGAATCCTAATCTGCGCACCCAGTACAGGATGACCGATGGGATAGGTACCGTCCTCCAGCACGGTGCCGCCATTGCAGCGGTAATACGAAGCGCAGACCGTTGTCTCGGACGGGCCGTAGGTGTTGTAAACCTCCGCTTTGTCCAACAGGTGATCCACATAGACGCCCCGCAGTACGTCACCGCCGCTGATGAGCAGACGCAGGGAAGAAGGAATGGCGGACAGGTGGTTCATCTCGGCCAGCAGATACGGGAACCCGCTGAGCATGGTAACATGATGGCGCTCCACGAAATCCATCAGGGTGTGGATGTCCGCCTTGTCCTCCGCGTCCGGGATGGCAAGAGCCGCGCCGTTCAGAAGGCTGGTGAACACTTCCTCCACGAAGATGTCAAAGGAACAGACCGAGTATTGCAGCATGATGTCGCCGGGGCCGGGATGAAATTCATTCGCGAATGCCCGGACATAATGGCAGACATTGCGGTTGGTGACACAGACGCCTTTGGGACGCCCGGTCGTGCCGGATGTATATAACACATAGGCCGGACGCTCCGGGTCTTCGATGGCGTTGCGCTTCCAGGACGGCGTCTCCACACCGCAGATCTCGCAGTCGGTATAACGGATAGGAAAACCGTCCAGCTTTGGGGTAAAGGCGTGCTCGGTCAAAACGAAGTCTACCTGCGCTTCCTCCATCATGTCATGGATGCGCCCGGTGGGAAAATCCGGTTCCGCCGGGATATACCGCCCACCGCATTTCAGGATCGCCAAAACAGACGCGATCATTTCGGCCCGGTGACGCATCACGATGCCAATGCTGTGGACTTCCTGCGGAAAACTGCACGCAATCCTGTCCATCATATTGGAAAGTTCATCAAATGTCATGGTGCGATTGTTTTCTATGATGGCAGGTTCTTGTCCATGTGCTTTTACGATTTCCTGAAAAAGCGAATAAATCGTATCCATTATTCATTCTCCTTATCGTTCTCTCTGTTTAATATCCACTGGAGTCCCGCCGCTGTCCGCAGTACGCCGTCCTTGAAATGGTTGCCGGGATTTAACCGGAAAGTCGTGTCAATCCCCTGCCCGCGGTAGAATGCCTCGATGGCTTCCGTATTCTCTTGGACACATTGCAGGAATTTATTCCGGGTATGGCACTCCCGATCTCCCAGCGAAAAGTACATACAGTCGGGCGTTTTCTTCGGCGTGTGAGAAACAATGTATTCCCGGATGCCTGGGAACCACAGGGAACCGGACATACTGGCAACCCGTGAAAAAACATCGGTCTGATACATCGCATACACGGCGAACAGCCCGGCCAGCGAATAGCCCGCAATCCCTCTCCAGGAAGGGATACCCGGCAATGCCTTTTCCGCTTCCGGCAAGATACGGTGCAGTAGCAGATCCAGGTAATCATCCGCTCCGCCGGTGCAGGGCGTGTCCTTTTCGGAGATGGGCGGGATGGCCCAGGGAGACATATCGTGATCCCATTCCAGATTACTGACAGCGACCAGCGTAAAATCCGGGCATCCGGAACTCTGTAACTGTTGGAATACCTGTCCACCTTCGTGGCCATATGTGTTCAGGCAGATGAGCGGACTATCCGGCTTTATGCCGGGGAACACTTCTATTTTTTTCTTTTCTATTATAAAAGAAGTCATGGCTTTTGCCTCCTTTTTTCTTGACGTTTTATTGTAAGAAAATTATACTATATCCGGATAGTAAATCAAGTACGCAGATTATTCTGATAATGAACAATACGAGATGTCTTTTCTTCCGTTTGAGAAGCTGAAAACCTATGGAATCAGCACGATACGCGGGCCGCAAAACATGCCCCGCAGTCTGATTTGTGAACTGGAAAGGAGCAGGCATGAGTAGTGACATCTGGAATCCCTGGCATGGCTGCCGTAAATACAGTGAGGGCTGCGACCACTGCTATATGTATTATCTGGACAGTGAACGAGGAAAATCAGGCGGGGAGATTTATAGGGTTAAAACGAATTTCAATCTGCCGCTGAAAAAAGACCGTCAGGGCAGCTACAAAATCAAGAGCGGCGAATCCATCCGAGTTTGTATGACCAGCGACTTTTTTCTGGAAGAAGCCGATGCCTGGCGTGATGAAGTCTGGGATATGATCCGTCTGCGCCCGGATGTGCATTTTTGGTTATTGACCAAACGTGCACGCCGTATTCAGGAGTGCCTGCCCCGTTCATAGGTAAAGTAGATTTGGAGCCGTATCTGGCTTCCGGTCAGCTGAGAACACCCTATTCAAAAACGTTGCCGCACCTGCAGGAGAAGAGAATCCTGCAATGGATGCCGGTGGTGCGGAAGATGTATATAAAAAACATAGTAATTATTTAGGGGCTGTCGCACTAAGTAATTAGTGCGATGATCCCATGTAACAGTTGTTATATTTTAAGTTTTTGCGTTATTATTGAATAGTGATATTCAACAGCTGATAGGGCTCAGGGGAGACAGGTCCACAGAACTTGGGAATGAGATTTTTGATCTAAATCGATTCCGCATTGACAACTATGATCTTCACATGCTTAACAGTACAATAAATCGGATTTTCAATGTAGCATACTAGAAAGAGGTTATATAAAATGGAAATTGTTGATGGAAAAAATTACTTGCCGGAAGTCAGAAAATTGATAGAAGAATATTCAAACCGTTTGGGCAGGGACTTGTCATTTCAAAATATTGATGATGAATTAGCACATCCGGAACACAAGTACAGCGCACCGGAGGGGGAATTACTTGTTGCCATAGATAACGATAAAGTTCTTGGGATGGTAGCATATCATCGGCACTCTGATATTCGTTGTGAAATGAAAAGACTATACGTTAGACCTGAGGCAAGAGGACTGCATCTGGGAAATGCACTCGTGACAGCAATAATCATTCATGCGAAAGATGCGGGATATCAGGAAATGGTACTCGATACGATCATCCCATTAAAAGAAGCAATTTCCCTCTATAAAAAGCATGGCTTTGAAGAATGTGAGGCATATTATCTCAATCCCATGAAAGATGTGATTTATATGCGTAAACAATTATAATACATCGCTGATCATCGTCCATATATTTGGCAAAAGCCTGCATTTACTCTACTCCCAGTAGTTTCCGGTAAATGTTGAGATCGGTTTCCTTAAAAACATTGAATATTACCTTGATTTTGTTCTGTGTATGCTTCTTGTAATCTTTTACAGTTTGAATGGCAATTTCCGCCGCCCTTTCATTTGGAAAATGAAATTCACCGGTGGAGATACAGCAAAACGCAATACTTTTGATATGATTCTGCCCGGCCAGCTCCAAACAGGAGCGGTAGCACGAAGCAAGCAAATCTTTGTCCTTTTTAGTGAGCAGACCGCCTACAATAGGCCCGACGGTATGCAGGACATAGCGGCAGGGAACAAAGCACCCCAGCATCTGGCTGTTTGCCGCATTGACGATCGCATCACAGCGGAGTGTCGTAATATCCCCCTGCCAGAGATAAATCCCTTCCCGCACCGGCGTAAGATCCGTCAGATCGGTAATGCCCTTCTGCCGGATTTCCTCCTGCAAATATGCGTCCTGCACCGCCAGAAACTCCTGACCGGCAGGACGCGGCATCCTAATATTGAACAGAGAGCGAAGCAGGCGTTTTTGCCCATCTTCGTTCTTCGGGATTTCCAATCCTGCATATCCCGATTGCTCTTTCAGCAGCTCGGAAATTAAATATAATCTTCTTTCTTTCTGTGTCATTTTGCTCCCTCCCAAATTACCGCTTTCTGCGGGCAGACTTCCATGCAGTTCCCTGTGTTTATATATTACTGCCATGAGGTATAATCGTAAAGTAGGCAAAATAAAGTGACGTAGTTACAAAATGGAAACTAAAGAGAGGAGAAGTGATAAAATGCAGGAAGTTAAGGAGTTACCTGCCTGTCCAGCAGAAACGACACTGACATTAATGGGGGAGAAGAATATAAAAAAGCACAATAGTTCCTGTGAAAAGCTTTGCTTTTCCATCTGCCAAAGCTGAAAAAACAAAGCTTTATTATCACAGAAGAAAATGAGAATTCGCCCTGCTTCAGCAGGACTTTTTTACATCTTGTCTGCAAGAGCAGCCGCCTGTTTGCAGCCGTCCGTTTTCGTAATATCACTTGCATTCAATACGCCGGGAACCAATACTTCGCCCAGCATGTGCCACTTCATCAGTGCAGCGGAACGTTCGACAGGAATCCGCACGCCGTCCAGAACGGACATATCATTTTCCTCACAACAGGCAATCAGCGCACAGCTTTTTCCGGCAATCTCTTTCCGGGATATTCCTTTTGTGCAGTTTTTGTACGGTGCGGATACTCTGGACGCTGATACGTGGGAGCCGCGGGATTTGACAGAATACGGTTTGTCCGGCGCTGAGAAATATATGGCGCTGGCTTTTGAGGGAGTGCTTGCGCTGTGACCGACGCGCGTGGTACACTCAGTTTCTGATAGAAGTAGATGATAGAAGAGAAAAGAAAATGGACAGGAGGACAGTTATGAAGCTTTCACAAATTCATCATGTTGCGATTATTGTTTCTGATTATGAGGTTTCTAAAGATTTTTATGTGAATAAACTGGGTTTTGCAATCATCCGGGAGAATTACCGGCCGGAAAAGGATGACTGGAAGCTGGATCTTCGCGTCAATGATACGACGGAGCTGGAGATTTTCGGGGTGAAGAATCCTCCAGAGCGGGTGACACGCCCGGAGGCGGCGGGACTTCGTCATCTGGCTTTTTATACGGATGATGTGGAAGCGGCCGCCGTGGAGCTTCGGGAGAAGGGAATTGCGGTGGAACCGGTGCGGATGGATGAGTTTTCCCACCGGAAGTTTACCTTCTTTGCGGATCCGGACGGGCTGCCGTTGGAACTGCATGAATGAGACTGGTTCTGCCAACGGAGTCTGGATGACGAAGCAGGTGCCGGTCAGGTATCTGGATAAGATAGCCTGCAAATAAAAGGCAGAGTAAGAGTTTCTATTTTTTCAATGCCAGACCGTCTTGGAAGGCTTCTCCCACCCGTTCGGTCACCTTATAGTATCCATGGGTGTAGGGATCAAAAGCGATGGCGCCAACCAGAGACATATTTAACTTGCCGTCTTCCAGAACACTTTCATCAGCAGTGACTTTTACCACTTTACCAATCACACCGCATCCGTATTCATTGTTCTGGTATTCGATGAACTGACATTCCAGACACAGCGGAAACTCATTGATAACCGGTGCGTCCACAATTTCAGAACGCGAAGCGGTCAGGCCGCTGTTTTTGAATTTGTCGGTGGTGAGGTTACCGGATTCCACGCCGAAATAATCGGCTTCCACAACATGGGAAGCATCGGCGAGGCTGACGGTAAACGCGCCGCGGGCCTTGATGTTTTTTACGGTTTTGTGGGTTTCCGTGAGGTTCAGTGCTACGGTATCGCGAGCCTGCATAGTTCCCCAGGCGGCGTTCATTACATTTACGCTGCCATCTTCGTTATAGGTTGCGACCATCAAAACCGGCATCGGAAAAATGCCTTCTGTGATATTCAGTTCTTTTCTCATTTTTTATACCTCGTTTCTGACTGGATTAACATTTGTTATGTTATCACCTACAATTATAGCGTTCACATAAATAAAAACAAGTACTGACATAAAGGAAAGTGTATATTCCAAAGTGGAATACAGCCTCAGCGAGGGCGGTCATTGATGAAGATTCTTGACCAGCTCTGCGTCTGGGGTGAGGATATTCACACGATCGGCACTGCTCCCGGATGTTCCATCTTGCGGAACACGGAGGGGGTGCAGCCCTTGCAATGTTTAAACTGGCGGATAAAGTAGCTCATGTTATCGAATCCGGTGTTCATGGCGATCTCGGTGATCGGAGCGTCGGTCGTAAGCAGCAGGGCGGCTGCCTGATTAATACGGTATTCATTTAAGTAGGAAAACGGTGTTTTTCCTACTTTTTGTTTGAAAAATTTACAGAAATAATTTTTGTTCATATGCAGGCTGGAAGCCAGCTGTTCCAGGGTGATCCGTTCCTGATAATGCTGTTTCATGTATGCAAATACCGGGCGGAGGGTATATTCCTCGGTGGATTTCCAGCGGGCGTTATCGCCGGATGGCAAAAAAGCCTGTTCGGAAAACAGGATTTCCAGAATCTGAAGCAGGATGATCTTGATGGAAAGCGAAGCGGGAACGGCAGAGTCCGTACTCTGGTAAAGCTGTTCGGCCCGGGCAATCAGCTGTCCGATTTTCGCGGAAGTGTCCGGCATCAGGGAATCTCCGGAAGGAAAGAGGAGTTTGCCGGAAAAAAGAGGTTCCAGATAGCGGTTCTGGCAGACGTCGTACTGGGCGAAGCTGAGCAGTTCCAGGTTAAAGACCAGGGCGTAGTGGTGGGAGATATCGCTGTTGCCAAACAGGGCGTGGGCAGTTCCCGGATTGATAAAACAGACCTGTCCGGCAGACAGGATCTTCGTGTCGGATTCGGTGCGGAGCATGATGCTTCCTTCGGTCACATATAAGAATTCGGCTTCATCATGCCAGTGATAAGGAGCAAAATACTGACCGCAGGTGTCATGCTGGGAGAACGCCTGAAAAGGAAATTGCGGGGTTCCGTGTTTCGCTTCTTTCTGCAGGTGAATTTTGTTCATATTTTTTTACACTTTCCCTTGATAAATATAATAATAAGTGAATATTGTACATTTTTAGAATAACATATTGCAAGAAAGATGAAAAGAAATTTTTTATACTGAAGCTACAATAATTGTTGCCTGGCCATGTGTTTTGACAGGCGGTAGCACAGAGATGTAAAGCAGATGCGGTGCGGTATGTGTGAAGAGAAAAGGAAGCAAAACGACATCCGGCGCAGTGTATAAGAATTAGGAGGAGAAAGACATGAACAAGAAGTTATGGTGGAAAAAAAGTGTGATCTATCAGATTTATCCGAGAAGCTTTGCGGACAGCAACGGGGACGGTATCGGAGATCTGAACGGTATCACGGAGCATCTGGATTATCTGAAAGAGCTGGGGGTGGATGTGATCTGGCTGTCCCCGGTCTATCAGTCTCCGAACGATGATAATGGATACGATATTTCCGATTATCAGGATATCATGAAAGAGTTTGGAACGATGGAAGACTTTGACCGGATGCTTTCAGAGATGCATAAAAGAGGTCTGAAACTGGTGATGGATCTGGTGGTCAATCACACGAGCGATGAGCATCGCTGGTTCGTGGAGAGCCGGAAGTCAAAAGATAACCCTTACAGAGATTATTACATCTGGAAAGACCCGAAAGACGGAAAAGAGCCGAATAACTGGGGAAGTGCTTTCAGCGGTTCGGCATGGCAGTATGATGAGGAGACAGATATGTATTATCTCCACTGCTTTTCTCCGAAACAGCCGGATCTGAACTGGGAGAACGAGACGGTCCGTAAGGAAGTGTTTGATATGATGACCTGGTGGTGTGAGAAAGGCGTGGACGGTTTCCGCATGGATGTGATCAGCATGATCTCCAAGGACCCTGCTTTTCCGGATGGCGTGGTGGAAAACGGCCTGTACGGCAACAGGGATCCGTATGTCTGCAATGGACCAAGAGTGCATGAGTATCTGCAGGAGATGAATCAGAAAGTGCTGTCCAAATATGATCTGGTGACGGTGGGCGAGACTGCCGGCGTCACGATCGAGGAGGCGAAGAAATATGCCAATCTGGATGGCAGAGAGTTAAACATGGTCTTCCAGTTTGAACATATGGATATCGCCGCAGGGGAACATGGAAAATGGACGACAGACAGAATTTCGATGCCAAAGCTCAGAAAAGTACTGAATAAATGGCAGACAGAGCTGGAGGGTGTGGCCTGGAACAGTCTGTACTGGGATAACCATGACCAGCCAAGAGCAGTGTCCCGGTTTGGAAACGACGGCCCGATGTACCGGGAAGTATCCGCAAAAATGGTCGCAACCTGTCTCCATATGATGAAAGGGACTCCTTACATTTATCAGGGAGAAGAGATCGGTATGACCAATGCGTATTTTAAAAAGCTTGAAGATTACCGGGATATTGAGTCCATCAATGCTTTCCATGAATTTACGGAAAACGGCATCATGAATGAAGAAGAGATGCTCGATGCGCTCAAGGCGGTCAGCAGAGATAACGCCAGAACGCCGATGCAGTGGGACGACAGCGCCAATGCGGGATTTACGACGGGAACCCCTTGGATCAAAGTGAACCCGAACTATCTGATGATCAACGCAAAGCAGGCTCTGGAAGACCCGGACAGTATTTTTTACTACTATCAGAAACTGATCCGTCTGCGCAAAGAGCAGGAGATCATTGTGGAGGGAATCTTTGAAGGACTGCTGAATGACGATGAAAATATCTACGCGTACCAGAGAACCCTTGGCACGCAGAAGATGGTTGTTGCCTGCAATTTCAGCGATCAGGAAGTTCCTTGCGATCTGTTCGAACAGCAGGAGGGTACGGAGCTGATCTCCAACTATCACTTCCATAAACAAGGTGTTTTAAAACCGTATGAGGCAAGAGTAGTACTGTACGGAAACATCTGAGAACAATCCTTATTCCGGAAAAGGAAGAAGGGAGAGGTCTCTGACAGTCAGATCTGGTAGTATTGTCAAAAAGACGAGTAGCTCCGGGATTTTTCGGGAATACTGTCCTCAAAAGAACGTGAGGAGGGCGGCAAAATGGAAAAACAGGAGCAGGAGAATACATTTACCACGGAGGAAAAACTGGATTTGCTCCGGGTGCTGGTGGACAATGTGGCGGAAGATTTCAATGAGGAAGATATTCTCCATATGATGCTGGAGAAGAAGGTTTCGGTGGATCTGGAGCGCAGTCTTCATGCCGCCGCGACCTTCGGGCAGCGGACGGCGGACCGGATCGCGCGCTTCGCCGGCAGCTGGGGATTCATTTTTTCTTTTACTGCGCTGCTTTTGTTCTGGATGTTCGGCAATAATCTGCTGAAAGAGGAAGCCTTTGACGCCTACCCGTACATTCTGCTGAACCTGGTCCTG
Source organism: Candidatus Anaerobutyricum avicola (assembly GCA_019113845.1). GTDB lineage: Bacteria > Bacillota > Clostridia > Lachnospirales > Lachnospiraceae > Anaerobutyricum > Anaerobutyricum avicola. The sequence goes on from DXGQ01000047.1 coordinate 12,407, forward strand.
TCCTGCGTGGCGGCGATCCAGGCGCCGCTGATCATGATGAGCCAGAACCGGCGGGAAGAGCGGGACCGGGAGCAGGCGGAGAACGCCTACAAGGTGAATCTCAAATCCGAGTTCATTCTGGAGGACCTGCACAAAAAAATGGATCGGATCCTTGAAAATCAGGAGCGGATAAAAAAGGCGGCCGGAAAGGAAAAAAACTTGCAAAACCCGGCCAAAATCAATAATTCGGACTTTTAATTTAAGGAAATTCTGTGTTATACTACGATTCAGACGGCATCGGTGGACAGTCGGCTGTGGATGACGCGGCAGAGGCGTCAGAGACGGCATGGCTGCACATGATCAAAACTATAAGGAGAATCGTGTATGACGGAAAAGAAAAGACAGATAAGAGGAGTGATCCTCACTCTGACTGGCGGTGCGGCCTGGGGTTTTTCGGGTACTTGCGGCCAGTATATTTTTGCAAACAGCCAGATGGAATCAGGAATGCTGGCGGCCATTCGTATGCTGGGGGCCGGTATGATCCTGCTGCTGTTAACGATTTTTACAAAAAAGCAAGAGACTTTTTGTATCTGGAAGCATCCAGCGGAAGCGGTGCGGCTCGTCATTTTTGCCATCGGCGGACTGATGTTTTCTCAGTTTGCCTATCTGACGGCCATCAGCTACTCGAATTCCGGTACGGCTACGGTTTTTCAGAATACCGGGATCATTCTGGTCATGATCCTGTCCTGCATATTTGCGCGGCGTCTGCCGAGGGGCGGAGAAGTGGCCGCGGCCATTCTGACGCTTATCGGCGTGGTACTTCTGGCCACTCACGGCCGGCTGGACGGGCTGGTCATTTCCGGTGACGCGCTCACCTGGGGCGGCCTGGCGGCGCTGGCGCTGACAACGTATACGCTGCTTCCCGGAGACCTCTTAAGAAAATGGGGAACTCCGCTGGTCAACGGATTTGCCATGCTGATCGGAGGGGTGGTCATGGCGGGAAGTTTCCGTATCTGGGAAAAGTCCTGGGACTTTGATCTGCCCATTATCCTGGCGCTGCTTGCGATGGTCGTTCTGGGAACGGTCATTGCCTTTTCTTTTTACCTGCAGGGCGTTTCCGATATCGGACCGGTCAAGGCCAGTATGCTGGCCTGCATTGAGCCGGTGGTGGCTACGATCGTGTCGGCGCTCTGGCTGGGCACTGAGTTTGCCCCGATCGATCTGTGCGGATTCGCGCTGATCATCGGCGGATGCCTGCTCGTATCTCTGAGTGAAGGCGGAGATGAAAAGAAACAAGGATACGAAAGAAGGAAACGGAGGTACATATGACAGAGAAAGAGAGAGCAGCCATCGCCATTGAGCGGCTGAAAAAGGAATATCCGGACGCCGGATGCACACTGGATTACAATGAGGCGTGGAAGCTGCTGGTCAGCGTCCGTCTGGCTGCGCAGTGCACGGATGAGAGAGTCAATGTGATTGTGCAGGATCTGTTCGCGAAATATCCCGGTGTGGATGCGCTGGCAGCGGCGGAGCCGGAGGATATTGAGGCGATCGTCCGTCCCTGTGGTCTTGGCAGGAGCAAGGCAAGGGACATCAGCAAATGCATGCGGATGCTCCGGGATGAGTTTGGCGGAAAAGTACCGGACAACTTTGACGATCTGATGAAGCTGCCGGGAGTGGGCAGAAAAAGCGCCAATCTCATTATGGGAGATGTGTTCGGCAAACCGGCCATCGTCACAGATACCCACTGTATCCGTCTGTGTAACCGCATTGGTCTGGTGGATGGTATCAAGGAACCGAAAAAAGTGGAGATGGCTCTCTGGAAGATTATCCCGCCGGAGGAGGGCAGTGATTTCTGCCACCGTCTCGTCTATCACGGAAGAGAGGTCTGCACGGCACGCACAACTCCTCATTGCGAGCGCTGTTGTCTGAAAGACATCTGCCGCTCATATCCGGACTATAAAAAGCAGGCGGAGGAGAAAGCGGCGAAGAAATAAGCGGTCACGATTTGACAGTTTGTGAGATGATGAAGATTCCGGCAACCGGATGATAAAAAAAGAGAAAATGTTTAGCAGAAACATCGAACAGCAGAAAAACCGATAAGAAAAAAAGAGAAAAGGAATTGTTTTCCGGGAAAGATTGTAGTACAATTACCCGGTAAAAACAGAGAAGACAGCAGAAAAAACGTCCGTGACGGACACATACCGGGCGGATAGCTGCGGTCTCCTGGGCCGAAAAGAAACAGTATTGACCAAGCAGCATGATAAGAAAAGGGATGAGTGCAATGAAAGAATTTAAACCGATGAAGGAAGGAAAAGTACGTGAGATCTATGACAACGGCGACAGCCTGATCATGGTAGCCACGGACAGAATCTCCGCATTTGATGTGATCCTGAAAAACAAGATCACCGATAAGGGCGCCGTACTGACCCAGATGTCCAAGTTTTGGTTTGACTACACGGAAGACGTTGTGCCGAACCACATGATCTCCGTTGATGTGAAAGACATGCCGGAGTTCTTCCAGCAGGAGCAGTTCAGAGGCAAGAGCATGATGTGCAGGAAGCTGGAGATGCTGCCGGTAGAGTGTATCGTCCGCGGATACATCACCGGAAGCGGCTGGGCAAGCTATCAGGAGAACGGTACTGTCTGCGGCATTAAACTGCCGGAAGGACTGCAGGAGTCCCAGCAGCTGCCGGAACCGATCTATACCCCGTCCACAAAGGCAGAGATCGGTGATCATGATGAGAACATTTCCTTTGAAAAATCCGTGGAGATTCTCGAGAAGATCTATCCGGGCAAAGGAGAATTCTACGCGACAGAACTCAGAGACAAGACCATCGCTCTTTACAAGAAATGTGCGGAATACGCTCTGAGCAAAGGCATCATCATTGCAGATACCAAGTTTGAGTTTGGTCTTGACGAGGATGGCAATGTGATCCTCGGCGACGAGATGCTGACGCCGGACAGCTCCCGTTTCTGGCCAAAAGAAGGCTACGAACCGGGCAAGAGCCAGCCATCCTATGACAAGCAGTTCGTGAGAGACTGGCTGAAAGCTAATCCGGACAGCGATTACAACCTGCCGCAGGATGTCATTGACAAGACCATCGCCAAATACAAAGAAGCTTACGAGCTCCTCACCGGCAAACCGCTGGAGTTCTGAGAGGCGTCCGTTAAGCGCTGATACAAGGAAGGCATTGCTTTCTCTCCGGAGAAGGCAGTGCCTTTTTTGATATATAAAAAATTGTCTTGCGGTGTAAAAATGTCCTGCGAATATCTTTTTCAAAATATTGCAAGAAAAATTAATAATATGTTTCTAAATACGAATAAAATGCATTAAATTACCGGAATTGTGCATAAAAATGCAAATAATTATTGACGGACGGAAAATAAAGGATTATAATGACACACATAATTTTTTACAACACAGGAGGACAAAAGAGTGAGAAAAGTATTATTGGGCATGGTGGCAGCCGCCGGCCTGACTGCATTCGCGGCAGTACCGGCAAAGGCATGTACCTCTTATTATGTGGGCTCAGAATTGACAAAAGACGGCTCCACGTTATTCGGACGGACGGAGGACGTCGGTGACTATCATGATAAAGTATTCGATGTGATCGATTCCAAAGATGTGCCGGAAAATGGCATGTGGGTAGATGAAGATGGAGGCACAAAGTTTACCGCGCCATATAAAGACGGTCTGACCAAAACCTATCGCTATACCGCCTGCCGGGATGGCGAAAAAGGATATGGTCTTTTCGGTGAAGTCGGCGTCAATGAAAAGGGCGTCTCCATGTCGGCGACGACAACGGCGGGAAACAGTGAGGCCGCGCAGAAAGCGGATCCGTTTGTAGGAAAAACCGGAATTTCCGAAGAAAACTATGTGGACTATGTTCTTTGTCAGGCAGACAGTGCAAGAGACGGTGTGGAGATTCTTGCAGACGCTATCGATGAATGTGGTGTATGGTATACAGCCGATGGCGTATTCATTGCCGATAAAAATGAAGTGTGGTATATGGAAATTCTTTCCGGCTCTCAGTATTGCGCAGTGAAGATGCCAGAGGATAAGGCAGCGCTTATTCCAAACTGTCTGGTTCTGGGGGATATTGATTTAGATGATAAAGAAAATGTTATCGCATCAGATAAAGTAAAAACACTGGCGGAAGAAAAAGAAATTTATGTTCCTGCTCAGACAAATCCGGAAGTGAATGATATCAATATTAAACTTACCTACGGCGGAAATGGTTATAGTGCCGGAAACGCAGACCGTATCCGTGCCGGACAGTACATTTTAACAGGGAAAGATAATACCGCTATCTATAAAGATGAATATCAGGATATTTTCTTTGATGTTCCGTCCAAAGATGTGACCGTGGAGAAATTATATCAGCTGGCAGGAAGTCAGTATGAAGAGTATGCGGACGGAGCGTTTGAGGCAGGAAGAAAAGATGCGACCGGCAAAAAAATTGAAGATAGTATCCGCGTGATCGGAACAAATAGATCCCAGGAGTGCCATATTTTACAGATTCGCTCCGATATGCCGGCAGAACTGGCGACAGTGGAGTGGCTGAGTATGAGCAGCGCCGCTTATTCCCCGATGGTACCATACTACGGAGCGCTGCTGACCGATGTGGCAGAACCTTACAAAAAAGCAGAAGTTGAACAGGGAGAAAATCCTGTTTCCGCCTATGGTATTTTCAAACAGCTGGATAGCTACTGCCGTCAGAATGTGAATACGATCGGCGAGAAAGTAAAGACCTTCTATAAAGGATATGTACATAAACTGGAAGAAGATCAGAAGAATGTCGATAAAGAGCTGATGGATATTTACAACAATACCCCTGCTCAGTTATCACAGAAAGCGACTGAACTGGGTATCTCCATCGGAGATCAGACGATAGAGATGGCAAAGAAACTCAATGCCGAGGCGATGGCAGACGACGTTTTCCAGATCAGTACAAGCTATGAGGATATCCATTATTCTCTGACGGCAAAACCGGAGAAAGAAGAAGCGGAACAGCCGGCAGAGGAAGAAAAGAAAGCGCAGCCGGTCGCAGCTCCGGCAAAGGTAACGATCAAAAAACTGAAAAACCGCAAGGGCAAGAAGCTTCAGGTAAGATTTAAAAAGGTTGCCGACGCAGCCGGATATGAGATCGCCTACTCCAGAGGAGTGAACTTTGGCAAAAAGAAAACAAAGGTGAAATCATTCAATGCGGCAAAAAATGTCCGCACATTGAAAAAACTGAAAAAAGGCAAACGCTACTTTGTGAAAGTCCGTGCTTACAAGATGGATGGTACACAGAAAGTATACGGCAAATGGAGCCAGGTCAGAGTAGTGAAGATCAAAAAATAGTGGAAAAAGCCGGAAAAGACAAACACAAATGAGAATCGGGGCAGCGGGAAACCGCTGCCCTGAAGTATTTTCTATTGATTTTTACAGGATTTCATTTTAGTATATGCTATGTATTTTTACAGTGATGTGTATTTTACATGAAAATCAATTTTAAAAAGAAAATAACAGGAGTAGACAATGGTAACAAAATTAATGGAATTGTATCAAAAATACAAAGAAATCATCCTCTATGTCTTTTTTGGAGGGCTGGCGACCGTAGTCAGCATCGGCTCCTTCGCCTGGTGCGACGTCATCATGCACATGGACCCGCTGATCGCCAATCTTATCTCATGGGTGCTGGCTGTAACATTCGCCTATATCACCAACAGTCTGTGGGTGTTTGACGCGAAACCTCACGGAATCAGAGAACTGTTCCGCCAGGCTGCCGGCTTTTTCGGCGGGAGAGTGCTGACGCTGGTCATTGAGGAAGCCATCCTGCTGATCTTTATCAACGGTCTTGGACTGCCGAGCGTCGCCGTGAAGGTCGGCGCGCAGGTAGTCGTTCTGGTCAGCAACTATATCATCAGTAAATGGTTTGTGTTCAGAGAGAAAAAATAAAATTTGTAAAGGTAACAACAGGTTTTCCATATAACAGACGATGCCGTTCGGTCTCATACAGTTCCTCCCGACTCGACCCTCACTCGGACTACAGACGTTTTTGATTGGCAGGGAGAAACCGCTTTGCGGTTTCAGCTACGCTTTACAGGATGAAAAAGGTCTGTTCCTTCGTGCAAGCACGAGAGCCATCCCTTTTTCAATCCTGCTCCCTGCCTTCCACAAGTCTTAGACAGTCCTCCCTCACAGCTCGCGGTCGGAAACTGTATGTACTCCGAACGGCATCTGTATATTTGAAAACTCTGTTTCGCCACATTGTACAGGATTTTTGCAGAGGTAGAGGGAAACAGATAATTTTCCACAGCACAGAGGACGCTTTTTCGACCACAGCCAGGATTCGACCGCGAGCTGTGACGGAGGATATAGCGTAAGCCGGAACCGCGATAAGCGGTTCGCCCCTGCTTGTCAATAAACATCTGTTATCCGACGGAGGGCCGAGTCGGGAGAACCTGGCTGCGGTCCCGCGTCCTCGTCTGTTCCATTCAACCTTTCCTCCGGACAATCTCTTTCACATACAGATCCATATTTTCCACGCAGAATTTCACACACCAGTCCCCAAAGTCCATCCCGTATACTCGTTCCGGGTCGGTGTGGTAGCCCGGCCGCGGGTCGAGGGCCAGGATATCAAGGAGCGCTTCCCTTTTTTCCGGCGGTACCGGAGCGAGCTGTTCTTCGGTGCAGTGGACGGAAAGGCGGTGTTTGATGGCGTCGTGGGTGAAGGAGCCGGAGGCGTCCGGATGGCAGTCAAACAGCGGGGAATACGGCTTGATATCGTAAATCGGCGTGCCGTCCATCAGATCTGCGCCGGATATATATAGTACCGGGCCCTCTGTTCCGGCAGGGCGGGGAAAGGTTTTTATTCTATCGGGGCCGGCATGCGGACCGCCGCAGCCGTCTGATGCTGCAGCTTCACGGAGCTCTTCTTCGCGGTGTACGGCTGCAGGCGCATTGTTGCTGTTTCCCGGAGAGAATCCTTCCAGCCGCACGGAGGACAGTCCCAGCGGATTAGGGCGAAACGGGGAGCGGGAGGCAAATACGCCGGTATGTACATTTCCTCCGAGGCGTGGCGGGCGGACGGTCGGCGACCATCCTTTGTCCTGGTTTTCGGAGAATCCCCAGATGAGCCACAGGTGCGTGAACCGTTCGATGTCCCGGAAACAGTCCGGATTCTGAAATTCTTTTTCAAAGGTAATGTATGCCTGGAGAGATGGGACAAGCCCGCTTTGCCGCGGGATGCCGAACTTTTCCGGGAAGTCTGTGTGAATATGGCCGATGGGCCGGATGGTCAGTGTGCCGGCGGGAGAGCCGGTTGTCTCTTTTTTTGTCATAAAATTGTCCTCCATAAAATAAATATAATCTCTCGGAATCTTTAAGCCAGTAAATATAGGGCTTTCAGATTCCTTTTTTATTAAAATCCCCCACTTTTTTTGACAAAAATACTTGACAAATCCATCGAAAAATGCGGCGCTTCGCGCCCTTATTT
>DXGQ01000008.1 GCA_019113845.1 Candidatus Anaerobutyricum avicola
ATAATGGCGAAGAATGCGTTTCCATTCTGCAAGGCGGAAGAATGAGGCGTAGTGGGCGCTACGCCGATTGATGACAACACCGCAGATGGAAATGCAGGCAAGTCATTATGCGAAATGTGAGCAGGTCAGTACACTAGGTCCAACACACCCATTCTGCTGTAATGACAAAAAGGAGACCGCCGTAACAGTCTCCTTCGATCATTCATTCTCAATTATACTAACTCGATGATAACTTCCAGAGCAGCGTCACCTTTACGCTGTCCAATCTTGATGATTCTGGTGTAACCACCGTTGCGGCCAGCGTATTTTGGACCATACTCATCGAAAATCTTCTGTGCCAGATCGATTTTCTTTGTGTTTGCTTTTCTGCCCTTTGCCTCAGCAGGAACTTCTGTTACAGGGTATAATACCTTTAACATCTGACGTCTTGCGTGAAGTCTGGAAGGAAGATCTTTTTTGATCTCTTTTTCTACGGTGTCGTATACGGTAACTTTCTTGCCGTCTACAACTTCTTTCACTCTCTTGCCGTCTTTATCTTTTTTGGCAACCTTTGCCTGAACCTTAACAACTTCGTAGTTATCTTTCTCTTTTACGCCCAGTGCAATCAGACCTTCTGCAATTTTACGAATCTCTTTTGCCTTTGCCTCTGTTGTACGAATCTTTCCATGATACAGTAACTGTGTTACCTGATTACGTAATAATGCTTTTCTCTGATTGGATGTTCTGCCTAATTTTCTGTATTTTGCCATTGTAATGGACCTCCTGTTTATTTTTCGCCATGCTTACTTCACCTTCAGCCTAGGCGGGTCTATTGTCTGCTCCTGAACCGCTTCTCCGGCACAGGAAATATATCGGCAAAAGCCGATTATTTACTCTTCGCTTGAGTTGAGGGAAAGACCCAGCTCTTTTAATTTAGCCAGCACCTCTTCCAAAGACTTCCGTCCAAGGTTACGAACCTTCATCATGTCTTCCGGAGTCTTGTTGGTCAACTCTTCTACTGTATTAATACCTGCTCTCTTCAGACAGTTGTAAGAACGAACGGATAATTCCAGCTCGTCAATGTTCATCTCCAGAACTTTGTCAACCGGATCCTGAGCGGTCTCAACCATAACCTCGGCAACCTTTGCATTTTCAGATAAATCGATGAAAAGATTCAGGTGCTCGCTCAGTACCTTTGCAGCCAGACTCACTGCTTCATCCGGAGCCAGTGTTCCGTTGGTGAAAACATCCAGAGTCAGCTTGTCAAAGTCTGTAATCTGTCCGACACGAGTATTCTCTACTGTCAAGTTTACTCTCTCGACCGGTGTATAGATAGAATCCACTGCAATTACATCAATGGACTGGTCTTCTGTTTTGTTTTTGTCTGCTCCAACATAACCGCGGCCTTTTGTGATTGTCAGCTCCGCTTCAAAATGACTGTCTGCACCGCCGCTTAACGTTGCGATGACCAAATCCGGATTGATAATCTCGATGTCACTGTCAACCTGAATGTCAGCAGCTGTGACAACACCTTCACCGCTGAATTCAATAAAAGCGCGCTTCGGCTCATTGGAAGAGCTGTTGTTTTTGATGGCCAGCTCTTTGATATTCATAATGATTTCAGTGACATCCTCTTTTACACCCGGAATGGAACTGAACTCATGCAGGACGCCTTTGATCTTCACTGCACTGACAGCTGCCCCCGGTAATGAGGATAACATGATTCTTCTTAAGGAGTTACCTAAAGTTGTGCCGTAACCTCTCTCCAGCGGTTCCACCACAAAACGACCATATTTATTGTCTTCTGAAATTTCTGCTATTTCAATTCTTGGTTTTTCGAAATCAAACACGAATGGGACCCTCCTTTTGGACAAACTTCAATACATACCACAATTGAATGCCTGAAAACAGGCATCCAATTGGAAGAATCATTAATTATTTGGAATATAACTCGACGATCAATGTCTCATTGACAGGTACATCAATCATGTCTCTGGAAGGAAGTTCTTTTACGCTTCCTTTGAAGTTCTCCAGGTCAGCGTCTAACCAAGCCGGTACTAAGATACCATCTGTTGCTTCAGCGATGTCTTTGTATCTCTGCATTGTCTTTTTGTTTTCTTTTACTTCGATAACATCGCCAACACTTACTCTGTAGGACGGAATGTTTACACATTTGCCGTTTACAAGGATGTGTTTGTGGCCGACAACCTGTCTTGCTTCTCTTCTTGTTCTCGCAAATCCCATACGGAATACGATGTTGTCAAGTCTTGTCTCAAGGAGAACCATCAGGTTAGTACCTGCAAGACCCTGCATTCTCTCAGCCTTTGCATAGTAGTTTCTGAAAGGTTTCTCTAATACACCGTAAATGAATTTTGCTTTCTGTTTCTCACGCAGCTGAAGACCGTACTCGCTGATCTTTCTGCTGGAACGAACTAACTTTCTGTTGGATTTTTTATTCACGCCCAGATATACAGGATCCATATCTAAAGACCTGCATCTCTTCAGGACTGGAGTTCTATCAATTGCCATTCTAACTTACCTCCTATCAGACTAGACTCTTCTTCTCTTTGGTGGACGGCATCCGTTGTGTGGTACCGGAGTAACGTCTCTGATGCTTGTTACTTCAAGACCGCATGCCTGAAGGGCACGGATTGCTGCCTCTCTGCCTGAACCTGGTCCTTTTACCATAACTTCTACAGTCTTTAAGCCGTGGATAACTGCTGCTTTTGTAGCTGCTTCCGCTGCCATCTGCGCTGCGTATGGTGTGGACTTTTTGGAGCCTCTGAAGCCCATCTCTCCTGCGCTTGCCCAGGAAATCGCATTACCTTCAGAGTCAGTTAATGTTACAATTGTATTATTAAAGGATGACTGAATATGTGCCTGTCCATGCTGGATATTCTTTTTGACACGTTTTTTCGTCACCTTTTTTGCGACTTTCTTTGCCATTGACGAAACCCTCCTGTAGGTTATTAAATCTATAAAATATACTTAATCTCTTCTTTTATATATTCCTCATGCAGACATAAGGATAGTGTGAAACATAATTTCACACTTATTTCTTCTTATTAGCAACTGTTTTTCTAGGACCTTTACGTGTTCTGGCATTTGTTTTTGTCTTCTGTCCACGAACCGGAAGTCCTTTTCTGTGACGGATACCTCTGTAGCATCCAATCTCCTGCAGACGTTTGATGTTCATCGCGATCTCACGACGAAGATCACCTTCTACTGTGTACTCTGTGTTGATGATCTCGCTGATGCGGCGAACTTCATCGTCTGTTAAATCACGTACACGTGTATCCGGATTTACATTTGCTGCTGCAAGAATCTTGTCAGCGCTTGTTCTTCCAATTCCATAAATATAAGTAAGACCAATTTCTACACGTTTCTCTCTAGGTAAATCGACACCCGAAATACGAGCCATGTGTGCACCTCCACTAAAAATCTTATTCGAATCAATCCATCGTTACCGCAGTACGGTGAAATGACTAACGTGTCTCTCATCGAATGCTCTTTTCAAAATTCAAAATAATTCTCTTAAAATAAAATCGGTAAACTTCCGTTTACCGCAGCCGCTTATTTAAAAATATAATTGCCATGACGGTAGCAATGTCGTACAATACCCATCCCGGGTACCGTAACCAATGACACAACAAAAATCAAGTATCTTCCTTAATCCCTGACCGCCTGGGCGGTGCCGAACTAATTCTTATCCCTGTCTCTGTTTATGTTTTGGATTTTCGCAAATGATTCTGATTGCGCCTTTCCGTTTGATGACTTTACATTTCTCACAGATCGGCTTAACTGATGCTCTAACCTTCACGATAAACTCTCCTTTCCAAAACGTTCAGCGAATATTATACCATTCATCTATACAAAAAGCAAGCACGAAAATGCCAAAAGTCGGCATAAATGTGCCGTCTTTCAAGGGTAAATCGTACAAAACCTTTCTGCCTGTTTTCTTCCGGGAGGCACGGATCCGTCTCCCCGGAAGACCTCTGTCATAGAAAGCTGTTCTTTCTATTATTATTTATCTCTCCAGATAATTCTGCCTTTTGTCAAATCGTATGGGGAAAGTTCGATGGTCACTTTGTCTCCCGGTAAGATCTTGATAAAGTTCATACGTAACTTGCCGCTGATATGGCCGAGTACCTGATGACCGTTCTCAAGCTCCACCTTGAACATGGCGTTCGGAAGCTTCTCCACTACCTTTCCTTCTACTTCAATTACATCTGACTTTGACATACTTTACAATCCTCCTGCTTTTTTTACCTGCGCCCTCCCGCTGCCTGCACCGCTTTTTTGATCTGCACATCCGCATCCGGCGACTGAACCAGAGCCGGGAAAGCCTCTGCTGTTTCCTCAGAGCGCATCATCTGAATATGTTTCTTTTTTTTCTTTTTTGGATTCGCCAGGCATCTGTGCATGCCGTCGCACAATCCAACCATCTCGCCTTCCTCACTGACGATCATATAGAGCCTGCCCTTATCATGTCCGCACAAAGAGGTGGCAAAATAACCTGCTTTATATTCTATCATATATTTTCTCCGTTACAAGCAAAAAATTCTAAAAACAATATTTATTTTCTCCGCCTTCTTTTATGAAAACTGCCTATTTCACCTCTGCGAATTCTTCTGGCAGCATGGTGAGGATCTCACAGCCGTCCTCCGTGATGGCGATGGTATTTTCATAGTGGGCGGACAGTCTTCCGTCTCTCGTGACAACCGTCCAGTCGTCATCCATCCACCATACGTCATAGGTTCCCGCATTGATCATCGGCTCGACGGCGAGCGTCATGCCCTTCTGCAGTTTCGCGCCTCTGCGCAGCCGCACAAAGTTCGGGATCTCCGGCTCCTCGTGAAGAGAAGTTCCGATGCCATGTCCGACCAGATCCCGGACAACAGAAAAATGATTGTTTTCAGCGTAAGTCTGGATTCCCCGCGCGATATCAACTAAATGTTTGCCCGGTTTTGCATTTTTTATTCCCTCAAAAAAGGACTGTCTCGTCACATCAATGAGTTTTTGCGCCTCATCGCTGATCTCTCCGATACCGTGGGTTCTGGCCGCATCGGAGTGATAGCCTTTATAGATCAGTCCGGCGTCCAGGCTGACGATATCGCCGTTTTTGATATAACGTTTATCCGACGGGATCCCGTGCACAACCTCATTATTGACGGATACACAGATGGACGCCGGGTACCCCTCATAATTTAAGAAGTTCGGGATGCATCCGTAGCTTCGGATCATCTCCTCTCCCAGACGGTCGATGTCCTTCGTGGTCATTCCCTCTTTCAGTTCTTTTCCCAGTTCATAGTGGACTTTTGCCAGCAATTGCCCCGCCGTCCGCATCAGCTCGATCTCGTGTTCACTCTTAATTGTAATCGACATAGCTTCTCCCTCTTATATAATGTGATATTATCGTGCCAATGTAGTGTATCACTTATTTCGCAGAATGTAAATAAAACAATAAGACAGCAGGAAAAGCAGGACCACAAAATGTGATCCTGCTCCTTCATCTCTTTTCCCGATGCCGGCATACCTTTCAAAATATATTTCCTGAAATGTATCCGCACCGTTTCCTCTGCCCTGTCACCACACAGAGCATATGATCATCCAAGCACTGCTGTGATCTCATCAAAGACAACCTTGATGTCTTTTGTGCCGTCTACAGTAAGAAGGGCTCCCTTCTTATTATAGTGCTCAATGAGAGGCTGGGTCTGTTCATGGTATACTTCCAGTCTCTTCTTTACGGTCTCCGGTTTGTCATCCTCACGGAGAACCAGTTTCTCGCCGCAGACATCGCAGATGCCTTCTTTTTTGCTCGGGAGATTTACGATATGGTAAGTAGCGCCGCAGTTTAAGCAGGCTCTTCTTCCGGACATTCTCTCGATGATATTTGCGTCCGGCACGTCCACATTGATGGCGTAGTCAATCTTTTCATTCTGATTGTTCAGCGCATAATCCAGAGCCTCTGCCTGTGGGATATTCCGTGGAAAACCATCCAGGATAAATCCGTTCATGCAGTCTTTTTCTTTGATCCTGTCAAGAACCAGGTCAACCGTCAGTTCGTCCGGAACCAGCTCGCCGGCGTCCATGTAGCTTTTCGCTTTTTTGCCGAGCTCTGTATTGTTTTTGATATTCGCTCTGAAAATATCACCGGTGGAAATGTGCGGAATCCCGTATTTTTCTGCGAGCATTTTCGCCTGTGTTCCTTTTCCGGCTCCAGGTGCGCCTAACATGATAATCTTCATCTCAATAACCTCCAGCCTTTGTTATTGCTTTGCAGCGTCTTTTTATACTGCCTGAATATTTTTGGTGGCAACCACATCCACGCCGGTGCCTGCTACATTCGGAACGATCACATCGCCGATCTTGATCGGAGCTTTTACGATAACCGGTTTGATCTCCTCAAGGATATCGAAGATCTTTGCCTTCGGGATCACGTCCTTTGTCTTTACGGATACTGCTGCCAGGTTGCCTCCCTCTACTCTGACGATCGTCGTCACAGTACGGGTCGGATTGGTCACTTCTTCTCTTGCGTATTTCTCACCGCGGGCACAGGTGTAACCTGCCACGTCTTTGACTTCGCCATTTTCCATTGTTACTGTAATCTGACATCCCAGAGGACATCCTATACATGTCAATTGTCTTTTTTCCATGATATCCTACTCCTCCTCAATCTTTACAGTGATGGTCTTTAATCCGTCATAATCCTCAAGCGCTTTTTTCTTCAGGATGATCTGTTCCATCTCGCCAGGCGCCATAACCTGTTTCTTTCTGTGCTGTACTCTCTCATCATTGAAGTACACGCTGATATAACTGTCTTTAAATACGCTGCCCACACGGAAACGTACCGTCAAAAGGTCAGCCATGTTATCCAGATGGATGGAAGTAGGAACAGTGTAACGTGCGCCATCCGTAGCCTTGACGTCAATGACGTTGTCTGACTTCTTCACATCTTTTCCATAACGGTCTTTTACGTACAGCGCCGCATTCTTGCCGGCAAGGGCTGCTTCCTCGGAAACGTAGTCAACCAGGTCGTGTACGTGCAGTACGTTACCACAGGCAAAGATACCTTCCACATTCGTCTCCAGGCTCTCATCTACGATCGGGCCGTTGGTGATCGGACTCATCTCAACTTCTGCTTTCTTGGACAGCTCGTTCTCCGGGATCAGTCCAACGGAAAGAAGAAGGGTATCACAGTCATAATGCATCTCTGTGCCAGGAATCGGTTTTCTGTCCGGACCAACCTCTGCGATTGTCACACCGGTAAGCCTGTCTCTTCCCTCGATATCGATCACGGTATGGCTTAAGTACAGCGGGATGTCATAGTCGTCCAGACACTGTACGATATTTCTCTTCAAACCGCCGGAGTATGGCATAACCTCTGCCACACACTGTACCTTTGCGCCCTCAAATGTCATACGTCTCGCCATGATCAGACCGATATCGCCGGAACCCAGGATGACAACCTTTTTACCTGGCATAAATCCTTCGATGTTTACCAGTCTCTGTGCGGTACCTGCGGAGTAGATACCTGCCGGACGATAACCAGGAATGTTCAGGGCTCCACGCGGTCTCTCCCGGCATCCCATAGCCAGGACAACGGCTTTTGCCTGATACATAACCATACCTTCCTCGCGGTTCATCACGGTGACAACCTTATCGTGGGAGATATCGCATACCATGGTATGTAACTTATATTCGATATTTAACTCAGCTGCCTGCTGAATGAAACGGTCTGCATACTCCGGTCCGGTCAGCTCCTCCTTAAATGTATGAAGACCGAAACCGTTATGGATACACTGATTTAAGATACCGCCGAGCTGGTTATCTCTCTCAATGATCAGGATACTGTCGATTCCTTCTTTTTTTGCAGAGATTGCAGCGGCAAGACCTGCCGGACCTCCGCCGACAATGATGACATCATATGATTTCATAGCATTATTCCTCACTTTCTTTCAAATCTTAGTGCAAGTCTGTCATGATTTCCGTTCTACAGCCTGTCACTAATCCTCTTTGATCTTTCCTACTAACATATTGGAACCTTCACCCTTCTTGGTGATTTCTGTCATAGGAATACCAAGCTCTCTTGAAAGAATTTCCATTGTTCTTGGCGTACAGAAGCCTGCCTGGCAACGGCCCATACCCTGACGGGTACGACGTTTGATGCCGTCTAAGGATCTTGCGCCCAGCGGACGGTTGATGGCGTCAACAATCTCGCCCTCTGTTACCATCTCACAGCGGCATACGATATTGCCGTACTGAGGATTCTTTTTGATCATCTCGTTCTTCTCTTCCATGGTGAGGTCTTCCATGTGAACGATGCCTTTCCGTTTGCCGTTAAAGTTCTCGTTCTTCGGGAAGTGATATTTGTCCTGGATCAGTCCAACCATCATCTCAGCGATTGCCGGGGAGCTGGTAAGACCTGGGGACTCGATACCTGCCGCATCAAAGAATCCCGGTGCGTCGGCAACTTCCTCCACAATAAACTCGTGATGCTCTTCGTGTGCACGAAGACCTGCGAAAGATGTGATGACCTTGTTCATCGGAAGACGATCCTTTGTCAGATAACTGTTGGAAGCCTTATCTACCAGATCATTAATGATCTCCTGTGTGGTATTTACACCTTCTTTGTCCTCGATATCCGTAGCGGAAGGACCTACAAACATGTTGCCGTGAATGGTAGGAGCGGTAAGAACACCTTTACCCATCGGACCCGGCAGCGGGAAGATGGTTGCGTGGAAGTAGTTACCCAGCTCTTTATCCATCAGCAGATACTCGCCTTTACGGGCAACGATCTTCATCTTCTTTTCACTTACCATGTTATGCATAACGTCCGCATAAACGCCGGCTGCATTGACAACAATCTTTGCTTCCAGAGGACCTTTGTTGGTATCCAGCTCGTAATAGCCATCTTTCTTTACGATATTCTCTACCTTTGTCTCGAACTTGAATTCCACGCCGTTCACTGCAGCGTTCTCACCCATGGCGATAGCCAGGTTGAACGGACAGATGATACCGCCGGTAGGAACATAGAGAGCTGCCACAGCATTCGGGGAAAGATTCGGCTCCATCTGAAGGAGTTCATCTCTCTCCACGATCCTTGCGTCCGGAACACCGTTCTTGTTAGCCTGATCTAAAAGCTCGTCCAGTTTTCCTCTCTCGGACTCAACCGTACAGACGATCAGAGAACCATTCTTCTTAATAGGGAAATCAAGCTCATCTGCAAGCTGGTACAGAAGTTCATTACCACGAACATTCAGTTTAGCCATCAAAGTACCTGGCTTACAGTCATATCCGGCATGAACGATACCGCTGTTTGCCTTTGATGTTCCTGACGCAACATCATCCGCCTTATCGATCACACAAACATTTGCCTGATATTTTGAAAGCTCTCTGGCAATACAAGTGCCGACAACGCCGGCACCAATTACAATAATGTCATACATGTCTCATTACCTCCATTTGCTTTGCCCGCATGACAAAAGCCGGCCAGCCGGTCAGAAACCACATGATTTGTTATAAAATTACCAGACTGCGTCTGTTTTCTCTATAAAATTCATGCAGATTACCCGGCCGGAGAACTCCATCTGCCGCAGGTGTTGGGCGGCACAAACAGCAGGTTGGATTACTATTTGTACATAAATCAGCCATCAGTTCCACCAATTGCACAAATGCGCGCAAAAAAATTACGTACATTTTTCATAAAATATACAAATAAGACCGCCTTTTATCACTCGTTTCTATGCATATATATTACCGCATTTTCACCAAAATGTAAATTATACATTTTTTACAAAATGACGAATTAAACCCCCGATTCTTATGCAAATATATACATTTTCTCAACCGCCAGAAAATTAATAGCTAAAAAACTCCATATTATGCCCTGATTTTTTGTACTAAATTTAATTTTTTGTTTATTATCACATCTGTTTTAAACAAGTGGAAGTCTTATTTTGTTAATAATATAACATTTTCTCTTTTTTCCATCTCTTTTTCACAGCAATTATGACACAGAAACCCTCTCTGTCCCCGCAAAACGAAGAGCGTTTTCCGGTCCGGTCAGTTTCTGACGAAAAAATTCCGTAAAACACAAAAACAGCCGTCAGATTCTTCCTTTCAGTCAGGACAAAATGACTGGCAGGATATTCCTGTGTCATCACTGTCCTGATCAAAGGAGTCATCCAAACGACTGCCTTCCTCTATTGTATTTAATTAATCACTTAAAAATCCTGTGTAATGTCTTACCAGCATCTGTGACTCAATCTGTTTGATCGTCTCCAGTACGACTCCGGCGATAATGATCAGAGATGTTCCACCGAAGGAAACGTTTGCTCCGAATACTCCATTGAAGAAGATCGGGATCACTGCGATGATACACAGACCGATGGCTCCAATGAAGATAATGTAGTTCAGGATCGCATTCAGATAATCCACTGTCGGTTTGCCCGGCCGGATACCTGGAATGAATCCGCCCTGTTTCTTCATATTATTTGCGATCTCCAGCGGATTAAATGTAATCGATGTATAGAAGTATGCAAACAATACGGTTAAGAGCAGGTAAACCACAAGTCCTACGGACCGCTCCGGATGTTCCGGATCACACCAGTTCGCCTGATTGAGGCAGGCAAAAATGAATCCCGGGATTCCGTCCGGATTTGCTCCCACCAGCTGCTGAATCACTAAAGGAAACTGTAATAAAGAAGAGGAAAAGATGATCGGGATCACGCTGGCCGTATTTACCTTAACAGGAAGTACAGAACCCTGTCCGCCAATCTGTCTTCTTCCCTGCAGTTTCTTTGAATACTGTACCGGGATACGTCTCTCCGCGTCATTTAAAAGTATCGTCAGAACGAAAGTTCCGATGATGATAGCCAGAATCACTGCAACGGCAATGACGATACCGCCAATCTGTTTTCCTTCCACAAACTTCTGATATAAGCTGTAGAGGTCACTCGGCATACGGGAAACAATGTTGATAAGAAGGATAATGGAGATACCATTTCCGATTCCCTTATCTGTAATCTGCTCACCCAGCCACATAACAAATACGGCACCGGCTGTCAGACACACAATCATCTCTGCGACGATCAGCGGGCTGAAGTCAGATAACAGTCCCTGACGTCCGAATCCGATCGCAAGACCGGCACTTTCCAGTATTGCCAGTCCGAGCGTCACAAATCGCGTGATAGTGTTAATCTTCTTACGTCCGTCCTCTCCATCACGATGCATCTCTTCCAGCGCCGGAATGGCGATGGTGAGGAGCTGAATGATGATGGATGATGTGATATATGGTGTTACGTTCAACGCAAAAACGGACATTGACTCAAATGATCCGCCAGTAAAGGAGTTCAGCAGATTAAACGAATCTCCCAATAAGGAGTTCAGATATTCGCTGATCCGGGCACTGTCAATTCCCGGAATCGGTAATTGACTGCCCAGTCTTGTGATGATCAAAATGAAAAGCGTAAACAGAAGCTTTCGTCTGATGTCCTTTACTTTCAGAGCATTTCTGAGAGTTTCAAACATTAGATCACCTCAGCTTTTCCGCCAGCAGCTTCAATCTTGGCAATTGCGCCTTTGGAGAACGCATTTACCTGAACTGTAAGCTTTTTGCTTAAATCTCCATTTCCAAGAATTTTTACGCCATCAAAAGAGTTCTTAACCATTCCTGCCTCTTTTAATGTATCGATCGTTACTACGCTGTCTGCGTCAAATCTCTCCAGCTCGGATACATTGATTCCGATGATCTTTTTGGAGTTGATGCAGGTGAATCCTCTTTTCGGGATTCTTCTGTATAAAGGCATCTGACCGCCTTCAAAACCTACACGGACTTTTCCGCCGGAACGGGATTTCTGTCCTTTCTGTCCTCTGCCTGCTGTTTTGCCATTTCCTGAGCCATGTCCACGGCCTACACGGAATGCATCGCTGTGTTTAGAACCTGCAGCAGGATGTAAATTGGATAAATTCATTTACGGATACCTCCTTATCTGCAATTAGATCTCTTCAACTTTTACGAGATGTCTCACATGCCAAATCATGCCGCGGATGGCATCATTGTCAGGCATTTCAACTGTTTTGTGTAATTTTTTAAGTCCCAGGGCTGCTACAGTTGCTCTCTGTTTTGGGATAGCACCGATAGGAGACTTAACTAATGTGATTCTTAATTTATCTGCCATCTTTGTTCCCTCCTTTTAGAGCTCGTCAACGGATTTGCCGCGAAGTCTCGCAACTTCCTCCGGTGTCTTAATGTTTTTCAGACCTTCGATCGTAGCCAGAACAACGTTCTGTTTGTTGTTGGAGCCCAGTGCTTTGGAACGGATGTTTTTGTATCCGGCCAGCTCCAGCACGGCACGGGAAGGACCTCCGGCGATGATACCGGTACCTTCCGGAGATGTTTTCAGCAGTACGGAAGCGCTGCCGAACTTTCCGATGAAATCATGTGGAATGGAACCTACTTCATTGACAGGTACCTCAACCAGTTTTTTCATAGCAGCCTCTTTTCCCTTGCGGATCGCTTCAGGGATCTCGATGGCTTTTCCTAAACCAGCTCCAACATGACCGTTTTTATCACCAACGACTACCAGAGCAGCAAAACGCATGTTACGTCCACCCTTTACTACTTTGGTAACACGTTTGATTGACACTACTGTTTCCTGTAATTCTAATTGACTAGCATCAATTAATTCACGCTTCATGTTTTTTCCTCCTTGTTAGAAATTCAGACCAGCTTCACGGGCTGCTTCTGCCAGAGCCTGAACTTTGCCCTGATAAATGTATCCGCCTCTGTCAAAGACAACAGTTGTAATACCTTTTTCCAGCGCTCTCTTTGCGATCACTGTTCCCAGGTATTTTGCTGCAGCCACATCATTTGTTTTTTCGAGTTCTGCCTTTACATCCTTCTGTACGGTAGAAGCTGAAACAAGAGTATGCTGAGCGACGTCGTCAATAATCTGAGCGTACATATGATTGTTACTTCTAAATACGGCTAAACGTGGAGTAGAAGCGGTTCCGCTGATGCGGTTACGAAGTCTTCTATGTTTTTTAACACGTACTTCACTTCTTGATTTTTTACTAATCATTCTTACGTCCTCCTAATTATTTCTTACCTGTCTTACCAACTTTACGTCTGATAACCTCATCAGCGTATTTGATACCCTTGCCCTTGTACGGCTCAGGTCTTCTCTTATCTCTGATTTCAGCTGCGTACTGACCAACTTTCTGTTTGTCGATACCTTTGATGGTGATCTTGTTCTGTCCGTCCAGTACGGATTCCAGGCCTTCCGGGTCTTCCATTTCTACCGGATGAGAATATCCGAGGGAGAGGATAAGCTTTTTACCCTGTTTCTGTGCTCTGTAACCAACACCGTTGATCTCCAGAACTTTCTCATAACCTTTTGTAACACCAGTTACCATATTTGCGATCAGGGTTCTTGTAAGACCGTGTAAAGATTTCATTTTCTTTAAATCGCTCGGTCTGGTTACAATCACCTGATTATTTTCCATTTTAATGTCCATCTCAACAGGAAGACTTTCAGTCAGTGTTCCTTTTGGACCCTTTACAGTCACTACATTATTCTCTGCGATCGTTACTTCCACTCCTGCAGGAATATCAATAGGTAATCTACCAATTCGTGACATAGTGCACCTCCTTAGATTGTCGGAAGAGACGGGAAAGCGTCTCTTCTGTTTTCAGCAGTTTTTATTTATTATTTATTACCATACGAAGGCAAGAACTTCGCCGCCCACGTTCATGGAACGTGCTTCTTTGTCGGTGAGAACGCCTTTGTTTGTGGAGATAATAGCCACACCTAAGCCGTTAAGTACCCGTGGAAGGTTCTCAACATCTGCGTATACTCGAAGTCCCGGTTTGGAGATTCTTCTCAGACCGGAAATGATCTTTTCATTCTTGTCTGCACCATATTTTAATGTGATGCGGATCGTTTTGAAGATACCATCCTCAATTACATCGTAGCTTTTGATATATCCTTCTTTTAAGAGGATATCTGCGATAGCAAGTTTCATTTTAGATGCAGGTACATCTACTGTATCATGTTTTGCAGTGTTTGCGTTACGGATTCTTGTAAGCATATCTGCAATTGGATCGCTCATTGTCATATTAATTTGCCTCCTTCCTGACTATTTTACCAGCTTGCTTTTTTAACTCCAGGGATCTGACCTTTGTATGCTAATTCACGGAAGCAGATTCTGCAGATTCCGTATTTTCTTAAGTAAGCATGTGGACGGCCACAGATTCTACAGCGGGAATATTCCCTTGTAGAAAATTTCTGTTTACGCTGCTGTTTAATTTTCATTGCTTTCTTAGCCATTAGAAATCCTCCTAACTATTTTGCGTACGGCATTCCGAATAAAGTAAGTAATTCGCGGGCTTCCTCATCTGTGTGAGCGGTTGTAACGAAGATTACGTCCATACCTCTCACCTTCTCAACCTTATCGTACTCGATTTCAGGGAAAATAAGCTGTTCCTTAATTCCCAGTGCGTAATTACCTCTTCCGTCGAAAGCGTTAGGATTAACACCTCTGAAGTCACGTACTCGTGGTAAAGCAAGATTAATCAGGCGGTCAGCAAATTCATACATTCTGTCGCCTCTTAAGGTTACCTTGCAGCCAATCGGCATACCTTCTCTTAATTTGAAGTTAGCCACTGACTTCTTTGCTTTACAGATTACAGCTTTCTGACCTGTGATGATCTGCATGTCATTTACAGCTGCATCCAGTAATTTATGATTATCTTTCGCATCACCAACACCCATATTGACAACAATTTTTACGAGTTTTGGAATCTGCATTTCATTTTTATAGCCAAATTTTTTCATCATGGCAGCTTTGATCTCGCTGTCATACATTTCTTTCAGTCTACTCAACTTTGTCAGCCTCCTCTCTTAAATTAGTCAATAACTTCGCCGGTGGATTTTGCGAAACGAACTTTTTTACCGTCTACAAATTTGAAACCAACTCTTGTCGGCTGACCTTTATGAAGAAGCATTACGTTGGACACATCAATCGGTCCTTCCTGATGAATGATTCCGCCAGCCTGATTCTGCATACTTGGTTTTGTATGTTTGGTAAGCATGTTGACACCTTCCACGATGACTCTGTGTTTTTTTCTGTCAACAGCGATGACTTTTCCCTCTTTGTCGATATCTTTACCGGCAATCACTCTTACCATATCGTCTTTCTTAATCTTCTGAGCCACGAAAATACCTCCTTATAATACTTCCGGTGCTAAGGAAACGATCTTCATAAATTTCTTTTCACGAAGCTCTCTGGCAACCGGTCCAAAAATACGGGTTCCTCTTGGGTTCATATCATCTCTGATGATTACTGCAGCATTTTCGTCAAACTTGATATAGGAACCGTCTTTACGGCGAGCACCTTTTTTCGTACGAACAACAACGGCTTTCACCACGTCGCCTTTCTTAACAACACCGCCTGGTGTTGCATCTTTAACCGTGGCAACGATGATATCACCGATATTAGCATATCTTCTTGTTGAGCCGCCCATAACACGGATACAAAGCAGTTCTTTTGCTCCTGTATTGTCAGCAACTCTGAGTCTTGATTCCTGCTGAATCATGCTGTTTCCTCCTTCCGTGCTAACTATTTAGCTTTTTCAACAATCTCGACAAGTCTCCATCTCTTATCCTTGGATAAAGGTCTTGTCTCCATTACTCTTACTCTGTCACCGATTCTGCACTGATTCTCTTCATCATGTGCTTTTAATTTATAGGTTCTTTTTACGATCTTACCGTATAAAGGATGTTTCACATTATCCGTAACGCTGACAACGATAGTCTTATCCATCTTGTCGCTTGTCACGAGACCTACACGAGTCTTTCTCAGGTTTCTTTCCACAACAAATTCCTCCTTCCCGATTACTCAGCATTCTTTTCAGCGATGATACCCTGGATTCTGGCAATGTTTCTTCTGACTTCTTTGATTCTGCTGGTGTTATCTAACTGATTTGTTGCGTTCTGGAATCTTAAATTAAATAATTCCTTTTTAGCAGCTACTAATTCCTCATTAAGTTCTGCGATGGATTTTGTTCTTAAATCTTCTACATACTTAGTTGTTTTCACTGTTATCACCGCCTTCTAAATCTGCACGAGAAACGATTTTACATTTTACAGGCAATTTGTGCATTGCAAGACGTAAAGCTTCTCTCGCTGTATCCTCAGGTACTCCAGCAACTTCGAACATTACACGACCTGGTTTTACTACTGCTACCCAATATTCCAGTGAACCTTTACCGGAACCCATACGAGTCTCGGCTGGTTTCGCTGTAACCGGTTTATCCGGGAAGATTTTGATCCAAACTTTACCACCACGCTTCATGTAACGTGTCATGGCGATACGGGCTGCTTCGATCTGGTTGGATTTGATCCATGCAGGCTCCTGTGCTACCAGACCAAATTCACCGTAAGTAATTTTATTTCCTCTTGTAGCCTTTCCAGTCATGGAACCACGGAACTGTTTACGGCGTTTCACTCTCTTTGGCATTAACATTATTTATCGCTCCCTTCCTTAGTTTCCTTTGTAGGAAGTACTTCACCATGGTAAATCCAAACCTTTACACCTACTTTTCCGTAAGTGGTATCAGCTTCGGCAAAACCATAATCAATATCAGCTCTCAGTGTCTGCAGAGGAATCGTTCCCTCGCTGTAGAACTCTGTACGCGCCATATCAGCACCGCCCAGACGTCCGGAACAGGATGCTTTGATACCTAACGCGCCATTTCTCATTGTTCTCTGCATGCAGGACTTCATGGCACGACGGAAGGAGATACGGTTCTCCAGCTGCTGTGCGATATTCTCTGCAACGAGCTGAGCATCTTTATCCACATCAAATCTCTTAACCTCTTTGATCTCGATCATGAGCTTTTTGGATGTGAGTTTCTGAAGCTCTTTCTTTAATTCTTCGATCGCGGAACCGCCGCGGCCGATCACGATACCCGGTTTAGCGGTGTGAATGATGAGTTTTAAGCGATCAGACGCTCTCTCGATCTCCGTTCTGGAGATTCCGGCGCTGTATAATCTCTTTTTGATATATTTTCTGATTTTATCGTCTTCAACAAGATTGTCTGCAAAATCTTTCTCTGCATACCATCTTGAATCCCAATCCTTGATGATTCCGACTCTTAAACCATGAGGATTAACCTTCTGTCCCATCTGTAAACCTCCTTATCTTTCATCCAGAACGATGGTGATGTGGCACTGTCTCTTTTCGATTCTGTACGCTCTGCCCTGTGCTCTCGCTCTGATTCTCTTCATTGTCGGTCCTTTGTTCGCATAACACTCTGCGATGTAAAGGTTCTCTTTGTTCATTCCGTTATTGTTCTCTGCGTTGGCGATGGCAGATTTTAATAACTTGCCAATGATTTCAGATGCGTATCTTGGATTATATTCTAAAATACCCAAAGCTGTTTCCACGTCCTTGCCTCTGATGGCATCCAGTACGAAACATGCTTTTGTCACAGAACATCTTGCATAAGAAAGCTTTGCAGATGGTCTAGTATCTTTATTTGCATTTCTTTCTCTCTTAATCTGGGATCTATGTCCTTTTGCCATGGATGAACCCTCCTTTCAGGCTGTCAACTATCTAACTTTACTCTTCTTCTCGTCTTTACCATGTCCTCTGTAAGTTCTGGTGGAAACAAATTCTCCTAATTTATGTCCAACCATATCCTCTGTTACATATACAGGCACATGTCTTCTTCCGTCATGTACGGCAAATGTATGACCTACAAATGTCGGGAAAATCGTAGAACGGCGGGACCATGTTTTAATTACACTCTTGTCGCCGGACTTATTCATCTCATCTACTTTTTTTAATAAACTTTTATCAGCAAATGGTCCTTTTTTCA
The DNA here is from genome assembly GCA_019113845.1 of Candidatus Anaerobutyricum avicola. Taxonomy (GTDB): domain Bacteria; phylum Bacillota; class Clostridia; order Lachnospirales; family Lachnospiraceae; genus Anaerobutyricum; species Anaerobutyricum avicola. Next base: position 17,867 of record DXGQ01000008.1, read on the forward strand.
GTGAACGAGCCATGTGTTACCTCCTTATTTATTTAACGTTCTTTCCGTCTCTTGTTCTTACAATCATCTTATTGGACTGTTTGTTTTTCTTTCTGGTCTTCAGGCCGAGAGCCGGTTTACCCCATGGAGTACATGGACCTGGACGTCCGATACCTGCTTTACCTTCACCACCACCGTGTGGATGGTCATTAGGGTTCATAACAGAACCACGAACTGTAGGACGGATACCCATATGACGTTTACGTCCTGCCTTACCGATGTTGATCAGGTCATGGTCGATGTTTCCAACCTGTCCGATGGTCGCGCGGCAGTTTAAGGATACCATTCTCATTTCACCGGATGGAAGTCTTAATGTAGCGTACTTTCCTTCCTTCGCCATAAGCTGTGCGGAGTTACCGGCGGAACGAACCATCTGTGCGCCTCTTCCCGGATGAAGCTCTACGTTGTGTACTTCTGTACCGACTGGGATGTTCGCCAGCGGCAGGCAGTTTCCGATGTGAACCTCTGCGTCCGGTCCGTTCATGATGGTTGCTCCAACTTCCAGCTTGTAAGGAGCGATGATATAAGATTTCACGCCGTCTGCGTAGCAGATCAATGCGATATTTGCTGTTCTGTTCGGATCGTATTCGATAGCGACAACCTTAGCCGGGATACCGTCTTTGGTTCTCTTGAAGTCGATCATTCTGTATTTTCTTCTGACTCCGCCTCCGCGATGTCTTACTGTGATTTTACCCTGATTGTTACGACCGGAGTTTTTCTTTAAGGAATAAGTCAGGGATTTCTCTGGTTTTGTTTTTGTGATCTCAGAGAAATCAGAACCGGTCATATGTCTTCTGGAAGGTGTATATGGGTTATAAGTTTTGATTCCCATTACTGTCTCTCCTTTCGTCTCCGAATATTTAGTCTCACGCTTTTATGCGTATATTTTTATTATTTCTTACGCGCTTCATTTTTATTGTCATGTAACCGCCCGCTGCCCGGGACGTCCGCATCCGCGCCGTCCTCTCTCACGGCTTTACTCCGGCCGGCTTACAGACCTTCAAAAATCTGAATATCTGCGCTGTCCTCTGTGAGCTGTACGATTGCTTTCTTTCTCTTAGCAGTCTTTCCGTAAACCATACCGCGGCGTTTTTTCTTACCGTCCAGGTTCATGGTGTTGACCTTGGCAACCTTTGCTCCCTCGAACATTTTCTCAACAGCCTCTTTGATCTGGCTCTTGTTAGCGTCCGGGTTTACATAAAATGTATATTTCTTCTCTGCCATAGCAGTCATACTTTTTTCTGTAACGACTGGTTTTAAAATGACGTCATAATATTTTAAATCTGCCATTATGCGTATACCTCCTCAATCGTTGCAACTGCTTCCTTTGTAACAACAATCGTATCGTATTTCAGAATATCGTATACGTTGATGTTGTTAAGAGCTGCAGTTTTTACTGTTGGTAAGTTGTTTGCGGATTTAACCACAACATCGTCTTTTTCCTTTGTCACGATTAAAGCCTTCTCAACTTTCAGATTATCTAAAACTGCTTTGATGCGTTTTGTCTTGATCTCCGGCAGAGCCAGCTCTTCCAAAACGATGAACTTGTTCTCATTTACTTTCTCAGACAAAACAGACTTCATAGCAAGCTGTTTTTCTTTTTTGTTCATTTTTACGGAATAATCTCTTGGCTTCGGTGCGAATACCATTCCGCCGCCTGTCCACTGTGGTGCACGAATGGAACCCTGTCTTGCATGACCTGTTCCTTTCTGTCTCCACGGTTTTCTTCCGCCGCCGCGTACTTCGGAACGTGTTTTTGCGCTCTGTGTACCCTGACGTTTATTTGCAAGCTGTGCCACAACAGCCTGATGAATTAAATGTTCATTAACCGGCACTGCAAAGATAGAATCGCTTAACTCGATTGTACCAACCTGAGCACCTTCCATATTATAAACAGATACTGATGCCATTTGTAAGTTCCTCCTTCCTTAAGCGCCTAGGCTTTTACTGATGTTTTTAATGTTACTAAAGCTTTCTTCGGTCCCGGAACGGAGCCCTTTACCAAAATAACATTATTCTCTGCATCTATTTTAACTACTTCAAGATTCTGAACAGTAACTTTTACATGACCCATCTGACCAGGCATCTTTTTGCCTTTCATTACCTTGGACGGATCGGATGCCATACCGTTGGAACCTGCGTGACGATGGTATTTAGAACCATGTGTCTTAGGACCGGTATGCTGTCCATGTCTCTTGATAGCACCCTGAAAACCTTTACCTTTTGAAATAGCAGTTGCATCAACCTTGTCACCAGCCTCGAATACATCGGCTGTGATCTCCTGACCCAGTGTGTAGTTCTCTGCGTCATCCAGTTTAAACTCTCTCACAAATCTCTTTACGGATGTTCCTGCTTTCTCAAAGTGACCTTTCATTGGTTTAGTGGATAATTTTTCTCTCATATCCTGGAAACCAACCTGTACAGCGCTGTAACCGTCGTTCTCTACTGTTTTAACCTGTGTTACCACACATGGTCCAGCCTGTAACACTGTAACCGGAATTAATTCTCCATCTTCTGCGAAGATCTGAGTCATGCCGATTTTTGTTGCTAAAATAGCCTTTTTCATTCTGTCTTCCTCCTAATTTCTACAGCGGATCGCATCTGCTTTTGCTTCCGCGCGTCCCCGCCGGTCAAAGACCCGCGCTGCGCTTCCACCCGCCGGCGCGATCATACTAGTCTACAGCGGATTACCCAATATCAACCCGGGGCAATCATACTAGCCATAGGACATAACTTATTTGTTTTTCATCTTGATGTCGATGTAGACACCTGCTGGCATCTCAAGTCTTGATAATGCATCAACCGTCTTCTGCGTAGGTGTGATGATATCAATTAATCTCTTATGTGTTCTCTGCTCGAACTGTTCTCTGGAATCTTTGTACTTGTGTACAGCTCTAAGAATAGTAACTACCTCTTTCTTAGTAGGCATCGGAACTGGTCCGCTCACCTTAGATCCGGTTTTCTTTACAGTTTCGATAATGCTTTTTGCAGATGCATCGATTAATTGATGATCGTACGCTTTTAACGTGATTCTCATAATTTGACTTGCCATAAAAAAAGTCGCCTCCTTTTCGCACTTTTCATTCAGTACGACAAGCGGTGACTGTACACTCCTCCGTGTGTATCATACTTGATACCACACTGCGTCTCTACGCATCTGTAGATTGTAATTATTGTACAGTGACTTGTCGCCAGTATCTTTGACTTGACATTCGCTCCACGGAAAACCTGCGTCATGCGCAGCAACCTCGCGCTTCATCGCTATCATGTCACACAACATGTTTTATTATACACATATTTTACAGGAAATCAAGCACTTTTTTAAAAACATTTCAGCCATGCGCCTGACATGTGAAAAAAGATGCGTTGCAAATTTATTTGCACAAGCTTTTTTTCACTGGCAGGCATATGGCGCTATGCCATAATCGAGGAAACAGGTGCGTATGCACCGCCAAAGCTGCCCCGGCAGCGGGTTTCCGAGATGTATGGCTGAAATGTTTTCTCCCCGTCAGCCATGCGGCAGAAAGGGACAAAAGAGTCGTCGCAAGTTCACTTGCGTAAGCTCTATTTTCCCCTCCCGACATATGGCGCTATGCCATAATCGAGGAAACAGGTGCGCAAGCACCGGGTAAGCTGCGCAGCAGCGGTTTCCGAGATGTCCATGGCTGAAATGTTTCTTCTATATATAATGTCTCTTCCATAATTTTTTTCGCAACGCCCTGTCCGTCCCATCTACATGGAGACTGGAACTGCCACCCTTCCCACATCGCAGCAGCCTTATTTCAAATTGCCTTTATTTCCGCTCTATGCTAAAATAAGAACATTGCAGAAAAGCAAAGGAGAGATAATATCATGGATAAAATAGCAGTGCTCATCCCCTGCTACAACGAGAGTAAGACCGTTGAGAAGGTGGTGACCGATTTTAAGAGGGTGCTCCCGGAAGCCTCCATCTACGTTTATGATAACAATTCCACGGACGACACGGCCGTTCTCGCAAAAAAGGCCGGCGCCATCGTCCGCCATGAATACCAGCAGGGCAAAGGGAATGTCATCCGGCGCATGTTCCGCGAGATCGACGCGGAATGTTACATTATGACAGACGGCGACGACACCTACCCGGCAGAATACGCCCGTCAGATGGCTGATCTGGTTTTTGATAAAAATGTGGACATGGTCGTCGGAGACCGGCTCTCTTCCACTTACTTCGAGGAGAACAAGCGTCCTTTCCACAATCTGGGGAATTCCATCGTCCGCAAGTCGATTAATTTTCTGTTTAAGAGTGAGATCAAAGATATCATGACCGGATACCGGGCGTTCAGCTACCAGTTTGTCAAGAGCTTTCCGGTTTTATCCAAGGGATTTGAGATAGAGACAGAGATGAGCATCCACGCCATTGATAAGAACATGTATATAGAAAATGTGATCATTGATTACCGGGACAGACCGGAAGGCAGCGAGTCCAAGCTCAATACATACTCTGACGGACTCAAAGTTTTATTTACCATCTTCCGCCTGTACCGGAATTATAAGCCGATCAATTTTTTCAGCATCATCGCTTTGCTTCTGACGATCATATCGGCAGTCTTTTTCATCCCGATCCTGATCACCTACGCAAAGACCGGACTTGTTCCGAACTTCCCGACGCTGATCGTCTGCGGCTTCGTCATCGTCGCCGCCTTAATCTCGCTTTTTACCGGCATCGTCCTGCAGACCCTCCGGCAGAAGGACCGGCAGGACTTTGAGATGAATCTCATCCGGATCTCCGAGTTTCAAAAAAAGAATTGAAAAATCTGTTCTGTAAGAATCAGTAGCTATTGCGGATTCACCAGAACATAACCGCCGGAGCTGGCCGTGCCGGAGAAATAACAGGTCTGTGCGGAGGACGTACACGGAATCATATATTTGACGATCTCTTTTACTGTCGTATATTTGATTCTCTGGTTCTCCCCGGACCACTTTCTCTGCGCGGAATCCGCCACGATCACTTTTCCGGTATCCGTCAGCCCGAGAAGTACCATGGTATGCTTGCTGTTCGCCCACCGTCTCGTGACTTTGCTGCTGAAGCGGCCATTCTTCTGCGTGCGGTTATTGGCTTCGATCACCACAACATTTCCACTTTTCAAATGTTTCTTAATCTGTTTTCTCGCACTTTTATTAGTAAATGTCCGCACATACTCCGTGTCGATCCCCACAGATTCCAGCACTCTTGAGATCCCGTACATGGAAACCGGCATCTGACTGATCATGTCCTTTTGATAATTCCGGTTCCAGATGGCACTTCCAAACACCTTCTTTTCCAGAACCTTCCGCACCTTCTGCGGTTTGTAATCCGCGTATTCGTCCGTATAACCGGACAGGACTGTTGTAAGCGAGCAGACAGCACAGCCGTGCAGGTCCAGATAGGCATCCTTCTTCCACGGCTTCTTGTGCTGGCCGAAGATCCGGAAATTCCTCACTCCGTCGCTGCCATTGACTGCCACCACCATATCCGGGACATCCGACGCCGCCGGAAGACTGGCGACCGGCGTGGTCACGGTATCTGCCCATACAGATGCGGGACATGACGCCAGAAGCACGCACCCCATCAACAATGCCGCCGCTCTTTTTTTCCAGTTCATTTTTTCTCTTTTCCTTTCTCTGTATCATTCTTCCTGCGGATTGATCAAAATGTACCCTCCGCTGCTTGCCTTTCCTCCCCAGTACAGAGAAGTGGAGGTTGTATCCGTACAGGAAAACATATAGCCGATCAGCTCGTCAAGCGGCGCATATTTGATCCGCTGATCATCTCCAAAAATATCCCGGGAGCGATCCACCGTATCCGCAATGATGACCTCGTCCGTGTCCGTCATGCCAAGCATGGTCATACAGTGATAACCCGTCGTCCATTTATTTTTCCGCGCGCCCTTAAACCGGCTCTTTGCGCTGACGATAAAGATGACCGGATTGCCGGACTTCAGATGCGCCTCGATCTCCGCCATCGCCTGCGTATCCTCAAAGACTCTGACATACCGATATTTCACCTGATACGCATCCAGCACCTTCGTCATCCCGTAAAGACTGATCGGCATCGGACGGCTCTTACTGTCGTCCGTATCCTTCTTACTGTAATTCTTTGTCCAGGCATTCCCGAACATCTCCCGCTCCACATTTTCCACCAGATAATACGGTTTCTCCGCAAATCCGGCATACGCACCGAGGACACAGGCGAGAGAGGAAGCTGAGCATCCGTGTCCCGGCATGTAACGCGGAAACTGTTTGCTAAGATTTTCTTTCGCACTCTGCTTACAGATGGTGTACGTCCGGTCCTGCGGATCACTGTTCACCGTGACGGTCAGATTATCCACCCGGGTATCTGCAGGAAGATCTGCCCTCTTTGTGACGACCGGCTGAACTTCCTCCTGTGACGGCGTCGTCTGCGGCAGCTGCCCGTCTGCAACGGACATCGCTTCCGAACCATTCTCCGGCAGTGTTTCCTCCGCTGCCGTCTGACTGTCCGCGGCAGAGGAATCCCCGTTCTTCCTGTCTTCAGAACCAGGATCGTCCGCAGCCATACTACTGTCCGCAGCGGCTGTTTCCACATCCGCGCGTCTCTCGCCAACATCACCGGCCCGCAGACAGAAAAACAGGACAATCGCCAGGATGACCAGGATCAGAGCTGCCGTGACAGATCGCTTTGATAATTTTCTCTTCATCAGTCATCATTTCCAATAAAGTTGTTGACATAGTTATAAATCTGCTCATCGACCTCCGTCGTATAATGGAGCTGATAACTGGAGCTCTCTTTCATATAGCGGATCGGAAGTCTTCTGTATTTCAGCGCATACCGGTATGCGCTTTTTTTATGAATCAGTCCCTGCTTTTTAAAGATATTTTTGTACGTATCCAGGTACGTAACATTCTCATACGGGGACTTCTCGATCAGACTTTTCAGTTTCTTATTAAACCGCACGACCATACTGTTGGTCGCTGTGTTCCCCTGATAATGCAGCGGTTTGTAGATCGGATTCAGCGACATCAGATAGAAATGATCCTCCGGATACTTTTTGATAAAGTTCTTTTTATAGAGTTTCCAATATTGTTTTGCCAGAGTTTCCGGGCTTGCCGGCACCCGTTTTCCTCCCACGCGGGTGTAAAACTCATTCAGCTCCGTATTATAGAGATCGTTCACGCCGGAATTAAAGACCACATTCTGTCTTCCCGGCTCGCTGACTACGTTCTCCACCACCGGAATCGCTTCCTCCACCAGAGAATACCCGGTTCCTCTTCCGGCGTAGCAGTCACGGTACTTGAGCATGAGATATTTTCCCTCGACTCTCGCCTTGCTCCGGTAAGAGACACCGCCCGGCGCTTTCATATTCAGATCCTGATAGATGAGCACCGTTCTGGAATCTCCCACCCACAGGGAAATGTTATCTCTCGTATCAATATTTTTAGCTGCCGCCTGCGCGGTCGTACCGGCTCCGGCCAGCATTGCCGCCGCCAGCAGCATTGTTGTCATTTTTATGATTCTGTTTTTTCGCATAGCGCTTCCCTTCTGTCTTATTTACTCTCCATATTCACCAAACAACAAAACGCGAAAAATTCTCCACCTGCGAAGGATAACGGCTGCCACATAAGAGACGATGACGCCGGCCGCAAAACAAAACAGGATGACCAGAACATTCGGCAGACCGAGTATGTTCCACAAGATCAGTCTGAAAACCGTCTGTACCGGGTCCGATAAAATGTACACATCCATACTGCCATCGCCAAGCTTTTTCAGAGGCGCGCACGGAGCCGCTCCCTTTGCCAGCAGCCAGAGGGCGAGCAGGATACACAGACCGCTTCCCGCCACGGACGTCATAAACTCTGCCACGGAGCATCCCCCGTACAGAAGGACATTTCCTCCCGCAAACAGCAGAAAAAGCACGGCAGCGCACCATTTCTTTGTCCCCCACCGCAACACTCTCTCGTAGTGTTCTCTCAGATATAATCCGAGCAGGAAAAAGAAAAGATATTTCAGCACCCGGATCTCCCAGGAAAAAGCAAACGCAGCAGCGGACAGCACAGCGGTAAGAATCAGTACCGGTCCGGACACCGTCCGCCGCACAAGAACGAGCGTGAGGACAGACACCCAGAACAGCGTGTACAAAAACCACAGCGTCGTGTTGGGATTCTCACCGAGGAGAATCTTCCACGCCGCGGAAAAATCATACGGATTTCTCGCGAAACGGGACAGAAAATATTTCAACGGCATATAAAGGATCCCCACAACAAAATACGGGATGAGAAGGCGGAACGCCCTGCTCTTTATATACCCGAAATATTCTCCGGCCTCTGTAAATCGCAGAATCTTTATGGACACGAAACCGGACAGCACAAAAAAAAGCGGCATGTGAAAGCTGTAGATCAGCTGGAGGAGTACGGAGATCGCCGTGTCCGTCACCCCTGTCTGCTTCATGGCATGCCCGAGCACAACAAGCAGAATGCCCATGCCCTTTGCGATCGTGATCTCATTATAATATTTCCTGTTTGGCTGTATTACATTCTCCATCGTCATCTTTTCCTCTTTTCTGACACATTTACTGTGTCAATACTGGTAGATTTTGAAAGTTCACTTTTAAACTTCCTTCTCTCTCCCGCCTCCGGCGGTAAGGCTCTGCAGCCTTGTTTCCACTGCTGCGGTCAACCGGTCATAGCGCAATGCTTTTTTTACCCACTCAAGCGCCACAGAAAAGACAAAACTGTCCAGAAGCAGCACAAGGACGATCAGCCACCAGAACCGGAAGGAATAGGAAAAATCTTCAAACCATCTGGCGCGGATAAAATTGTGAAAAAGAAACATATTCATGGAATACTTTCCAAGCAGCGCGAGCACTTCTTTCAAAAGCGGGATCCCCGCCAGAAAAAGGTAAGTAAAAACAATGACCAAAAGCGGCGTCACACTGTCCGTAATGCTAAGATGCGCTTTTCCGAAAGCGGAAGTCTTCAGCCAGACGGTTCCCGCAAGGCACACAGCCAGAACGATCAGTTCTATCACTCTTGTCACTGCCTCTCCCATGCGGGGCAGTCTCCACGCCGCCAGCCGTGGAAAAAGATCTTCTTCGGCAAACCAGATACCGAGTACCATAGCCGGCAGATACCGCACCAGATTCGTCTCTTCCAGCGACAGCGCCATCGGAAGAAGATAACTGAGAGCGATCGTCACAAAGGCGCCGCAGCGGCGGTACAACCAGTAAAGAAGCGGCAAAAGCATGACTTCCACAAATGCCAGGCTCAGATACCACCAGGTGCCAAGCAGTGTCGGCGTATCAAACAGATGCGCCAGCCCCAGAAAATCTATCACAACATAGACAAGCCGGGAAAACCCTCCCTTGTACACGGAAAAGCTCTCCGGCGCCCAGATGGCACAGCCGAGTACTGCCAGAACAAAAACCGGCCAGAAACTGCCAAGGATCTTCCAGATCCTCCGGATCACCAGCCAGGATAATGTCTCCCGGCCATACTGCCGGTTGTCATACAACCGTTTTAACGAGAGCGCGATACCGTAGGCGCTCAGAAAAACAAAAATACCGACGCAGACTTTGGACCAGAGCGCCAGTGTCACCACCGTATCTCTGGAAAACGGCGCAAAAGATACGCCGTGAGCCTTGAACTTCACGCCGGTCACATAACAATGATGGAAGAGCATTGCGATGATCGCAACGCCCTTCACAATGTTTGTATCCTTCTTGGAAAACTGCAGGTTCATAAAATCCTCTCTCCCCTGAAAGAATGGTCATGGATTAATACGGGTTGGTCGGGAATAACTCCGGATCCGTCGGGTCCGTTTTTCTTGAGGTATTCAGTTTACCCGTGGTATCTTTTAACTTCACAACACCGAACGGGCCTGTCTGTTTTTTCTTGATAATATCTACCCAGACACGCTCTTTCTGGTTCGTCTTTGTGGCAATATCGTAGATGATCTTGGCATTGACCGCCTGCATGCGGACACAGTAGGAAGTATTGCTGCTGCCTAATGTATTATAATATCCGGCATGAAGAGATCTGTTATTGCCATATTCTGTGTACACGCTGCTGTGCACCAGTGTCGGTGTTCCGGCAATCCGCACAGCCCACTGATACTTCCGGGTCGTGTTGTTCGGCACGTTGACCCATCTCTTTGCGGAAGTCTTCATGAGATAATAATGTCCTCTCGGTGTTCCGTTCGCCTTTGCGGAGGTGGAGCAGAGAACCGTCTTCGCCGGAATGATGTATTCCTTCGTCTTCTTATCATAGAGATAGAAGTTCGCATTGTGCGTCTTCGTGTTGATCTCGATGGTCATCTTACTCTTGATACATTTGTTATATCCCCAGTCCTTAAATAAGTTTGTGGATACGGAACCATCTTTCTTAAAATAATATCTGTACTTCTTATCCTCGCCGGTCATGCTCTTTACCAGACGGAAGCCTTTTTTCAGTTTCTTTCCTTTTCTGATGTAATACTTTTTGTCACCGACGGTCTTCCATCCGCTCACCTGCTGAAAGACACCGTCCTCATAATACTTCTTGCCCTTAAATCCGGTCAGCGCGGTCCCGTCCACATAATAGACGTCGGAAACTGCAGTCTGCGCTCCGGTCGCCGCGTCCAGATACGTTCCCGTAAAGGTTCCTGAATAAGCCGCTCCCTGCACACCATTTTTATAATCATAAAGCTTCCCGTCCTTCAGGGCAGTGCCGGTATAAAGATGCCCGTTTAAATACATCATCCCCTGATGCTCTCCGCTGCCTGTGAACGCTGCAGCCGCCTGCACATTCGCCAGTCTGCCCATGCTTCCCGGTACCGGCGCAAAGCTAAAAGCGTACAGTGCCGTTCCGGCCAGAACGCCTGCAAACATTACTTTTTTCATGTTCATCACTTTCATAACATCCTCCTCTAAACACTTTTTTCATTTTACCGTATCTACTTTATCTTTTCTATTACGAAAAGTCAAGCAAATGTCTTTCTCAATTCTTTCTCTTTTTTTACAAAGATCTCTCCTGTTCCTTTCTGGCCTTAAAATATAAAAACGCGGCAAAGACAACCGGGATGGAATAAATGACTGGGAACGCATACCGCGGATGTCCTTTGATCACCGGAGCCAGCACGATGACCGCGTCGCTCAACAATAACGGCATGAGGATCATCGCCATCTGTGGAAGCCGCTTCTTTATGGCACCATAGCAGAGATAGATTAAAATCAAATTAAAAAACGCCATGCTGGCCAGCAGCCCGAACACCGGAAGGGTAAATAGCACCTTATTAAAACCGGTCCTCCATTGATCCAGCTTCTGGATAAGCGGGATCTCATGCACCCCCAACTCCTCTGCCAGAACGTCTGCCGCCTCCCTGTCCGGTTCCGTCGTATCGTACAGGGTATTATTTTCCACCAGCGGATAAAGCAGATAATAATTCTGATTCATCGTCGCCTCCAGATAGGTGACCGGATGCTTCAGTCCCTGCTGCGCCCAGACGAGGAAATAATTCTTCAGATCCTCCATCGTCGCCTTATTCCTGTATGTTGCCTTGACCGGATCGGAGATCTTCGGGTCGTAGCGCTCCGCCAGCTTCCCGTAAGCCAGCACCGCCCGGATCGCTTTCTTCTCTTCCTTTGTCACCTCATCGCCGTGTTCCTTCACATAGCGCGCTGTCTGCTGAAACGGCAGAGAAAGCGCCTCCTTGATACTCCCGTCCGCAATTTGATACTTCTGTACCATAAACTGCTGCGCGCCGGCGGAGATACCGACAGACGCCAGACATACGATCAGGGCGGTCAGAAAAAGCTTCGCCTTTGCCTTCTTTCTGTTCTGTAGGAACAGCATGACGAAAATGAGAAGAATCATCGGATAAATGACATATTTACCATTGTTTCTGAACAGCACGGAACCGATGATGGAGACAGCCAGCAGGAGCAGATGCCTCTTTTTGTGCCAGTACTCATCCTTCCACACAAGCATATACACCACTTCAATGACAAAGAGCACGATAAAATAAGAATAGATCGTATCTTTCACGATCATTCCCAGGTACTGCGTATAGTACGGGGAGACGATGGCCGTCAGGAAAGCCGCTCCGCGCAGCCAGACCGGCGCGCCCAGTCTCCGCATTGTGTACAGCATGTACGCCAGGATGAGCGCAAACAAAACTGTCTGCAGGAAAATGTACAGAAACAGTCCCAGATTTCCGCTGCCAAGCAGCTGTCCCGCCTGCTCCGCAAGCCCCGCCAGAACCGTGTGCGCCGGCGGATGATGGGTTGTAAACTTCTGTTTTCCGAAAAACTGCAGAAGCTGATTCCACACGTCAATACACATGGTCGCCGGATAAGACAACAGCAGATTCGGCAGCCAGCACAGAAAGAATCCCGCAAACGGCATGGCAAAAGGATGTCGGCCATAAAACTGTTTTATCTTCCCTGCTTTTCCCTTCACGTCCCATCCGGACTCCAGAAATACCGTCAACAATGTCGCGGCTTCCGCCAGCACCCAGGTGACGCCCACAATATAGACTATCGTCTTTACCACCTGTCCGGCGCCGGCGTGCCAAAGCGCCAGCGAATCCACCAGACGAAAACTCTCTCCCATCGCCCAGACGACCGCGATCAGGAAACAGATCACATACAAAAAAACTCCTCTTTTCGCGTTCTTCCTGCTCAGATATCTCTCCGCAAGGAGCAGCGCGGCAAAAATAAGGGTGGCCACCGCCATCGTCCCCGTGAGACTCAGCTGAAAATTATAAAATATATTTAATGCCCTGCTCCCGCCGGCAAATTCCGCCAGCCCTTCGGGCAGATCAAAACGCATGCTGAGCGCGACCGCCGCGATAAAACACATGACAACACGTACAATCAATCTTTCATCCCCTACTTTCTACTCACATATGAAATTCATTATAACATATTCTTTTGGAAAAGCAATTTAAAACGGCCCCGGTCCGTTGGATTTTCTCCGACGGACCGAAGCCGCTCTCTTACGTTCTGTATTCTTCTATAATCCCTTAATACGAATGACAACAGCAATTCTGTGTTTATTCAGATACTTGTACGTCCTTTTCTTATGCGGACTCTCATACCATCTCACCCTTCCGGTATCAGCCGCAGCGGAACCACCGTCATACCACAGTTTCTCACCGTTCGCATTCTTACCGGCATAGATATTCGTATGTATCATATCTCCCCATCCGACGATATCACCCGGTTTCAGCTTTGCCTTATCCGCTCTCTTGTTCATGCGGATGATCTTTACCTTGCCGTGCCAGGACTTGAATTTCTTGATGATCCTGCCTCTCTTCGTGTAGAAGGTCTCGCCCTTGTTCAGGATGCCAAACTCCTGCAGACACCAGGAAACATAAGAGGCGCAGTTCGACTTTCTTCCTTTTTTTATGCTGGCGGACAACGTAGACATGTTTCTGTTTCCATAGGAAAAACCATAATCTACCAGGTCCTTTCCAACCTTCTCACAAACCTGAAACCAGCCCTCCACATCGTGGGTATATGTCGTTGTTTCTTCTGCCTGTACAGCTGTCGGATTCACCGCGGAGATCATAAAGATCATCACCATCACTGCCGCAAAAGCTCGGATAAAGGATTTCCATTTTGCAAAATATGTTGATGTCATGAATAAATTCCTTTCCAAGTGTAACATTTGTAACTCGTCCGCAATATATATTACGCCAGCCATTCATAAAAGTCAAGATAAAATTTAACACTTCTGTAATCTTTGCAGATAATTGTTACAAAATTATTAACCAACGTACTGTATGTACATTTTCAGCACGCTGACAAGGGAAAGTCCATTCATTCCTCTGTCCGATTCTTCTACTCGCTTTCCTTTATCACGTAGTCTTCGCTGAGCAATGAGAACGAATCTCTCAGCCCTTCCGTCACCGTCACCTGATGATCCTTGTCGATGAACACGCCTTCCATGCCGTATTGCTCCAGGAGTTCCATCCCTTTTTCCTCTCCCAGCACAAAACAAGCGGTACAGAGCCCGTCCGACAGAAGACCTGCGTACTCCTTCCACTCGCCCGCATCCGGGCAGACCACCGTTACCGATGAGAGTCCGCTCTCTGACGGATATCCTGTGGCCGGGTCTAAAATGTGATGATACCGCTTTCCGTCCTGCACAAAATACTTCTCATAATCACCGGAAGTGGATACGCAGGCTGTCCCGGTGAGATCGATGACGCCCATATAACTGCCGTTCTCCTCATCCGGATTCTGCACTGCCACACGGAAGGCAGTCCCGTCAGGCTTACTGCCGTAAGTGAGGATACTGCCGCCCACGGCGATCACCGCTCCCTGCACGCCGTCCTGTTCTTTCAGATACTCTCTTGCCACATCGCAGGCGATCCCCTTTCCGACCGCTCCCAGATCCAGCGTACAGCCTGCACCCATGGCGATGGTTTTCCCCGCTTCCTCAATCTGAATATTCTCATAGCCCACATGCGAGAGCGCCTCGTCGATATCCGCCTGCGGCGGCACTGTCGGATTCTCTCCCTCGATATTCCACAGGCGGGTCATGTCACCGATGGTCGGGTCAAAGGCTCCTCCGCTTTTCTGCGCCAGGTCAAGAGAGACTGCCGTCCAGTCGTAAAAATCATCACTCATCGGGACACGCTCTCCCGCGCCGCAGCGGGCGTTGATCTGCGCCACCTCGCTCTCTTCCTCCCGCCAGGAAAGTTCTTCCGTCTCAAGGTCAGATAAGAGCGCCCGGATATCCTCTGTCACATCTTCCGAACCATACACCGTCTCCTGCAGCACCGTGTCCATGACAAAGTTCGTCACAGAAAATGTCTCCGCTTCTTTCGTGCCGCAGCCGGATAAAATGCCCGCCGGCACCGCAAGAAAAGCAGCGGCCAGCGCTGTCTTTTTTAAGAAAGCGGCCTTTCCGCGAATCAACCTTCGCCCCGGCGCTCTCTGTTGTAATCGTCTCATATCCTGTATTCCTTCTTCTTCATGTGTTCCTTCCAAATGGTATCGTTGAACCTTTTCCCTCTCTTCGGCGTTTTATTTCTTCCGTCCCCTCTCAGCTTTCCAGCGTCTGCCGGATAACAGGCCCGAGCCGTCTTGTCAGAATACCGCTTATGATCCCGATGACGATCCCTGCCGCCAGACCGGACAGGATCAATATCGGAAGATAATATACCAACGCCCCCGTCTCCAGCACCAGAGCCGCGACCAGGATCTGTCCCACATTGTGGAACACGCCGCCCGCCACACTGACGCTGACAGAAGAGAAGCGCCCCGTACGTTTTAATAACAGCATGACAAGCATGCTGCACACGGCTCCGGCCGCGCTGTACACAATAGAAAAACCGGTTCCAAACAGCATCCCAGCCAGCAAAATTCTGGCGGCGGTAATTCCCACCGCCGCACGGACGCCCACGGTATATAAGAGAACCATTGTCACAACATTGGCAAGCCCCAGCTTCACTCCCGGAATGCCAAGGCTGACGGGGAGAAGCTGTTCCACGTAGCCGGCCACCAGCGCCAGCGCGAGAAACAGACCGTAAAAAGCTGTTCTTTTTCCTTTCCGCATCCAATTCCTTCTCTCTTACCGGCTCTCCCATCTTCCGGACGCACCGCAGGGGAGCACCAGTCCGCTGGCTGTGACCGGAAGACCAATCTCCTCGGCTTCCACGACTCCGCCGTGTCTTTTTGCCACCGCACTGCCGAGCATATAGGAAAGTACCGCCGGCTGCAGACCTGTCGTATAAGAATTGATCAGGAAAAAGAGCGGGTCATCGGAGAGAAGCTTCTCACAGAGGCAGACCAGAGGATAGATTTTTTCCTCAATCTTCCACACCTCTCCCTTCGGACCTCTTCCGTAAGACGGCGGATCCATGATGATCCCGTCGTAATGATTGCCCCGTCGGATCTCTCTCTCGACAAACTTCACACAGTCGTCCACCAGCCACCGGACGGGCGCCTCAGCCAGGCCGCTGGCCACCGCGTTTTCCTTCGCCCAGGTGACCATTCCTTTGGAAGCGTCCACATGCGTCACGGAAGCGCCTGCCGCTGCCGCCGCCAGTGTCGCACCGCCGGTATAGGCAAAAAGATTCAGCACCTTCACCGGACGCTTCGCCCGACGGATCTTCTCTGAAAACCAGTCCCAGTTGACCGCCTGCTCCGGAAACAGTCCCGTATGTTTGAAACTGAACGGTTTTAAGTGGAAGGTCAGTTCTTTATAATGAAGATCCCACTGTTCCGGCAGATCAAAAAACTCCCACTGCCCGCCGCCTTTTTTACTTCTGTGATAATGCGCGTTCAAATGTCTCCAGCGCCTGTCCTGCTTCTCCGTGTCCCAGATCACCTGCGGGTCCGGGCGGAGCAGGATATATTTGCCCCAGCGCTCCAGCTTCTCGCCGGCGCTGCAGTCGATCACTTCGTATTCTTTCCAGTCATTTGCTATCCACATATACTTTCATCCTCTATCTATTGTGCCGGCAGTCTCCCCTTAAGGGAACGCACTGCCGGCATATCTGTAGTATCTCTGGCTAATCATACCACAGGATGGAAGGTGTGGCAAGAATCCGTATCTCCTCCGTCTCCTGTTTTTCCGATAAAAAATCTCATAAAAGCAATCAGAGATAATATTCATACTGTCGGATACTTCCGATTCCGATGGCGTGCGGGCCGGTGTGCACGGCGATGGTTGCGCCAATCTGCATGAACATTACTTCTTTATCTTTAACCCGCGCGTCCACATGGGACCGGACTGTCTCATAAAACGCCTTTGCCTCCTCCATGTCATAACCATAGCCGACGGCAAAGCTGTACTCTTCCATCTTTTCCCCCGTGTCTTTAAAATAGCCATCCATCAGATCGATCGTCTTTTTCACCGTCTTTTTCCTGCTGCGGCCGATACCTGACGCCTCGATCGCGCCATCCACAAGAGTGATCAGCGGCTTTAAAGACAGTGCGCTGGTCGCCAGCCCGGCCAGCTTTCCGATCCGTCCGCCGTGCTTTAAATAATCCACGCTGCCTACCGTAAAGAAAATGCGGTTGGTCTTTTTCATCTTCTCCAGCACCTCGATACATTTCTCATAAGGAATGCCATCCGCCCGCATCCGTCCGGCCTCGATGACCATCAATCCCTGGGACACGGTTGCCGCCTGCGAATTGATCACCGCAATCTTCGCTTCCGGATGCTCCTCGCAGACGATCTCCTTCGCATTGCAGGCACTGTTATATGAGCCGCTCAGCGCCGGTGAAAAACAGATACAGATGACTGGAACATTTTCTTTCACATAAGGCGTAAAGGCGTCGATATAATTCTGCACGGAAGGAAGAGAAGTCTTCGGATAGACATTCGGATAAGCGACCATCCGCTCATAAACCTCCCGGATCCCAATCTCTTCGATCTCTTTATAGTAGGTTTCGTCGTCGAAGGAAATGTAAAAAGGGATAATATGAAGCTGATACTTCTCAATGATATCTTTACTTAAATCACAGCATCCGTCACTGATAATCTTATAATCCATAGCGTTCTCCTTTATCCTGTACTACCTGTCGCATCGGTACAGCAGGCAGCGGAAACGGTTTCTCTTCCTTTGCCCGCCGCGCCGACATGGCAGACCTCATTATCGTTTTCTATTCCACGTAATGTAGTTTTTATTTCTATATTGTAATGATATCAGTACTCTTTGTCAATTGAGAAGGCGTCAGTAGATCAGTATCTTCGGATTTGCCGCCGGCGTCAGCTTTCTCAGCACACGCCGCATCTCTTTTTTCGGGATCGCGATACAGCCCGCTGTCGCCCTGCCGGCAGAACAGTGAAGAAAAATGGCGCTTCCTCTGCCCGCCTTTCCCTTTTTATTATACCCGATCGACACCGCATAATCATACACACCGCGATATTCTGTCAGATGTTCTCCGCCGCAGCGATGTCCCGTCTCATCCCGGCGAATCAGACGATTATAGTACGGACTGCCGGAATCACTGCACCAGTAATGCTGACTGTTTACCTTCACATAAGGCATGGCCGTCCCGGGATTTCTCAGAATACCGAATCCCTGCTCCAGCGCATACAGTCCCGTCGGCGTCTTCTGGTCGCCCTCCCGTTTTTTTCCGATACCGCGCCTTCCAAGCCACGCGTCACACGCCAGCTTTTTCTTCCATTTTCCCTTTGCATTTTTTATGTAGAACTGAAAACGTCCCCGGCTTCCTCCCCGGTTTCTGACCACCGCCAGCTGTGAGACATTTTCCGGCACCGTATACTCCGCCGGAATCTTTAACGCCTGTGTCTGCATCGGATACCCCCCTGCTCCCATACAGAGAATCCCCAGTACGAGCAAAATCTTTCTTCTTATCCTATTTCTATGCAAAATGTCATCCTCCGTTCTTTCCGTCCACTTCTTAGTTTGAAAATAAAGATATCTACCCATCAGTTATTTTTCAGTATATCATAAATTTTGCCGTTTGCAGAAAATTTACAACTTTTTTCATTGACAATTTTCTGAATTGATTTACAATGGAAGAGAACGGAAAACTAGCCATTTAACAAGGAGTAATTACACTATGAGAAAGACAAAGATTATTTGTACGCTTGGACCTGCCACAGACAATGACGATGTCCTGGAACAGCTGATCATCGAGGGCATGGATGTGGCCCGATTTAACTTTTCTCACAATTCCTGCGAGGAACAGAAAGAACGGATGGACAAGGTGAAGGCTCTTCGTGCCAAACATCACCGTCCGGTTGCCTGTCTTCTGGACACAAAGGGACCGGAGATCCGTATCAAGACTTTCAAGAACGGAAGCATCCATCTGGAAAGAGGACAGGACTTCTGCCTGACGACAAGAGATGTGGAAGGAACCGAAGAGATCGTAAGCGTTACCTACGAAGATTTCATCAAGGATATTTCCGTGGGTTCCAGTATTCTGATCGACGACGGTCTCATTGAGCTCGAGGTTGTGTCCATCGAGGGGGAAGATGCACACTGCCAGGTTGTCAATGGCGGCACCATCTCCAACCGGAAAGGTGTGAACCTGCCGGGCGTAAAGATTTCCATGCCATACCTGAGTGACAAAGACCGTGCGGACATCCTGTTCGGTATTCAGGAGGATGTGGACTTTATCGCGGCTTCCTTCACGAGAAATGCCGGTGATATCCGCCAGATCCGCCAGCTTCTGAAAGAGAACGGCGGCGAGGATATCCATATCATCGCAAAGGTTGAGAACGCAGAAGGTATCGAGAACATCGATGAAATCATCGAGGCTTCCGACGGCGTTATGGTTGCCCGTGGCGACATGGGCGTGGAGATTCCGGAAGAGGAAGTTCCGATCCTCCAGAAGATGATCATTCACAAAGTCTGCGCTGCCGGTAAGGTCGTTATCACAGCGACACAGATGCTGGATTCCATGATCAAGAATCCTCGTCCGACCAGAGCAGAGACCACAGACGTTGCCAACGCGATCTTCGACGGCACAAGCGCTATCATGCTCTCCGGCGAGACAGCAGCCGGCGCTTACCCGGTAGAAGCTTTAAAGACCATGTCAAAGATTGCCATGCGCGCAGAGAAAGCCATCAACTACCAGAAGCGGTTCAACACCCAGTCCTTACCGGAGAATCCGGGCGTTACCGATGCGATCTGCCACGCAACCTGCAGCACTGCTTACGACCTGAACGCAAAGGCCATCATCACCGTTACCAAGTCTGGTTTCTCCGCAAGGATGATCTCCAGATACCGTCCGGCCTGCGATATCATCGGCTGTGCCATCGAAGACAAGGTATGCCGCCAGTTAAATCTTTCCTGGGGCGTTCGTCCGATTCTTCTGAAAGAGGAATGGGAAGTATTCGTACTCTTCGACCGTGCCATCTCCGCAGCTAAGAAGAAAGGCTATCTGAAAGATGGCGACGTGACCGTCATCACTTCCGGTGTTCCGATCGGACGTTCCGGAACCACAAACATGATGAAGGTTCAGGTTGTGGACTAAACATCCATGCCAAATTCTTTACAGAGCGCTGCAAAGCGCTCTTTTTCTTTATCCTTCACCGCTTTTGAGAGATCATTCATGCAGTGATGGATCACATCGGCGTCCTTTAGCACCTCATCCATCGGACCATCCACCACCAGTTTATCATCATGATGATAAATGGCAGAGCAGATTACGTCCGTCTCCTCGCTGCTTGTAAGCCCAAGCTCCGTGAGAATCTCCCGGGCAAGCTCCGCTCCCTTATGGGCATGATCCTCATAGGAGCCGGTCTTATATGCATGCATATCGTGAAGCATCGCCGCCATGGAAGCAAGCTCCGGGTCCTCTCCCCGTTTCTTCGCGATCATCGTCGCCGCCAGCGACACTCCGTACAGATGCGCCACAGCGCTGACCATCTTCTCCTTGTTCTCCATCCGCAGAAGTTCCGCGTCCACATACTTTCTCAGTTCTTTTAAACGACTCATATCTCTTCTCCTTTCTCCTGTACATGTGCCATTTATCTTTTCACAACCATGCTAAGCTTTGCATGGTCATTGGAATGATCTACCCGTTTTTGCGCCACGCGCGGTCAAGGATCTCCCTGGCCTCCCGGATCACATCGCCATCTGTCCGGTAAATCTCAAACTCACTGATTCCCGGAAGCCCCATATTCACCCTCGGATTCCGCCAGGTCATCGCACTGTCCAGCACCTTTTTCCCCGACATATGAAAATGTCTCGCCGGCATCTGTGCCAGAAACTGCCGGATCACCTCCGGCGTCACCCCGGCGCCAATGAGGATATCCATCCCTTCCGGCGCTTTCTCCATCAGACGCCTCAGCATGTCCCGTCCGGCCAGACAATCCGCTTCCTGCCCCGAAGTGAGAATCGTATCCACCCCCAGATAAGCCGCCTGTTCCATCACCTCAAAAGGATCCCGGCACACATCAAACGCACGGTGAAGAGTGATACGGCAATCTCCCGCCGCCGCGATCATCTCCCGCATCTGCTCCCTATGCAGGCTGCCGTCCGAATGCAGACTGCCGATCACGATCCCGTGAGAGCCCTCCCTGGCAAATGTCTCAATCTCCCGGCACATGATCGCCACCTCATGACCCGTATAGTGAAAATCCCCAAACCGCGGCCGGATCAGCACATTCATATCAATGTCCGACTCCGCTCGGATCTCTCTGAAAAGCTCCACTCCCGGAGTCGTCCCCCCCCCGATGACCAGATTCGCACACAGCTCCAGCCTCGTCGCTCCGGCATCTGCCGCCGCCAGCGCAGACTCCGTGCTGTCCACACAAACCTCCAGTGTATAAGCATCCCTGCCTATCTCTTTCTTCTTATTCCTGTACGATTCCATCTTATACAGAACCCTTTCTCTTCATTTTTTCTGCACAAAAGCAAACCTATACGATGATTGTAATACATTTTCACATTCGGTACAACCAAAAAAATTCCTGAGAACGTTACGGATACACAATGTTCTCAGGAGTTTTTGTGATGTGAAATGAAATATTTAAAAACAGGTTATCCTGATTAAACAGCTTTCTAATTTTCCGAAACCGCTATGCCTGCCGGTTTCTTCTCTTCCTGTTCCGGCTGTCCTGCCGCTTCTTTCTCTGCCTTCGGCTTCCGGTAGATCAGCTCCACAGCTACCAGCGCAGTGATCGGGACCGCAAGAACGATACCTAGACTGCCGGCAAGGCTCTGCATGATTTCAACACCAATATTGGTGGAGTTAATAAGATAATTGTAACTGAAATCATAGGCAAAGTTTGTGACCAAGGTCGAGAGAGCTGTTCCCACATAGGCAAGGATCAGGGTATCCACCATAGTACCCATCATATCGCGTCCCACATGGATACCGGAGATAAATAATTTTCTCTTTCCCAGATTGGGATTATTGATATGAATCTCCTGTATGGCAGAAGCCACGGATACGCCTACATCGGTTACTGCCCCAAGGGCGGAAATAATAATACCGGAAAAGAGTAATTCCCCTATATGAATCGGCGTTCTCTGTGCGAGGAAGTTTAACGTCTCTATATCAGACACATTATATCCGGTAATTCCCGCAAAATGCCCGAATACCAGAGCAGCCACAGCAGAAGCAATCACACCAAAAACAGTTCCAATGGTCGCCGCCACTGTCTTCGTCGAGAAACCACCGATCATGGACATGGAAAATACGGTAGCTATAGCACAGATAATGACAGACATGAAAATAGGCGAATATCCTCTGTAAATTAACGGGAAGAGAATAAAAAATATCGTAATTCCGGTAAATGCCAGACTTAAGATGGATTTAAACCCTTTCCATCCTCCGATCAGGCATACACAAAGGATAAAGAAAATGGCAAAGCCATACACGGCAGCTGTTCTGTCCTGGCTGTACACTGTCACAACCTGCGTATCCCCTGAGACGCTGACCATGGCGATCACATCCATCCCCTCCACGCAGTTTGCGCCAAACAGGTTCCCGTTGGGGCTGATGGCTTCCACCTCCTGTCCCTTTAGCGGTCCGCTTTTCATTTCCAGAATTATTTCCTGATTTCCGTAACGATTCCCGTCTTCCTGCAGGTTATCGTGCGTGATTTCCACCACGGTCGCTTTATCAAAGGTCTGCCCCTCGGTGGAGATCAATTCTGCCTTATCAATATTGTTGCAGTATATTAACACAGCAATGTAGATAATCAACATAATAATTGCCGCTGTGATTTTTTTCCAATTCAATTTTATCCGGTTCATATATGCTCCATTCTAAGATATACACTATTTTATTATTACAAAACAGACAGCCGGGACATCCCTCCATGGACGCCCCGGCTACCTTTATATTTTCAGGAGAAATCTCCTAGCGAACAGTAAGTTTCTTCACTTTGCTGAATTTACCATATACGTTCTGTCCGTTTACATTCTGGTAAGCGCGTACTTTCACGTAGACCTTCTTGCCGACTTTCATCTTCTTGATGACTTTGGATGCCTTAGAAGCTTTGTTTACATTGACAGTCTTCACTTTCTTAGTAAAGCCCTTCTTGTAAGTGTACTGGATCTGATATCCGGTAACACCTTCCTGTGTATTCCATTTTACTTTGATCTTGTTGCCGGCCTTATTGCTGACTTTTACGCCTTTCACCTTGGCAGGTGCTGCTGCGACTGCTGCTGCCGGAGTCTGTGCATTGTTGTTAACTGTCGGCTGCTGTGTCTGCGGAGCCTGCTGATTCTGGTTCTGATCCTGACCGCCCTGATTCTGATCCTGGTTCTGACCACCCTGATCCTGATTGCCCTGATCTTCGCTGCCATCGGTTTTCTTAATCGTATAGGTAGAAGAACCTGCCACCGGCTCCTGTGTGGTTGCATCGTAGGTTGTCACAGAGAATGTATCGTCTGTTACGTTTACAACAGAGTAAGTAGGCGTCCAGGTCTGGCTTCTCTCTGCAATATAATCCTGTCTTACACCAATCAGCTCATAGAACTTGGAACCTGTTGCGGAGTTTGCTTCATAATATACTGTTCCTTCCGGATTAGTGATTGTACCGCCTTTGACATCGCTTTTAATTTCATAGCATTCATTTTCTGCTACAAAATTCTCCTCATCTTCATCCCCTTTTGTAAACTCTGCATGTTTTTCTCCATCACTGGTCAGCTGATAGGTTCTGGAATATGTATGGTCATGTCCCTGCAGAACCACATCGATATCGTATTCATCAAACATCGGTGTAAGCTGCGTACGGAGAACCATACCGTCAGAATCGGAATGATCATAGCCAGAACCATAGATGTCATGATGGAAAGTTACAACACGCCATTTGGCATCCTGATTCTCCTCAATGGCTTTCTTAATTGTGTTTTCATGATCGGCACAGTTATAATTATTGGTATCAATAAAGATAAATAATGTATTGCCATATGTATAATAATAATCTGTACCGGCGTATGAAGCATTAGGATTTTCTGCATCTGTCATTGTATTCGGATTATTGAAATGATAAGAATACTGGGCAGAACCAGAATCATGGTTACCAATGGTTGTAGCTACCGGAAGATATGCCAAAACTTCCGCGCTGAGATAACCGGCATACTGTGCTTCATTATGATTCGTATTAACCTGATCTCCTGCTGACACCATAAAACTTACATCCGGATGATTCTTTACTGCGTCTTTTAAAACCTGATTCCAGTTATAACTGTCATTTCTGGCAGCCAGCTCCTGCTCATCATTCTCTCCTAAAGCCTGATCATTTTCCATTGCGGTCTGACCCTTGGATGCTCCAATCTGTGGATCACCTACATACAGGAAAGAGAATTTATCTGTGTCTTTCGTGGATATTTTCTGCTGTCCCTGCCATTCTCCATCCCGATAAACCTCATAAAAGTAATCCGTATTTGGCTCTAATCCAGTAATTGTCACCTTATTAGAATAATATCCTGTCAGATCATCTCTGTTTGGTGTACCACTTGCCGGCACTCCATTTGTTCCAGGAGTAATTTTTGTCTGTTTGCCTTCAAATTCTACAGGTTCATGATTCTTTCCATAAACCAATCTTACTTTTGGAGTTTCTTCCTCTTGACTATACCAGGCAAAATTTAACTCTGTTTCATCTTTACCAGGTGTAATAGACACATTCTTCCAGTTCTCTTTAATGCTATCCCAATTTTCACAATATTTTTCCCACTTATTTACACTTGAAGCAGATGCATCATTCCAATGTTCTGTTGCTGCTTTTGTGCTGGTTGCCGGCATTGCCGCTGCGCCAAGTCCAAGACATAAAGATAAAGCTGCTACGCCTGCAAAGGCTCTAAACTGATTCTTTCTCATAACCTTATTACCTTTCGCCCTTTCTAATCTTTCTTCATTACTTTTTTTACTTTTGTAGTTTTTCTTCACATGCATGTTGTCTATATTTTAAAAATGCATCGTAAAGGATTCTACCGTGGTCGCGTAAAAAAATTGTAAAAATTATTGGGCAAAGAACGGGGAAATGTAATGTTTTCTTTATAAAATGGTAATTTTTTAGCCCCGCTTTTATTTTTTTATAAAAGCGAGGCTATGTCTGACTATTTAGATATTAATATGTTTTTTTCAGATATTTTGCCAGTTTCTTGCAGGCTGCTTTGTCGAGATCAGCATAATCGAAGACGATGATGCCGTCTGCGTCTGTCTTGTTGACGTATTTTGCCATCTTGCGGAGCAAAGTCTTTCCTTTCAGCTCTTTGCGCTCAGCTTTTGTGGTGCCGTTGGATGGCTGCGCCATTTTGTAAGCCGGGATGCCAATATACAGCTTGACCTTGCTCTGGTCCACCATGTCTATCCAGCGATCTGTCATCTCGGCAAACGGCGCTGTACTGTGATGGAATCCCCAGTAGATCTGCGGCGCGATGTAATCGACAAAGTTTGTAGAATTTGTCCATTTTTTGATGTTGACGTAATAGGAATATTTGCTGTTCAGTCTGTCAATGTTGCCGGCAGGGCTCACGCCGAACACAACCTCGGAATCAATGGCGTCCACGGCCTGTTTGATTCCTTTTACCAGCTTATTGACCTGTTTTCTGCGGTATTTCTTGATGGACATGCCGTTCTGTTTTTCCACAGAGGCGTTATACTCCTGCGCGTCGAAGGTCTCATCGTAGTTGCTGGATGAGAAGCTTGGATAGAAGTAGTCATCCATATGTATACCGTCCACATCATAGTTTCGCACGATTTCTTCCACACCGTCAATGATCAGCTCCCGGACTTCCGGTTTGGACGGATTGTAATAAAGCTGTCCATTGTAGGAAAGTACATTTCTTCGGTCGGACGCGTCAGACGACTCATGCCATTTTCTCGCCGGGTTGTCTGCCGACAGCCTGGAATAATCTGTGCTGAAAGCCACCCGGTACGGATTGATCCATGCCTCGATGGCCAGTCCCTGACTGTGCGCTTCCGTCACCATGATGGAAAGCGGGTCGTAAGAAAGATCTCTCCCCTGCTTCCCGGAAATGTACGAAGATGTCGGGAATATATCAGAATCATAAATCGCGTCGCCAGTCGGGCGTACCTGAACGATGATGCGGTTCATACCGCGGGTCTTACATTTGCTTACCACTTTTCTGAAAAATGCGGTGAACTCCGCGGCGTTATTGCCGTCAGCGGAATCCAGATAATCTTCATAATCATAATAGGAAAACCATACTGCTCTGTAATCATCGGCGGATGCGGCTGCTTCCGATCTTACCGGAGTCAGGATGCCGCAGACCATGAGCACTGCCAGCAGTACGGCTGTCAGTTGTTTCTTCATTTGTCTCCTCCTTCATCAAGTGCTGTATTTTCCGACATCACTGCCTATCATACATAAACTTTATGTGAGAAAAATGTTTTTACAGGGTGAAACGCAGCACGCCGAGCAAAAGCAGATGCAGGGGATAAAAAAGGTAGAAAAACCACTGGAAGACTTTTCTGCCCTTTTGCGCCCGTTTTCCGTTATACAGATACAGGATACAGTACGCGGAAAGTCCCACACCGGCAGCCGCTCCCAGCGCATAACACAAAAGCCCGACAGGTGTGTATCTGCCCAGGCCGGACAGCAGCGTAAAGAATCCGAACATGCCCACTGCCCAGGCATAGGCGCTTCGTTTTCTCTCCTCTGAACCGTCCGCCCAGACAAAAAGCCAGGTAAATACCGCCGCAAAGAGCGCCCAGTCACAGAAAACCGTGCAAATGGTCAGAAGCAGTGCGACACATCTGCCAAGCGACGGATTGGGAATCTGGCGCAGCGCGCAGATAAGCAGGAAACAGAAAAACAAGGTGAACATCATATTCAAATTGGAATCCTGCAATCTGCCTCCCTCTGCCATGGCAAGGCTGAAAGGGATCTGCGACAACAGGGCAAACAGCAGAAGCCGGAGCGCATATCTTTTTCTGGAATGAGTATAGCGCCATCCTTCCACGAGGAAATAGCACATGGTGATGGCGGTAAAATATCCGATATCCACAAACAGTTCATAAAGAAAGGTTCCCGGCTCCATAAAGACAGTGGCAATGTGATTTAAGAGCATGGTCCCCATGGCAATGAGCTTGATCTCATCCCGGTTCAGTCCCCGGCTCATCTGTGACGCCTCCCTTCCCGACAAAGAAAATGTACCAAAGATGCGGCAGATCTTCCCATATCTTTATTCTTCATCATCCTCATCTTCATCCGGAAAGAGCATGGCCTCCATCACTTCCGGGTCACTCATGTAATTTGCGATATTGTTGATCACCTTATCCAGATATCCATTCTCTGCCATCTCATCCATGAGACTCTCGAATACATCCTCAAAGGTTTCTTCCAGGGCAGTTTCCGGATTCATCACAGCGATCACCGTATGGAAAAACTTTGTAAATTCTGACTGGACTACACCGTCAAACAGGGAAACCATCTCCTGTTCCTCATCCTCATCTTCCACCGGGATGTGCAAAAGAAGAGCCGTCGGGATTCCTTCTTCTTCCCGGAATGCTTCCGTATTTTCCAGGAAATCATGCAGCACTTCCGGACTCAACATCGGCGCCATCAGAGACTCCTCCGCCTCTACGTTTACCGGATAATAAAAATAATCCTGAGACATCATCATCTCCATAAAATACGGGCTGGTCACAAACAGTCCTGTCACCAGATCTTCGTGCGGCACTTCCAGTTCCACAGACATCTCTTCTTCCTGATTCTTTTTCGGCATATTGTCATTGGAATATACTTTGAATCTATCTTTGTTACTCATGTTCCTTATCCTCCTTTAAAAATAAAAAAATTCCCGAACACTGCCATTATAACGGATTCGGGAAAAATATGCCATATAAATTTGGGATTTGTAAAGGTGGAACAGGTTTCTCATATAACAGACGATGCCATTCGTTCTCATACAGTTCCTCCCGACTCGACCCTCACTCGGACTACAAGTGTTTTTTGATCGGCAGTGAGAAACCGCTTTGCATTTTCTCCAGATTATTGTAACCTATCATTCAGACCGAGTGAGGGCCGAGCAGAAGAACCTGTCTGTGCTCCAGCGTCATCGTCTGTGTTACAAGTTTACATTTCTTATCACCGCGACAAATCCTTATTATTCTACATAATACACGCGTTTTTCTTTTCTCGGTGCGGCTTCTTTTGCCGGTTCGTCGGCATATCCCAAAATGCAGTGGCCGATTCCCTCGTAGTCCCCTTCGATGCCGAGGCTCTTTAACAGCTCTTTTCCTTCTTTCTGCTCAAATTCCTCTTTGGCTCTGTGAATCCAGCAGCTGCCGATTCCCAGGTCATGGGCTGCCAGCATCAGGTTCGCCATGACGAGGCTGCCGTCATACAGATAGGTCGGTACATTTTTATCGGCAAGTACGACCAGCACAACCGGCGCACCGTAAAACGGGTCCGTTCCGTCCGCGCCCATAATGCCTGCGTTGAGTTTTGAGAAACGGTCTCTGACTTCTTTGTTGGTGATCGCAAGGATGATCACCGGCTGCCGTCCCATACCGCTTGGAGCGTAAAGACCTGCCTGTATGATCTGATCAATGATTTCCTTCGGAACCATGTCCGGTTTATATTTACGCACGCTTCTTCTTGTCATCATTTCCTGAATGAAATCACTCATTTTACATCCTCCTTATAGGTCGGTACACAAAAAATGTACCGTTTGTCTCATCCATGCTGTCGGATAATTCCGGCAGCATTCCATTGTTGTCAGAATTATTATAATGGATTTTCAGAAAATGTTCCAGAGAAAATTTTATATGATAGCATCGTCTTTTAACGTCTCCACAATGTTCTGCCGGCATATCTTCCCGGCCGCCGCCATGTACGCGATCGCCACAACGGCTGCCGTCACCGCCAGTAAAAGGAGCACCGGCATCCACGGCAGATGTCCCAGCAATTCCCCGGCAGTCACCGGAGCCGCATGAAGCAGCAGAACAGTCACCGGTATATCAATCAGCAGTGCCAGAAGGAAAGGTCTTCCCACAATGAACAAAGCCTCCATAAATAACATTTTCTTTATTTCGTCCGGCGACACGCCGATGGATACATAGCGGGCAAATTCTTTTTTCCGCTGATAAATCTGCCCCAGCGTGGTGGACAGAATGCCCGCGATACCTACGCACGCGAGGATGCCCGCCAGCACGCCCATGACGATGCGAAGTCCTTTTCTCGCCGACGCGTCCGCCTGCTCATCTTCCAGGCGGTTTTCCAGAATATATCCGTTCTCTGTTCCACCGGATTCTGAATTTTCGGATTCCATATTCCCGGTCTCAAAATTCCGAACCCCGGGGTTCGCAGGTTCCGGACTCGTAGATTCCGAATTCACAGACTTGAAATTATTTTTTCTTGAATCATCTGATTGCAGAATAGACGTTGCGACGCCTGCAACGGAAGACTCCATTGCATCGCTCTGCTGTTTTGACAGATTGCCTTCTGTCCGCAGATTATAATACATTTCTTTTGTCGGGCTCAGACCCTCGATGCCGGAAAATGCAGTCTGCGAAATGACCAGATTCAGTGCCTTTTGTTCCAACTCCTCACGGATATCCGGGATGGTATCTGCAAAAGCGTCATAGTGCAGGGAAACTTCTCCTTCCCCGGACGTTTCGCTCTCCGCTTTCGTTCCGGCGTTTTCGCCAGACTGTATACTTCCGGCGGTTTCGTCAAGCTGCACGCTCCCGGCGGCTTCTTTTAGAAACGGAAGGTACCGGCGGTTTTTATAGTCGCTGTTTTTGTCATCCCAGAGAAGATTGACGGCGACGACTCCTGTATCCGAAGAAATGTTCCGGGAGGCACAGTATTTCTGAAAGCTCTGGTCATCCAGAATATAAAAATGCGCGTCCACCTGCCATGCCGTCTGTCCGGACAGTTGCACCTGTTTCGCATCGCCAAGGAGCGTTTCCGGTCCCTCTTTTTGCAGCTTCTCACCAAGCATCTGCTCCGGCACGGAAATTTTTGTATCCACAAGCCGGTAGGCAATGACCGATTCTATCCCCGGCAGTTCCCGGAGTGCGGTCAGTAAAGAGTCTGTATCTTCTCTTTCTTTTTCCGATGAGGGATCCACAGTGAGCATATAATCCCAGGTATCCCGGAAACGGGCAAAGTACGTATGCTGTGTGCTGAGTCCGGATATGGTTTCCCCGCTCAAAAATAAAAGGAATCCCAGAAAAGAGAGAAAAAGTGCCAGTCCCGCCAGACGCATGGATTTTCTTCTTGCATACAGAGACTTCCTTGCCAGCTCTCCGTACACACCGAAACATCTGGATGTGAGACGGAACGCGCGCATCTTTTTGATCTCCGGTCCTTCCTCGCCAAAAATCGCTTCCATCGGCGACAGACGACTCAGCTTTCGCGCTGGGATCCAGGCGGAAAGCAGTATGGTAAAAAACGCTGTTCCGAGAGAAATCACAAGAACCAGAATGTGATATTCAAAGGCGACGTCATACTGTATATTCAGATGCATGTCCCGGCCCATGGCGATCACCCGGCGGATAAACAGCGCGCACAGGCCGACGCCCGCTCCAGTTCCCGCCAGCACAGGAAATGTACACAGCACAAAGGCTTCCTGCAGCAGAAAGCTCCGGATCTGTCCCGGCGTGGCGCCCACACTTTTCAGTATCCCCAGCTGGTGGATCCGGCTTCCCATGGACACGGCAAAGGCGTTATGCAAAAGCAGGATCAATGCCAGGCAGGCAAAAAACAATACGATCCCATACAAAAGAAACAGCGCGCCCGGGGCTTCCTTTGCCACTTGTCCCGCCGCCTGCTGCTTACCATAATCTGCCCAGAGATTATAGGCAATACTGCAAAGCAGGGACAGGAACAGCGAAGAGAGAAAAGCCGCTCCCGCCAGGAGCGCGCCCGATGTTCGATTTTCCCAAATGTACCGAACAGAAAACTCTTTCCACATGCGACTCCCTCCCCTCATCGATTCTTTTCATCAGAAACAATACGCCCGTCTTCCAGCCGTATGATCCGGTCTGTCTGCAAGGCGATATTCTCGTCGTGGGTGACAATGAGGGTGGTCTGCTTCCACTCCCGGTTGGAATATTTTAAAAGTTCCATGATTTCCTGACTGTTCTTCTGGTCGAGATTGCCCGTCGGCTCGTCGCACAGAAGGAGCGCCGGCGCGTGGATCAGCGCTCTGGCGATGGACACCCTCTGCTGCTGGCCGCCGGAGAGCTGCCGGGGCAGATGTTTCTTCCTGTCAGCAAGCCCCAGAATATGAAGCAGACGCTCCAGATATTCCTCGTTGATCTTCTGCCCGTCCAGCCGGAGAGGAAGGGTGATATTTTCCACCACATTTAACACCGGAATAAGATTATAAAACTGATAGATCAGCCCCACCTTTCTCCGGCGAAAAATCGCCATCTCCTTCTGGGAGCGGTGATACACTTCCCGCCCTTCCACAAAAATCTTCCCGCCATCCGGACGATCCACTCCTCCGACAAGATGAAGCAGTGTGGATTTTCCCGAACCGGACCGTCCCATCACAGCCGTCATCTCTCCTTTTTCCATCGTAAAAGATACATCGTCAAGGGCCCGTACTTCCGTCTCCCCTTTTCCGTAGATTCTCGATAAATGCTCCACTCTTAAGATTTCCATATCCTGCCTCCTTCACCAGACTGGTCTGCTGTTTTTACACAGTATACCATTCTTTTGGTGACAGCCCCGTGACTTGTCAGTGACAGATCTGTCACATTTCTCTCCGGTAAAATCGAATCTCAAACTGCGCGCCGCCTTCCCTCCGGTTCCTCGCCTGTATCGTGCCGTTTTGCAGGTGAATGATCTTCTGCGCCAGGGCAAGACCGATGCCGGCGTTTTCTCCCACGCCTCTTTTGAATGTGCTTCCGTCATGCGGCGCAGATTCCTCATCCGCAACCGCTCCGGCTCCGGACACAGTCTCCCCATCCGCAACCGCTCCGGCGCCCCGGTAGAATCGCTCAAAAAGATGCGGCAGTTCTTCTTCCGGTATCCCGGCGCCGTTATCCGCGATACAGATTCCTGTATAAATCGGATTCCTGGCAGCACGGATTTCTATCCTTCCGCCGTCAGGCAGATGTTCCACACAGTTTTTCAGTACATTTCCCAGGGCTTCCACCGTCCAGGCAAGGTCGCCCTGAAAGCAGGAATTTTCCTCCACATTTATCTCTATGGCGATATTTTTCAGTTCCGCCGGAATCGCCAGCGGCTCCCACGCCTGATCCACCACTTCGCGAACCGACACAGGATCCCTTTTCAGTTCCACTGTGCCAGATTCCAGCCGGGCAATTTTTAACAGCACGGACACCTGCCATTCCATCCGGTTTAAAAGTCGGCTTATCTCCCGGATATACTCTTCTCTCCGGGCGTCCGGCAGACCTTTACGGTAAAGCCGCGGCACGATCATCCGGATGGAGGTCAGCGGCGTGCGGATCTGATGGGACACATCCGCCAGAGACTCTTTGAGATGTCTTTTTTCCTTTTTCAGTTCTTCCGCCTGCTCTGTAAGCCGCAGCGTCATCTTTTGAATCTCGCTGGACAAAAGCGCCAGCTCCCCCTCTTCGTCGGGGACAAACTGAAGCGGGCGGGGACTGTGAAGCAGATGATTTAATTGCGCGGACAGCGACGAGATGGCCTCATACCTTTTCTTCGTCCCTTTCCAGAACAGACCGCCCGCCGCCGCGCAGACCACAAACACATAGACCGCCGCCGTCCCTCCATAAAGAAATGCCGCACCAAAAACAGCCGCTGCGGTGAGTCCCGCCCAGATAAAACCCTGTTTTTTTATTTCCGGATTTCTCCACAGCCACATATCTTTTTCTCCCCTTTCTGCCTTCTGTCTGGCTGATCTTTACGAGCAGCCTGTTCTTTCACCTGACTGATTCTTCTGATTGTCCCTCTCTTGCGTCTGACTCTCCGTCCGACCTATCCTTCCATCCGATATCCCAGGCCCCGCACCGTTTTTATGAGAGCCGGATGCGCCGGGTCATCCTCCACTTTTTCCCGCAGCCTCTTGATGTAAACGGTCAGCGTATTGTCGCTCACAAAATCACCCGCAATATCCCAGATTTCTTCCAGCAGACGATTCCGACCGAGCACTTCTCCCTGATGCTGGAAAAAAATCAACAACAGCCGGTACTCCAGCGGAGAAAGATAGATTTCCTTTCCATTTTTCTCCACGTACGCCCGCTGTACATCCAGAGAAAGATTTCCGGCCATGTATCGCATCTGCCTTTTTTCGCTGCGGCGCAGCACATTTCGGATTCGCGATACGAGTTCCATGGGGCGAAACGGTTTTGTCACATAATCATCTGCTCCCAGGTCAAATCCCGTCACTACACTGGCCTCATCGTCCATGGCAGTGAGCATGATGACCGGTATATCCCGTTCCTTTTTTATGGCGCTGCAGAGAGAATACCCGCTGCCATCGGGCAGCATGAGATCAAGGAGGATCAGGTCGGCGCCTCTCTCCTCCAATATCTCCACCGCCGTCTTCCGGTTCGCGGCCGCGCACACCGAAAAGCCTTCCTCGGTCAGAAGAATACGCAGATTTTCCACGATCTCCCTCTCATCCTCCACGATCAATATCTCTGTTTTCTTATTGACACTTCCTTCTTTCATATGTATTCCCGTTCCTTCCCACCGCACAGCCTTTTAGCATCCTGCCAGGTTCTTTGCAGTCTTTTACCGTCCTGCCTTTTGCGTCCTTTCACTGACCCGGCTCTTTTTTTTCCCGCACAGCTCGTAATAGAAAATGTATTGCTGAATCACTCCCTGAAATCCCCGGTACCTCCGGTTTGGAAATCCCCGCTTGTAGTGCTGCGCCATCGCCTGTTTGATATGTGTATCCATGGGAAATGCCTGCAGATGATGCAGTCCGAACAGGCAGATACAGTCCGCCACCTTCTCTCCCACCCCGAAGAGCTTCAGCAGTTCCTCTTTCGCCTTCCGGTAGGACATGGCGCTGACCGCTTCCGGATCAAACTCGCCGTTTACCACACTGCGCGCCGCGCGCACCACATATTTGCTGCGATACCCCAGATTACACTCCATCAGCGCATCCTCCGGCAGACCACACAGCGCCTCCGGTTCCGGAAATGTATAATAATATGTATCATCGTCTCCGCTTTCTGACGTGAAACTGCCACCATCCGCAGCTTCGCCGTTTGCAGTCGGATGGCCGAAATCCCCGGGAACCGCCCGCTGTTCTCCGTACCTTTCACAGATATTTTCAATACACCGGCGAATCCGCACGATGTTGTTCTGCTGGGAAATGAGGAAGGAGACGATCATCTCCCACAGATCCTGCCGGAGAATCCGCATCCCGGAGCCAAAGGCGATGGCACGGTTCAAATACCGGTCATTGGGATTTGCCGCCGCCATATAGGCGGCATAATCGTTATCTACATCAAAATACTCTTTCCAGAATCCAAGAAATTCTTCCTCACTGCAATAAAAACGGGTTCTGTCTCCTTCCTGCTCTATTTTGATATACCGGTCTTTTGCCAGAACCACATATACATTATCCTGCATTTTTTTCATACGAAAACATTGTCCGGAATCACAGATCTGTTCCAGATTGAAATGTTTTATCTCTTTTTCAACCATAGTTCCTCCCTTATTTTTCCCGCAACCATAAACGCCGCCCATACCAGGCTGATGCCTGCCGCCACCGATAACGCATACTGCGCCGCCGTCACGCCGTACTCCAAGGCAGCGCGCCTCTCTCCTTCCACCAGACGCCGCATGGCAAAATACAGAAGACGCCCCGGCGCGGAAGTGGCGATGGCGGGCAAGAGCAGCACCGTCGCCGGAACCCGCAGGATTCTTGCCAGACATTCGGCGTACGCCGCCGTCACCATGGAAGACAGCAGGCAGGGAAGCATCCTCCCTCCCACGGTCTCCTGCACCGACACAAAAAGGATCCGGTTCATCAGTCCGCCCAGGGCGGCCGGAATCAAAAGTTCTTTCCGCAAATGAAACAACACGCCCAATCCCAGCGGACCGAAGAATGCCGCCGCCAGTTCCAGAATGTCCTGCCGCATGCTTTATCCCTTCCTTAAAGTAAAATCTGCAAATAGTTTCCCGCACACCATCCATATGCGTCTGTCATGCCTGTCAATATGGCATACATATCAATATATCATCCAGATTGCCGCCATAAATCCACACGCCAGCGCTCCGGTCCAGATGAGGCTCTCCGTGAGCCGCATGACGCCGGAGATCGTATTCCCCGCCAGCACATCCCGGACAGCGTTCATCAGCGCCAGTCCCGGAATCATCAGCATCATATCCCCCATAATGACCCGGTCGTAATGAAACCATCCGGTCAGACGGGAACCAAGGCAGATCAGCGTTCCGGTGAAAAAAGAGCAAAACACATAAAATGTCACCTTATTTGGGAAAAATCTCTCAAAATGTACCTGCAAAAAGCAGATCAGCGGAGAAAACAGAGCCGCTGCCAGCCCGTCCGCCACTGTCCCGCCAAAATACAGGGCAAAGCTGCCCGTGGTAATAAGGCTGCCCGCATATCGTTCCCGCACATTTTCCGCGCCTTTCCAATGATGGATCGACATTTCCAGCTCCGGCAAAGGAAGCGGGCTGCCGCAGCAACTCCGGCTCAAATGATTGAGCGCCTCCAGCCGACGGAAATCATTCTTCGGCGCGCCGGATATCCGGCGGATACCGTTGACCCGTATCCTGCCCGGAAACTCCATCGCCGCCATAATGCTGGCGGTAATAACAAACACATGGCATTCCACAGCCCCGTACGCCCTTCCCATGCGGGTCAGAGTGTCCTCCACCCGCTTGATCTCCGCCCCTGAGGTAAGGAGCATTTCCCCCATATCCAGAATAGTATACAAAAGGCGCTCTGCCTTCTCCTTTCCGGGTTTCATGACATGACACTCCTTTCCGGCTGACGGACTGTTTTTCCGTCCATTTGCGCCGGAGACATTCCGATGCAGTATGATGTCGGTATGATGTATTTCATATTCAAAGGGTATTGTACCATAAAAAAACAGCAGATATACATGCTTTTATGTATATCTGCCACTATTGTATTGTTTAAAGTTCCGGTTTGTCTGTCCATACCGCCTTGTTTAAAATTCCGGTTTGCCTGATTTTATCGTCTATCCCTCGTAGCGCAGCGCGTCGATCGGTTTTCCGGAGTCCGATCTTTTGTCCGCTCTGTGACTGACACAAGCATGATATTCATGATACCAATGCCGCCTACCAGCAGGGAAATGCCGGCAATTCCACCGAGGAGCAGTCTGATCCATCTCCTGGCACATACTTTCAACTCCTTTCGCTGTCTCCTTTAACTGGCTCACACGTGCCGCCAGTACCTCGCTGTACATCTCGTCGGCGTCCCTGCATATTCTTATAATCTGACTGGACTACGCTTTCCACGACCCGCAGCCCTACCTGCCCCATGATGACCTGTAGGATATGCTCCACACATTCCTTCTCCCTGCATACGTTCCGCATAAATGTGTCGGACATCAGTGTAAAATCACGGATGATCTGCCGATACCTGCTGTAGCGTTCATCCATGCCCTCTCCCAATGTCGCTGTTTCTGCCCTTCTGCTTCTGTGGTGCCGTTGAGCTATATGGAATTTTGGGAAAGATCTGGGGGAAAATGTATGCACAGAGATTTATGTCGATATTCTCTGAAAATACCACAGTTCCATCCCCAATACCCACACATCGTCCTCCCATCTCACAGACGGCGTTTTTCGCGCACATGCCCTTGAACCGCCGGCCTGTGAGCAAGGACATGGCACAGACTGCGGAAAAGGCATGGGTGCGGAGAGGGGAAAAGCGAATGTCTTGTGCTTGCACAAAAGGCTGAGCTTTTTACCGAACCGAAAAGGCGTCAGCCGGGAACCGCTACGAGCGGTTCCTCCCTGCTTTCTCTATATACCACATATGTCCGAGTGAGGGCGTCGGCGGGCAAAGCGGCATGGGTGCCTCCGCCGTCGTCTGTTTGACATCTTTCTGTTTCCACCGCTATCTTGACATAATATACCCACAGGGGGTATAATCGCAATATACCCCTATGGGGTATAGAAAGGAGATTTATATGAAAAAGATTATCGAAAAAGCTGAAGCCTTCATGGAATTTGGAGGAATCAAAAAAGATATTATATTCCTTATTTTAGGAGGTCTCTCCCTCATTGTCAGTCTATTCAACCTGATACCCCTTCCTTTTGACGCGGCATGGATTGCCATCATTCTTTGCGGTATACCCATCATAATGGAAGCGATCATCGGGCTTATTACCGCTTTTGACATCAAAGCCGACGTACTTGTATCTTTGGCTCTGATTGCTTCCGTCTGCATCGGTGAGAATTTTGCCGCAGGCGAAGTTGCTTTCATTATGCAGCTGGGCGCGCTGCTTGAAGATCTGACCGTTGCAAAAGCAAGAGCAGGTATTGAAAAACTTGTACACCTCACACCACAGACCGCGAGACTAATTATTGACGGTGCAGACAGGATTATCCCTGCCGAACAGGTGCAGGTGGGCGATGTGATCCGCGTTCTGCCTGGTGAGACCGTTGCTGTCGATGGCATTATTATTTCAGGGCGGACCTCTGTAAATCAGGCAGTCATGACGGGGGAATCCCTCCCCGTTGATAAAGCGGCAGGTGATGAAGTATTTTCTGGTACTGTGAACCAGTTTGGCGCTTTTGAAATGCGAGCCACAAAAGTTGGCAAAGACAGTTCCATCCAGCGGATGATACAACTGGTTCAATCCGCGGATGCGGGGAAAGCCAAAATTGTCGGGCTTGCAGACAGATGGGCAACCTGGATCGTTGTCATTGCCCTTTCTGCCGCAGGTCTTACCTGGGCAGTTACAGGCGAAATCATCCGGGCTGTCACCATACTTGTTGTATTTTGTCCCTGTGCATTGGTCCTCGCGACACCAACCGCAATCATGGCAGCGATTGGAAACGCCACAAAACATGGTTTCCTGGTTCGGGAGGGCGATGCCCTTGAAAGGCTTTCGGCAGTCAAAAAGATCACATTTGACAAAACCGGCACCCTCACCTACGGCACTCCCAAAGTCATCGCTGTAAAGTCTGTGTCTGATTTCACGGAAGAAGAAGTGTATACATTTGCCGCCTCGGCAGAACAGATGAGCGAACATCCTCTCGGAAAGGCGATTGTTTCCTGTTACGGGAAAAAACCTGTTTCCTGTGACAGTTTTAAAATGAATCCCGGCGAAGGTGTGATCGCAGTCGTTGACGGAAAGATCGTAAAGGCAGGGAATCTGAAACTTCTGAAAGGAACTGCAATTTCTCAGGCAATTGCAGCAAAAGTAGATTCATATCTTAATGAAGGAAGCACCGTCATTTATGTTGCTGTTGACAACGCCCTTGCCGGGTACATTGTTCTTTCCGACACAGTAAGGACAGAAAGCAAAGATATGATCGCCGCGCTCAGCAGTATCGGCGTCCAGCCTGTTCTCCTCACGGGGGATCATCAAAATGCCGCCGACGCCATTGCCGGTCAGCTTGCGATCC
Source organism: Candidatus Anaerobutyricum avicola (assembly GCA_019113845.1). Classification (GTDB taxonomy): domain Bacteria; phylum Bacillota; class Clostridia; order Lachnospirales; family Lachnospiraceae; genus Anaerobutyricum; species Anaerobutyricum avicola. Next base: position 56,315 of record DXGQ01000008.1, read on the forward strand.
GGGAAGTGCATGCTGACTGTCTGCCCGAAGACAAACTGAACTATATCGGTTCATATCAGGAAAAGGGGGATGCCGTCTGCATGATCGGCGATGGCATCAACGATGCCCCCGCACTGAAAAAAGCAAATGTCGGCATTGCGATGGGCGGCATAGGCAGCGATATCGCGGTAGACGCCGCAGATATCGCCCTTGTAGATGATGAAATCCGGGAGCTTCCGCACCTTCTGGCACTTTCCAGACGAATGATGACCACAATTAAACTGAACCTGACTTTCTCCATGGCTCTTAATTTTCTTGCAATCACCCTAGCCATCACAGGACTGCTTGGGCCTGTAATCGGGGCTTTAGTACATAACGCAGGCTCCGTTCTGGTTATAATCAATTCAGCTCTGCTGCTGTCCTGGCATAGAAAATCCGACAGAAGCCATGCGGGTATCCTCGGACGCCGCCTATGAGGCGCTTCGCTGTCAGATGAAGACGAAATTTTTTCTGTAAAATGTAATAACCTTTTTCACTAAAAAACCGAAGGGACTGATTTCACACAGATATCCTTCGGTTTCTTTACGGAAATGCACTTTAAACAAATTTATTCAATTCCTCATTACTATACTTCAAAACTATCCGGTTGGCAAATAAAAAAATGGGGATTTGTAAAGGTGACAACAGGTTTCTCATATAACAGACGATACCATTCGTTCTCATACAGTTCCTCCCGACTCGACCCTCACTCGGACTACAGCCGTTTTTGATCGGCAGGGAGAAACCGCAAAGCGGTTTCAGCTACGCTTTACAGGATTAAAAAGGTCTGCTCCTTCGTGCAAGCACGGGAGCCATCCCTTTTCCAATCCTGCTCCCTGCCGTCCACAAGTCTTAGATAGTCCTCCCTCACAGCTCGCGGTCGGAAACTGTATGCATTACGAATGGCATCTGGATATTGGGAAACACTGTTTCATCTTTACAAAAATGCTGTGTATATTGGCAAAACAGCAGGCTATAGACATAGATAGTTGTTTTGTCTAGGGGATAAGAAACAAAGAATTCTGGCATCC
>DXGQ01000048.1 GCA_019113845.1 Candidatus Anaerobutyricum avicola
CAATTTAAACTGTTTGTCATGTTGCTTTGCCATAATGAGATCCTCCTTCAGTACGATACTTCTATTGTATCATGTATTGTCTATTTGGAATTTTCTCATTTTGACTTGCACTATTTATATTCTAGCACCAAGTTCCTCCTCTTCTGGCATGGAGGCCTCCCAGGTCCAGTGCCAGTTGTCCATCAATGAAAACCCACACATCATCGTCTCCGGAAAAACTAAACTCCATTGGCGCACTTCCATCAATGGTTCCGTTTTCGGTCAGTTGAAATTCCACATCCATTCTCATTCCAAAACCATAATCCGTCATATTATCGTCTTCGTCAGTGAATGGGAAGAATCCATTTTTTTTAAAATCACTGCTGTCAGATAATGTACCCGGTCCTGCTCCGGCGTATTGTGACATGGTATTTGTTTCCTCATCAAAATGCACATGGTTACTTTCGCTGTTATAGCTGTACTCTTTTGTTTCATCATCGTAGATGAAATCAAAAGCTACATCTGAATATTTAGTACCTACTCTGCTATCAAATTCAAATGTATCGTCAAAAAACTGTGCACGTTTATTAAACACAATGTTTCCAGCGCTTAGTTCTGGTTTTACAAGTCCATAATAGATACCGGTACTGCCACAGGACTGATTGTGTCTATTGTCGCCGCTTGTTATTCTATAACCGTCTGCTTTGTAATTACCCCAGGCGCTTCTTAAAAGAAGGCTGCCGTTATTTAATCCAACTGCATTGTTATAAGCTTCTGTATCATAATTATATAAATCAACAGAGATGGCCCTCGTAGAGTCGCTTATCTCCTCACTACAACCTAAATTAGGATTATCTGTTGTAAGATATATTGTGAGTGTATTCACCTTAGGATTTCCACTCGCTTTATTCATCCCCGTGCTGCCACTTCCGCCAAATGTACTTACATCTTCTGAGCCAGCTTTCCGCCATATACATGCTTGTGCAAGATAATATCCGTCACCTGGTTTTACGGTTGTCTGGAGATTCACATTATCATAATTATCATCTGACATATCAAGTTCATAAATTTTATCAACCTCCAGGCTATTTTCTATATATACCTCTATTCTTAAATATCTACTATCAGAGTCATATCTACCTCCATACTTATCATTAAAATTAATCTCCTGATTTCTACCATTGACATCCTTATTCCAGAACTCAATCACAGCCAGATCGCCAACCTCAATCGTTGAGTTATGTTTTTCTTCAATTCCGCTTGTTGTTACTGCATATATTGAGAATTCATCTGTGGTAAAATCAACAGTCTTTAACTGTTCTTTTTTGATATCGATGTCACTTTTTATCGTCTCGGTGCTGGCATCGTCTTTAATATGCACCACGTTAACCGTCGTATTTTTTTCTTCTGCGCCACCGAGAGTCACATCTTTAAATTCGATGGATACCTGCACATCGCCATTTGGCTCAATTTCTTTTCCTTCTGCATCAAAAAAAGTAATATCATAAGCTACAAAGTCTAATACCTCTTTATCTTTCTTTGCAGCTTCTTTTTCCAGTTTTTTTCAACGTTTTCATATTCTGTCGTATTAACATCAATTTTCTCTGCGGTGAGAGTTACTCCTTCTGGCAATACCTTTTCTGCAGCTTTCACTGTTATGACTGCATCCTCTGCTTCACATCGAAGTTCTGTTGCAGCTATCGTTTCTGTTGCTGATTCTTCAGTATTTGTCATTTCTGTTGAAGCTTCTGTTGTCTTTGTAGAAGTTTCTTCTGTTGTTTCTGCTGTTGTCTCGGAAGTTTCTGAACTCTCTTCCTTCTCGTCGGTCTCTTCCTTCTCTCCTGTCGTGGAAGTTTCTTCTGCTGCTTCTGTGGTCGCTTTTTCTTCCGTTGTGGTCTCGGTTGTTTTTTTATCTTCGGTTGTTGTTTCTGTTGTCTCGTCCTTGGCCGCTGTGGTCGTCTCTTTTTTCTCCGTGCTGGCCTCGGTGGTCGTCTCCTCTTTTTTCTCTGTCGTTGTTTCCGTTGTCTCTTTTTTCTTTTCGGTCGTCGTCACTTCCGGAGGGGTGTCTTTGTCGGATTCCTCCGATTGCTTCGATACATTTTTTTCGTCCTCCCCGCCGGTCTTGTCGTCGGAAGCGTTTTCATTTTTTGCTGTTCTGGTTTCTTTCACCTGCTCTCCCGCGGTTGTCGTCTCCGCTGCCGGTGTGTCTGCGAGTATGGAGACACTGTTGCAGATGACCAGAACCATACAAAGCATGAACGCTATTAATTTTTTTCTCATTTTACTCTTCATGGTTGTCTCCTCCTGTTTCATTTTCGTTCTGAATCAAAGCTTCATCTATTAATTTCAGCATTTCCAGTGCGCTCCGGAAATACTGCTCATTCCGTTTATCGACCCAGAGAATGCTTCCCTGCCATGTGCTGTTTTTTCTGTCCAGAATTTTCAATATAAATGTCTGGTCTTGTTTATAGTCTTTCGTTCTCACATTCTGGCGCTCCTTTCCTGGCATTTTCGTTCATTTGTCATGAATCTCTGGTCTTCGGGAACTAGCTTTTCCCTTTACGCGTCCCTCCGGGATTCCCGGCAGAGTTCTTGCTTGTCCTGAAGTTATTATACTAATGGGGGCATTACAGGAAACATTACATGATTTCGATTTTTTGAACTTTTTATTAATGTGATAATTATATTTTTGTAATGTTTTTATTCTATTTTTTCAAAAAATGTAATGTTATCAGACTTGAGTCCTGGCATTTCCTTACCACAGACATTTTTTCGATATATTTTTACATGTTTTTACATTTTTGTATTGATTTTCAGCCGGAAATGTTGTATAGTTATACTACGGTTTATAATATTTTTTACATTGATTTTGATTGCGATTTTTATTAACCCCTTTTATCTCCCGTTTACACACTCTCCTGTACCTGCAACATTATCACTGCAAGAGACCATGTAATCATAGTACCCGGATTTTTCCGGAGAGCATTCAGGAGGTATGCGGATGCTGGATCAACACGATTTAACCATGATCGCCGATATCATGAATCAGGCTCTTACACCCGTAAAAGAAGATATTTCCTTCATTAAGAAGGATATTGTTGCTATGAAGGCGGATATTGTTTCCATGAAAGATGACATTGCTTCTTTACAGGAAGATACTCGCTCCATGAAGGCGGATATCGTTTCCATGAAAGATGACATTGCCTCTTTACAGGAGGATACTCGCTCCATGAAGGCGGATATCGTTTCCATGAAAGATGACATTGCTTCTTTACAGGAGGATACTCGCTCCATGAAGGCGGATATCGTTTCCATGAAAGATGACATTGCTTCTTTACAGGAGGATACTCGCTCCATGAAGGCGGATATTGTTTCCATGAAAGATGACATCTCCTCTTTACAGGAGGATACCCGCTCCATGAAGGCGGATATTGCTTCTTTGCAGGAGGATACCCGCTCCATGAAGGATGACATTGCTTCTTTACAAGAGGATACCCGCTCTATTAAACTGACTATTGAAAACAATATTTGCAGGGCTATTGATATTCTTTCGGAAGGACATCTCAGATTGAACGAGAAGTTAGATGAGATTATTCTGGAACAGAAAGAACAGCGGAAAAGAGAAGATATGTTTGAACTTTATTTAAAAAGCCATTCCATTCAGATATCTTCATTAAAAAATACTCTGAATAACTTACCTTGTCAGCGGGGTACTTCTTTATAACGGAAAAACAGACGAGTCAGGTTTTATCCTGCTCGTCTGCATATTTTACTTGCCCACGGCGTATTCATCCGGGATGGTTTTGTTATCTGTTTCCATGGCGGCCACAGTCAGGTTTCCGTCAAAGATCTTTATAAGGTCCAGTGTGCTGGAGAAGGTCTGTTTTTCTTCTTTTTCAACCCAGAACAGGTCGCCCTGCCAGGTGGCGTTCTGGCGGAATTGTACTACGATAATAAATGTGGCTTTTTTCCCTCTCCGGAGTATGATGTCGGACTGTGCGGCCAGCTTGGTCTTCTGAGTCTTTTCTCCGGTTTCCGGTGAAAAGAAGCTGCGGCTTTTTGTCGATGCCTGTGGAAATTGTATCTCGTCGAAGAACTTTTCCATCATCCGGAGCAGCTGTACCAGATTGGAGAAGCAGAGTTCTTCTTTCCGGTAGCAATGATATAATCTGCCCGCGACCTCTCCGTCACAGCTTTCGTCCACGCACACATTGACCAGATCAGGGGCGGATATATTGATAGGATACTGTATTTCTTTCATAGTCTTACCTCTTTCAAAATAATTATGACTCCCAGCGGATTCCGTTTTTCTGGAATACGATCTGTGCGCTGTCTTTATCGGCGTCAGCGAGAGAGGTAATATAGAACTCAAGATATTTTTTCCAGGATTTGTGTTCTCTGGAGAAGTACCGCTCAATCCGTTCAAAGATTAATCCGCAGTTTTCTTTGTTGGTTCCTACGAGAAGTATGAGGAACTGACTCGGATTATAGCGGGTGAAGGAATCACCCTTTCTCAGACAATGTTTGATCGCAGACATCAGTTCGCCTGACATAGCGCTCAGTTTGTCCGCATCTTCCAGCGGCGCGCCCTTACTGTCAACCAGGGAGCAGAGCATCAGATACACGGACTGACCGTTCCGTTCCATGATACGGCGTACCAGGCGGTAACTGTCACGGAAGCTTGGCAGTGTCATATAAAATGCACCGGCCTCAATCTCCTCCTCACGGAGTCGGCTCTTGATACCGCGGATCGTCTGCGGTGTGCTGCTCATACGCTCGCTCATATATTTGAACTGGTCGATCATTTTCTCGGAAGGGCTGATCCCCAGTTCCTCAAAAAATAATTTGGCTGTGGACTCGTACTCTTTCATGGCTTCCTGATAGCGGTTCATCGCCATGAAACAGTCAATGCGCACTGCCTGCCACTCATCAAACGGATACATGGCGCATGCCGGTTCGCAGAGTCTCAGTATTTCTTCGTATTCTTCTTTATTCCAGAGATATTCGCAGAGCTGCTGCAGGGCGCCGCTGTACATTTTTTTCAGCTGTACTCCCTCGATCAGAACCCATTCTTCTTCTGAAGAGCCCGGAAGGAGTTCTCCCTTATATAAGAGGCACGCCTCCCGCAGAAATTGCATCTGCTTTTCCATATCAGTCTCGTCCTCTGCTCTCTGAATGAGATCGCAGAACTGATGGACGTCCACATCTGTTCGCATAGGACCATTCCAGAAATAGATGCCTTTTGATATTCTGATGTAATTATGCTCTGGCAGGCCCATATTCACCAGCATCTTTTTCAGACGGTAAGATGTCACTCTCAGACTGTTAGGCGCGTCGGCCAGTTCTTCTGCCTTGTAAAGATTCTCGATCAACTTATTACGTGAGATTCCTTTTTCTCCATAATACAGGAGAATCTGTAACAGTTTCATCGCTTTTGTGGTCGTATTGCGCGAAAAAGAAATCGGCTCCTCACCGTACATTAGCGATAAGCCGCCCAACATCTGAACCTTCAACACCGGTAACTGTATATTCATAGATTGATCACCCATTTTATTAATCCCCGTTTATATTGATTCTTTTATTATTATAAAACCGAAAAATAAAAAAATCAATGTCCGTTCATGGTGAAATCCATGTTTTTCACTCAAAAAGTGCACTATAATTCTATTATTTCTCCATCATATGGGACAAATATTATACCTTTATAGTATTTTTTCGCTTCTTTTTTGTACAATGATTTTCTTTTTCGGATATTCGCATCTTCTGTATGCCACAGTAAAAGATGCCCGACGCCGAGGCTCTCCGCAAGCTCCGCCGCATCCTTTACCGTACTGTGGCATTTCTCATATGGCTTGAAAATGTCTCTCTGCTCATACAGGCAAAAGGCTTCGTGGAGCAGATAATCTGTCTGCCAGGCGTAGTCATGGCAATGTTCCTGATATGGTTCGTCCCCACAAAATGTCAGCCTCTTTCCGTTGTTGAGCGTCAGTACGAATCCAAACTGTTTTGCTTTCGTAGAACGTATGTCAAAGAACTTTACGTTATAGTCGAGAATCTGCCGTTCCTCCCCGTCCTCCACCTGATGGATCAGGATCCGCTCATCAAACAACTGCATAAGTTTTTCCACCAGCGTCATCTCACAGATTTTCCGGATGATCCCCGCCACCTCATCATGACAGTAAATGTGCAGGCAGCCTTCATAGGAGCCGTTTCTCATCATCTGCCCGATATTCCGTATTACCCAGATCACCCCGAGCAGATGATCTGTATGTTTGTGCGTCACAAAGAGATCATGAATATCTCTCAGCGAAACATTTGCTTTCTCCAGGCGGGTCAGAACGCCATTTCCTCCGCCTGCATCCACCATAAAGTATCTGTCTTTGCTGTCCTGCAGCAGAAAACAGGTGTTGAAACATTTCGTCACTGACGCATTTCCCGTTCCAAGTACAATCAATTTTTCCATTCGTTTCCCTCCATTTGCTTCCTGTAACACTCGAAGGCAGACGGGATCGCATATTCCTTCTCTACATTTTCTCTGGATACGAGCGCCCACTCTCCGGAATCTCCGTTTGACACCCCGCTCTCCGGAAAGGAAACCAGAAGATCTCTTCTGGCAGCGATCCGGATTCGATATCCTGTCATATGCCATTCCACATGGGAAAAGATATGCTTTCCTTTACCGAGGTCTTCCATTTCTTCTATCGTATAATTCGTCCCCTCGAGCCAGTTTTCCACGGTCTCTCTCGCCTTTTCCAATGTATATTTTCCCGATACATTTGGAAACTCCCACAGATCCGGCAGCAGACCGCCGGCCGGGCGCTTATGAAGGAGGATCCGACTATTTTTGGGCTTATCTGCATCATCATTCTGCGCTTCTCCGGAAGGATATGGCTGGAATTCTATGAGAAAAACTCCCCTGTCTTCTATCTTCCTTGCTTTTTTACGGGGTTTTACCGGAAAGTCGGTCTCTCTTCTCTCTTTGTGTGCCTGACAGACACTTTCCCACGGGCATCTCTCACACAATGGTTCTCCATTTGGCAGGCACACGGCGGAACCGAGATCCATCAGCGCCTGATTAAAGTCTCCCGCTCTTTTTTCCGGGAGAACCCGGCACACTTCCCTGCTGATCTGCTTTTTTACTGACTGGCGGGTGACATCTCCCTCCACGGCCAGCAGCCTGGAAAATACCCGCAAAACATTTCCATCCACAGCCGGTTCCGGCAGACCAAAGGCGATGGAGGCGATGGCTCCTGCCGTGTATTCTCCGATTCCTTTCAGGGAAAGCAATTTCTCATAATCTCCCGGGATCTGGCCGTCATACTCTTCCATGATCGTGATGGCCGCCGCTTTCAGATTTCTCGCCCGATTATAATACCCGAGACCCTCCCAGAGCTTCATCAGCTTTTCGTCTTCCACTTCCGCCAGGGCCCTGACGTCCGGCAGAGCTTCCATCCACCGGTCGTAGTATTTCTTCACAGCCTCCACCCGCGTCTGCTGAAGCATAATCTCAGAAATCCAGACATGGTACGGCGTCGGTTCACTGCGCCACGGCAGGATCCGCGCATTGTAATCATACCATTTCAGTAAGATATCGCCGATCCCCTCCGGCGCCGCCTGCAAAGGCACACAGATCTCTTTCCAGTTTTCTTTCAGCCGCTCCAGAGAAAATGCGGCGTTAGCCGGACTGGTCGAAGGCAATTTTACCGCTTCCTTTCCTGTCTGTTTTTCCTGATACTTCTCATAATATTGATAAGACTTCGCGCCATTGCAATAAATCGCCCGGATATCTGCCTCCTCAAAAATCTGATGGAGGTCGTTGGGCTGTACATTTTTTATGCTGCTGTCCGAGGAACCCTCGATATCACAACTGTGGATCACATCCCACAGCGCTATGTGATTGCGGTGAAGAAATTTCTTTTTTTCTTCTATCGTCTGCGGCGTCTCCTCCGACAGTACTCCCGCCACAGTCTTCCAGAAACGGTTTTGCGGATGCCCGTAAAAGAATTTCTGTTCCCGCGACTTTACGGACGGAAAACTGCCCAGAATTAAAATACGGGAATCTTTATCATACAGCGGAGGAAACGGATGCGCAATCGCCATTCTCATCACCCACCTTTCCAGTCTACACGTTATATTTTCTATCATATAAAAGAAAAAGGCCGCCGCATTTCTGCCGTTCATATAGTACACAGCGCGCGTCTGAAAATGCACCGTATCCTGTATGGCCGGCAGATCATGCAACAGCCCTTTACCGGAGAGCAATCGCTTCCTTAAAACATCTCATACTCTTTCCCATGTTTGTTCATCCACTTCCGGCACTCTCTGTACTCCGGCAGAACCTTTTCCACCTCTGACCAGAAAGCCGCCGAGTGATTCATCTTTTTTAAATGTGCCAGCTCATGTACAATAATGTAATCAATGATCTCTGTTGGCAGCATAATAGTCCGCCAGTCAAACCGCAGACCTTTTCGCCGGCTGCAGCTTCCCCACAGAGTTTTCTGATCTTTTATCTCTATGTTCTTATAGTTAAGACGGGGCAGAGCCGGATAAGTACTTTTCTTTTTTCCGGCTATCTGCACATGTTGAAACTTAAGATACATCCGCTGCCCCAGCTGTGCCGTCCGTCGGCTGATGATGCCCGCCGCACATTTCTTATAAAAGCACATCACGCAATACCGCAGAAATCTCTGGTCTATATTGTCGGTGCGGATGGTGAGGATCTGCCCGCCTTCCGCCCTTTTCTCCACGTACAGCTTCGTCTCTTCCCCCTGAGAAAGATACCGCACCCGCAGCTCCAGATTCATCGACCCGAGAAACGGAAGGATCTGCCCGCTGTAGTACTGCACGCGCCCGTCCTCAAGTTCCAGTGTCACCGGCAAGGCCTGATGGTTTCGCGTCTGCAGTTTCTCGTACTCCTGCCATATCTTATCTGCATGCATGTGAATATATCGCTCTGCCATCGCAAGGCTCATACCGACCGGCACCTTCACAGTGACAGACAGATCATCACTGACCTCGAAGCTCACACATCTGTTGTCCGCGCTTATAATACGAATATCAAGAACTTTCGTTTCTTTTTGCAGCTGCAAATGTGTCATGAACTTCCTCCTTCTCATACTCCCGTGTACTGTCAGAATACCACGCCGGCCCGCAAAATGACATTCGGATATGGAGAGAACTCTCCCGTGCGGATGGCAAATCTACATTTGCCGCTGAACTTCTTCAGATCTTCGTGAGGCATATATTCCGCTTCCGCATCTTTTAAGGACTCCTTGATGTAGTCTTCCAGCTCCGGATTAAATTCTTTGATCTCATGTGCCAGATAATACCCTTCCACGCAGGTTTCTTCCAGTACGGCATCCATTACCTGCTTGAAAGTCGGAACGCCTGCTGTCAGCACGAGATCCACAACTTCCACATCCTCCGGTATCGGCATACCTGCGTCACCGATCATAAACAGATCTTTATGACCCAGCGCCGCGATCAGGTAGGACAACTGTGCGTTTAAAATTCCTCTCTTTTTCATGATAACCTCCCGTTTATTTTCTACTAACCTGATATTCAGATTAAAAAGAATCGCAGCAACTGGTTCTCCCAACTGCTGCGACATTGCTATGCACGAAGACACATTATTCTACTGTGTAAGGCATCAGAGATACGTGTCTTGCTCTCTTCACTGCAACAGTGAGAGCTCTCTGATGTTTTGCGCAGTTACCGGTAATTCTTCTCGGTAAAATCTTGCCTCTCTCAGAAACGTATCTTTTTAACTTATTAACATCCTTGTAGTCGATGACTGAATTATTCTTATCTGCGCAGAAAATGCAGACTTTTTTTCTTCTGCGTCCGCCTCTTCTTCTCATGGAAGAATCGCCGCGATCTTTGCTGTATGCCATTTGATATTACCTCCTAAATTCCTCAACCTTAGATAAATGGCAGTTCTTCTTCGATTCCTTCCGGAATCGTCATAAATCCATCGCTCACCGCTTCGGACGGAGCCGGGCGGCTGGTCATCGTCGGCTGTGGTTCCGGCGCAGGAGCCGGCGCGCTCTGATAGCTGTTCTGCTGATATCCGCCGCTGTAGTTTGCCGCTGCAGCCTTGCTCTCAGCAAAATCCTGCTCTTCTACTACCACGTCTGTGGTGTACACCTTGATGCCGTCACGATTGGTATAACTGCCTGTCTGAATTCTTCCGGAAATAACGATCTTCGTACCCTGTTTCAGATACTTCTCTGCGAACTCACCCTGTCTTCCAAAAGCGACACAGTTGATGAAATCTGCGTCCTGATCGCCTTCTCTCCGGAATCTCCTGTTAACTGCTAAAGTATATCTTGCTACGCACGTCGCTTTCTCGCCCTGTGAGTATCTCACATCCGGGTTTCTGGTCAGACGTCCCATCAAAATTACTTTATTCATGGAATTCCTCCTCTTCGTTATGCCTCCTGCTTAACGCATAAATATCTGATGACTGGCTCCATGATACGTACACGCTGTTCAAGCTGTGCCGGGCAGTCACTGGATGCATCGAATTGGATGAAATAGTAATATCCCTCTCTCATCTTCTGAATCTCGTAAGCTAATCTTCTCTTACCCCATTCATCAACGTTAGTAATCACTCCACCGAATCTTTCGATTAAAGCTTTCACTCTCTCAACGGCTTCGGCTCTAGCGTCGTCTTCGATCTTTGCATTCACAACCAATGCTAATTCATACTTATTCATGGTTATTCTTGCACCTCCTTCTGGTCTTCTTCGGTCCTCCCATCTCGAGAGAACAAGGATTTTCGCACTACAATGACTTATTCTACCATAGAGCTTTCATAAAAACAAGTTATATTTTCTGATAAATTAAAAAAAAGTTTTCACAGGGAAATCCCCGTGATCCATACGGTTTCTGCCCCTCTACGCTTCCGCTCACTCCTTGGGCTCTGTCTGTACATATCCCCGGAAATTTTTCTCCACTGTTTTCCTCGGCAGCATCACCTGTCTGCCGCAGCCGTTGCACTGCAGCCGAAAGTCCATACCGACCCGGATCAGTTTCCACTCATTCGCCCCGCAGGGATGCGGTTTCTTCATCTTAATTACTTCTCCGACCTGAAAATCCATGCGCATCTACCTCCATAGACTAACTATAGCAAAATTTTTTTGCCGCGTCAAAAGACTTCCTGTTTTCTTATTCTCATTCACACAGATTCCGTCCGTTACTGCTCATTGTGCGAACGATAACTTTTCATCGCTGCCGGGATACACAGCCCGGCGACAGCAGCTGCCGCCAGTACTGCCAGCCAGCTCCACCGCATCGGATTTTCCCCGTTTTTCTTCCATATGTCTTCGCCCCACGCATTTGCTTTCGTCCATATGCCGTTACTTTCCGCCGCCGATTTCCCGATGGCTTCTTCTTTTCCTTCCTGCCGTGTTCCTTCTTTCAGGACCACACAGCGGATCTTTTCCCCGGTTTTTTCTGAGTCCAGACAGTTTCCTGCCTTATCCCAGGCCCGGTAACGGATTAACTGCGGTTCCTCGCTGGCTTTCAGTTTTTTTACCACACTGTGATTACTTTTCAGGTCTTCCGGCAGGATCCGGATCAGCCTTTGCGACTCGCTGCCGCCCTCCTGCCAGATCTCCATATCCATGTACGCAAAGTCACAGTTATCCATCACTGTAATCACAAAGGGGTGTGTCTCTCCCTCATAAAATTCTTTCTCCAGTCCTCCGATCTGTACGACTGGCGGCGTCTTATCCACCGTAAAAAAGATGGGAGCGCCCCGCAGAGTGCTGCTCGTCTCTTTTATGATCTTCCGGACGCCTCCCTCCATGACATATCCGACAGAATCCAGCGTGATCTGATAAGTTCCTTCTTCTTTAAAATTCTCCCCGGAAATGTAATGCCGCTTTACATACCAGCCTTTCTTATTTCCGGAAGTAACCTTATCAGAAAGCACGGCATATCTTCCGTCCCCCGTCTTTTGCTCCCGGGAAAAGCTGTTTTTTCTTTTCGCTGAGTCCGGCAGAGCATATTCCATATGCAGCTCTCTCCAGTTCTGATTATCCTTTAAGATCGTGATTCTCGTATCCACCGGATTCACGCTGTATTCCGTTATCACGATTCCTTCTTCCTGACGCATATACCCCGTCTCAAGAATCGCCCGCAGCCTTTCCTGCAGCGTATAAACAGAACCAAAGCGATTCACCGTAAATGTGATCCCCTTTCCCAGCGAGACCTGATTGCCCGCCAGATCTCTGGCATAAGCCTGCAGACGGTAAATCCCGTCCATCTCCTCGCGGCGGGGCAGGGTGTTCCACGCAAACTGTTTCCCAAAAGCGGCATTCTTCTCTCCGGTCCCCTGTGAGTCTCCCCATCTCCTGTTTCTGACAGACGGCTTCCAGACACTTTCTGTACTCTCACCTGCTCCTGTTTTTTCTATCTGTACAAAGACCGCCTGCCGGTCCAGATTATTATCCGCGATCGCCACCGCAGGGCGCACTTCACCACTGTAGGACATCTTGTCCCCGACTCCTTCCACCTGCAGGACAGGATCGGTACGGTCAACGACAAACCGCAGTTCTTTTTCTGTCCGGGATACATTTCCCGCCAGATCTGTACACTGAAACCAGACCCGGTATTCTCCGTCTTCCTTATAAATGATGGAAGCAGAATATTGATCTTTTTCTGTCTGTGACAAAGGCAGAGGCTTCCCCTGTCTCCCGTCATTTTCAAAACAGAGTGCGGCTGTGCTGATATCCAGATTTTTATCCTGCACTAAAAAAGTAACTTCCTGTGGTTTGCGATAGTACATCCCATTCGACGCCTGTGTGATATCCATCTTCATCTCCACGACCGGAGGCGTCTTATCAATGGTAAACGGCCGGTCTTCATTCCACACACTCTGATTTCCCGCGTAATCCTCCACAATGACCTTTATCCTATAATTTTTCCCATCTTCATCAAAACGCACCTGACACTGGTATTTTTCTTTCTCTCTGGTCCAGTTCCCAATCTGATATTTCTGATTGGAACCGGAAATATCCCACCGAACAGCATCCGGGTTAAAATTTCTGTCCCAGACCGTAACCGTGGCTGTCCTTCCGTGACCGTAATACATCCCGTTTTTGCTGTCGCTGGTATCGTAGGCGACCTGAATCTTCGGCTTCTCACTGTCTGTCACAATGCGGTACTCCTCATACCATTTTGAGGACAGACAACCCGCATTGTCGCGAAGCTCCGCCATAATCTCCAGAGGATTTTCCGCGCTGCTTCCCTGAAACGAATCCGTCTGTATGCGAAGCGACACCTCTTCCTCATAAAGGATGTCCTGTTCTGCGGAAGCTCTTTTCTTTTCCGTGAGACTTTTTCTTTCTTCCGCGTTAACATTCTTCCCTCCAGCGCCGCTGCCTTTTCTTTCCTCAGATTCTTTCTCCTTCTGCTCCTGTCCATATACGGAGAGCGTCAACTGGCTGACTCCCGCATGGCTGTCCTGCGCCTTCGCTGTGACCATCACCGGATGCCGATAATATTTCACCTTTTTCTCCTCATCCGTATAATCCGCCTCCGATACTTTCAGAGAAATGCTGCTGCTTCTCTGATGCACCGCCTGCGATGTCAGAAGCAGACCGGGGCTGCTGGCTTCCTCACTTTTCCATCCGGTCAGATCCGCTGCCTGCACGCTGATCTTTCCTTTAAAATCTTCCTGTAAAACAGAGAATTCCACCTGATACTCTGACAAATCTCCACTCTTTTCTTTTATATTTTCATTCTCATATAGTACCGGCGCTCCATCTGTCTCCGGCGCCTTTTCTCCATGATACCGGCAGGATATCGTCTGTACGCCGCTGATCTTATCTTTCGCTGTCACGGAGACCGTAAACGGCTCTCTGCCAAAATACTGATACGTTTTATACGGGATAAAATATTCTTCTCCCCAGACCCGGATCTGCACCGAAGGCGGCGTCGTATCATAGGTACACTCTGCCATTTGCACCGTACTCCCCTGTCCGCAGATATCCCGCACCCAGCCTGACAGTGTATGATTGGCTTCTTCTTCGACAGTGATCATCGCTTTATTTATTCTCCTGCCATTTTCATAACTGCAATTCCACACAATGACGTAATCCTCTTCGTTGCATACCGGCCGCACTCTGCTGCCATCCGCCCAAGTCATCACATCCCGCAGTGAAAAATCAGTCTGATTAAAGTTTTCTTCCTCAATCTCCACCACGATAACAGGCTTCTCTCTAAAATAGTCTCGCTCCCCTGCCGTCTGCTCCGACTTTCGCCGATAGGAAAAGTCCCGCAGAACCGGCGCCGTATTATCTATCGTATACAGAGGGCCCTCATACTCACCTTTTACGAGACAATTCTCCGTTTCGCTATCTTTCTCTGCCCGGAGAACATGTCCCGCCGGGTCACTGTATTCCACCTGAAATTGGAAATGTCCTTCCCGCTCCCATTCATATTTGAGAGTAAAAACATTCCCTTCTTTTTTCCAGACACCCCCGTTCCTCTCATAATTTTTAAATTCCTCCGTCACATTTTTCCGATCTCCACCCTCATACTTTTCTTCGAAGACTCGCACCTTCGCCTTCTCCGGGACAAAATAATCCTCCTCGATCCGAATGCTCACCTGTCCCTTACCGGACGCCGACACCTCATAATCCGAAGAAAGAATCCGGCTCTGCCCTCTCTCAATGACACGATTGACAGCATCCGACGACGACCATGCGTTACTGATATTCTGACAGTTCTCATAGGTGACCTCCAGTTCCGGCTGCTCCCTGTCCGTCACGAATACCTCGCTGGCTGCCAGAAACTTTATTTTCTTCACCACCGTTTCTGGCTGTGGAATTTCCGTACTCCCACCGGATCCTCCGGTCTCGTCCGTACTCTCTTCACTTTCTCCTGATCTTTCTCCTGCCCCGTCGGAATTCTCTTCATCTTCTCCCGGTCTTTCTCCTGCCCCGCCGGCATTCTCTTCATCTCCTCCCGATCTTTTTCCTGCCCCGCCGAAATTCTCTTCGCCTTTCCCCGAGGTTTCTCCGGTCTCGCCCGAGATTTCTTCATCTTCTCCCGGGGCTTCTCCGGTCTCGCCTGCAACTTCTTCACTTTCTCCCGGATACTCCGGTTGTATCTCTTCTTCTCTCTCGCCGGAAAATCTCAACTTCCATTTTCCCTGCAGCTGAAAGCGAAAGGTTACTTTGGACGTGTTTGTTTCTTCCCGTATCTCCCAGTTTTTTATTTCGCAGATGCCATCTTGATATGTATAGTCCGCTCCCTCTGCCTCTCTTGCGCTTTCTCTCGCCGTCTCATCCTCAGGAATGGCCTGTAAAGAGATCTTGCTGCCAGCCAGTCCTTCCTCCCGCCACGTTTCCGACCAGTCCGCCGGGACCTCTATGACCCCGTCCACACCTTCATCATAATAGCGGACGTCCTCCCACACATGGCTCTGACCAACCGGAAAAAGCGCTATCTTACCCGTCTGTATTTCTTCGGTCTGCTTAAGCTCTATCGCACCCGTCTGTGTCTCTTCGGTCTGCTTAAGCTCTGTCTCCTCTGTTTTTGTCCCTTCCGCCTGCGCAAGCTCCACCGCTGCTGTTTTGGTCTCTTCCGCCCGCGCAAGCTCCACCGCTGCTGTTTTTGTCTCTTCCGCCCGCGCAAGTTCCACGGCTGCTGTTTTGGTCTCTTCCACCCGCGCAAGCTCCACCGCTGCTGTTTTTGTCTTTTCTGCCTGCGCAAGCTCCGCCGCTTCTATTTTCACCTCACCGTCCGGCGCCAATTCTGTATTCGCATATACAGCAGCTGCCATCATACACAGAATTCCCAGCATCATCCCTGCCGCCATACCGGAGGTTTTCGCCTTTTTCTTTCTTTTCCTTTGCCTTCTCTTCCTCTGTCTTTCTTTCAGAAAATACAAAAAGGAATCATATACTCTCATCTTCCAGAAAATCAGCACCGCTGCCGCAAAGAATAAGGCCATCCCCACATAACCGCAGAACTCCATATATTGCCACATCGCCGCCTGCTCCACTGCCTGTTCACTGCCGCCTACCCCATCGTCATTCCTCCCTGATTCAGATTTGTGGCCGCCAGCATATTTTTCCGCCCGGCGTCCACCACAAGATTTTTCAGATTCTCTATCTCTTCCTCACTTCGGAACTTTTCCAAAATGTATATTCTCTGTTCTCCCATGTTGTCCGGAACATAGATTTTATCCAGCTCTGCCTGCAATTTTTCACAGGGGATATCTCCTTCTTCCTGAAACTCTGCCGCAAAGCTTCCGATCTCCACCGCCACTTCCACGGAAGCCATATAGGCTGCCGCCGCCTGCGATGATGCGCTGTCTGCCTGTACCGGAACCGTATTCAGCTCACAAAGCGTCTCAAAAAACTCTTCATACCCTGCCTGCCTCTGTTCTCCGCTTTTGTCTTCTCCCGCAGAGAGAAAGGTATCATAATAAGAAGATATTCTGGCATACAGCTGCGCTCTCTGCTTTTTCGCGTCAGAAAGGCTCCCGGCAGGGACATGACAGGCATCCTCAAACCAGATTCCGGCTGCCTTTTTCCCTTCCACGGTACCCATGTAGAAAAAATATCCGATGCCCACCGCATAGCAAAACGCGGCATATGTCTCCGGATTCTCCCGGCGAAGAGTCTCCAGTACCGGAAGCTGCCC
Source organism: Candidatus Anaerobutyricum avicola (assembly GCA_019113845.1). Lineage (GTDB taxonomy): Bacteria > Bacillota > Clostridia > Lachnospirales > Lachnospiraceae > Anaerobutyricum > Anaerobutyricum avicola. The sequence continues at coordinate 16,642 of DXGQ01000048.1, forward strand.
GTCATCCTGCCCCGTCATCTCCAGGATATTCATAAGTTCCGCGGCGTCCTGTATCTGAAAATCGTTGACCCCCACATATGTATTCAGCAGACTTTCGTAAATATTTGTCTCCTCAGGCATGATCGCAAGTGCCTCCATGTAATATTCCCGTTTCTTCTGCCTGTCCTCCGCCCGCTCCGCCTGTTCCACAGAAATCCTGATCGCACTCTTCAATGTAGTTCTCACCTTGTTTCGACAGAAAAAGGCCCCCGTACCGGAAAGACCCATACAGACAGTCAACAGCAGAAAAAGATAGATCTTCTTTTTTGCTTTTCTGCGATACTGTCTGGTACTCTCCTTTAAATGCGTGAGGGCATACAGGGTCTCCTCACAGTTTTGATAGCGTTTTCCGGGGTCTGCCTGCGTGCAGGTCAGCACAAACTCTTCCAGTCCCGGGGATAGTCCGGGATTCCACCTGCGTATGGGAATCATCTGATATGGGGGCTGTTCCGGACTCTTTCCGGTCAGAAGATGATAAAGGGTCGCCCCCAGACAGTAAATGTCTGTCCTGGCGTCTGTCTGCTGCCCGGCGCCGTACTGTTCCGGCGCGGCATATCCTCTGGTTCCCAGGCAAACCGTATCGCCTCCTGCCTCGTCCCTCTGCTCCCTTGCCGTCCCAAAATCAATCAGTACCAGCCTGCCGTCCGGCCGGCACATGACATTGGATGGTTTCAGATCTCTGTAAATGATGGGCGGATCCCGTCTGTGCAGGTACAGTAGTACCTCGCAGAGCTGTTTTCCCCACATGATCGCCTTTTCTTCTCCGATCATCCCGCAGTCTTCCTGTATCTCTTTCAAGGTGCATCCCGGTATGTATTCCATGATGATCAGCAGAGCATCTTCTCTGATGACCACATCTATGATATCCGGCAGATTCGGATGTCTCAAATCTTTTAAGATATTTGTTTCTCTGATCAGCCTCTGCCGCAGCTCCTCGTAACAGTCACAATCTGTCCGGCAGATCTCCTTAATGGCACGCTCCTTTCCCAGAGTCTCCTGCCATGCCAGATAGACCGTACTCATGCCGCCGCGCCCGAGAACCCGGATAATCTCATATTTTTCTTCAATCATCTCTCCTTCTGCCAGCATCTGTCCGCACTCCTCCCTTCAACCATCTTTTTCCGGGCATTTTTCGGAACATCGCTTTCCGCGCGATCCTTCCCTGCAAAAAAGAATGGTTTTCTTTTTCACAGAGTGGTATACTTAATCCTCAGACATTAACACAGCAAATGTACAAGGAGTGAATACTATGATAGCGAAAGACGATATCGTCATCCGAAAAGCCATTTTACATATCCTGGACACCATGCACGGAGACTGTATCCTGTCCAATACTCTTCTGGATCCCGGCCCGGACCTGTATGAATTTATCCGAAATCACATTTATAAAATATTTATCAGCGACGACACCAAGGATTGCGCCTTTAATCCGGACACCTCGCCGGTGTACTCTGTTCTGGCCGCCTGGGATGAATCTGATGAGGAGTCTTTTATCTCCACCAGTCAGGTCATCGCAGAAAAACTGTACGCCGCTATGGGAGAGGGACTGGATATCCCTGCCGCCGACCTGCTGTTTGTCACCTTCCAGGCAGAGGGTGTTATCTACCTCGCTCTCCTGAAAATGAATTATAAAGAGAGTTATACACACGAGATCTCTGTCTCTCACCTTCCTGCATCCGACATTTCCGGGGGAGCAGGCTCTGCCTCCGCCTCTCGGGTCTCGGATGAAAGTACCTCCAAATCCCCTTTTGAAACAATCACCGGAAACCAGAACGCCGATGATCAGGAGATTGCTGAAACAGAGATTCACGCGGATATCGTAAAATCCAGAGCGCTTCTCCCGGCATCCGGCACCCGGATTCCGGAGGCTGTGATCATTAACCTCAACGATCTGCACATCAAGCTTCTTGAAAAGCGGTATGAGGTCAATGGAGAAAAGGTGTTTTATCTTTCTGAGAACTTTCTGGTCTGTCATACCAGTCTGCCTCCGAAAAAGAAACTGAATATCCTCACAAAAGTGATCAATACCATCTCCAATAAATATGATGGCGCTGATCTGAAAACGAAAATGGATACCAAAAGCGCACTTCAAAAGGAATATGTGGACAACCAGTCTTTTAATGTGGAAGAGATCGGAAACCGTCTTTTTGGAAAGAGTCCGGAGAAAAAAGCGGAGTTTGACGAGAAAATGGAACAGTACGACCTGCAATTTGATAACTTTACTGTCACCAACGAGTCAACTGTGAAGAAACTGGAAAAGCAGATCATGGTGACGGACAGCGGTATTGAAATCTCCATACCGATGGAGACATACAATAAACTGGCCAACCTTGAGGTTCAGACAGACGTCACCGGTAAGACGACGATCATCATCAAAAACATTGATAATCTGGTCTTAAAATAAAACAAAATAACCCCCTACACGTTTTCTCTTTTGTGTAAGGGGTTATCTCTTTTTTATCCGCGTGACGCCGTACATCCGGCATCACGCATACACTGTCGGAGACAGTATGATTATTTGTTGCTTCTTCTCCAGATCTTCATCTTCTCTGCTTCCGCGATCAGCTCATCTCTGAAATCCGGATGTGCGATGCTAATCAATGCTTCCGCTCTCTCCCAGGTAGACATACCTTTCAGGCATACCTTACCGTATTCTGTTACCACATAATGAGTATTCGGACGAGTATCGGTAACAGTGGAACCCTCTGCCAGCGTCGGACGGATTCTGGAATGCATCTGTCCGTCTTTTGATGTAAAGGTGGAAGAACAGCAGATAAAGCTCTTACCGCCTTTAGATGCATAAGCTCCCAGCACGAAATCAAGCTGTCCGCCTGCACCACTGATCTGTTTTGTTCCGGCACTCTCTGCATTTACCTGTCCATAGAGGTCGATATCTACCGCATTGTTAATGGAAATAAAGTTATCCAGCTTCGCGATCGTCTGGGCACTGTTCGTATAGTCTACCGGCACACTCATACATTCCGGATTATCATCCAGGTAATCGTACAGTTTCTGTGTTCCTGCACCGAAAGCGTATACCTGACGGCCACGGTCGATAGACTTCTTGGAGCCATTGATCTTACCTGCTTTTGCTATATCCACAAAGGCATCTACGTACATCTCCGTATGTACACCCAGATCCTTCAGATCAGACTCGGCAATCATGGAACCTACTGTGTTCGGCATACCGCCGATACCAAGCTGGAGACATGCTCCGTTCGGAATCTCTTCCACGATCAGCTTAGCCACAGCTCTGTCCACATCTGTCGGAGGAGCTCCTGCTCCCATCTGTCCAATCTCCGGATTAGAACCTTCTACAATGTAATCTACCTGAGAAATGTGAATGCCCTCCTCAAATCCGCCGAGACAGCGAGGCATCTTCTCATTAACCTCAACGATGATGACGTCCGCCACATCACAGACAGCCTTCATATGAGAAGCGTTCGGTCCAAAGTTAAAGAATCCGTGTTTGTCCATCGGCGTAACCTGGAACATAGCCACATTCACGTGACGTATATTCTCTCTGTAGTAACGTGGAAGCTCAGAATAGCGAAGAGGTGCATAATATGCAATCCCCTGATTCACAGCCTTTCTCTCGATCCCACTCATATGCCAGGAGTTCCAGGTGAAGTGTTCCGCTGCATTCTCAACCTTGAAAATCTCCGGAACCCATAATAAAATACCACCGCGCAGCTTGACATTCTCCAGTTCATCTGCTCTCGCAGCCAGAGCGGCGTCAAGCGCTACCGGCGTACCGGTCGTCCAGCCGTAATCCACCCAATCATTGGAATTCACAACTTTTACAGCCTCTTCCGCTGTAACAAGCTTCTTTGCGTACTCTTTAATATAGCTCATGTGTCTCCTCCTTGAAATCTGTATAAATCTCGCAAAACAAAAACATGTCTATATTTTAACATTTATATATCTTACGGTCAACTATGTTTCTTTTGTCCTCCCTCTCCTGCCTGCGCTGTGTCTTTCGGAATCATCTGCCGGAATATTTGTCTGCGACTGCCTGTTCTCACTCATCTCCACACTGTCTGCCAGCTGAATACCCACCTTGCTCTTATATCTTCGTGAAATCGGGATAACAAACTTCTCTTCAACATGGAGGATGCCCTGTGAAAGATTCAGCCTGCTTATGTGCATGGAATTCACAATATAACTCCTGTGACAGCGAATAAAATACTTCGGCAAAACCTTCTCCATCTCGCGCAGAGAACCGTAAAAAGCCAGCTCCTCCTGCTCACTGTAGAGGATGAGCTTCTTCTCCTTCGCCTCCAGAAAAAGGATCTGTGTATAATGAAAATATCTTCTGTTATCTCCTCTGCGGATCATCAGTCTCTGTGCGGACTCCCTCTCTCTCCTTCTGTAATAGCCTGCCAAAAGCTGGCGCACGGCATCAAATGCCTTCTGCCTGTCAAAGGGCTTCCTGAGGAGCATGGACGGGTACAAATGTGGTGTTACATACTGTTCCGGAACCAGATCTGCCCCTGCGATCAACAGAAGCGACGCCTCCGGAAGCTGCTCCCTAAGCTCCCTCAATACCGACAGGTCCTCCCCGGTATCCGCCTCAAAGAGAAGCATATCCCAGGTCTGCCTCAGCCCCGTCAGTCTCTCTTCCTCGGAGTACGCCTCACAGATCAGCGTCTCATTACTCATCAGAGCGGTACAGTATCCGCAGAGCTGCTGTAGTATATCTGCTTCATTCTTCTTATGACAAATAATTAAAATCGAAATCATCCTCTTCTCCTGTACGGAAGCAAAATATAACTACAACCCTCCCCTCTCTGTCTGTGCTTCCATTATCTGTCTGCACATACAGTATAACACATTTTTTAACATTTTTACATTTTGTTGACAGAATGTATCATATTCCTGATAAGCGGAAAAATCGTCAAAAATATCTAAAATTCTGTGGTATTTTTCATCATGTGGAAACACAGATTTTCCATAAAAAGAAAAAAGGGACCGCAGTCCTTGACTGCAGTCCCATATTCAAACACTGCCGCACTTTTTTGTGCCGGCATTATTTTGATACTGATTTTATTGTGACAGATGTTTCTTCTGTTTCTCCAATGGTTTCCATGCGCCGTATCTGGACGTAACATTTCTCCATGCGGAATATACATCTGTCTGTGCCGGCCGGATAGAAGAACAGATATGAACAGGCCTGTCCGCTTTCTACTTTTCTTCCTTTCCGCCGGAACCTGCTGCACTAATGCACGATCACCAACCGACCGATGATCGTATCAGCACAAGATTATTTTCCAACCTGAGCTTTGATTGCCTCTGTCAGCTTCGGAACGATCTTAAGGGCGTCGCCTACGATACCGTAATCAGCCACATCGAAGATCGGAGCGTCCGGATCTTTGTTGATGGCGATGATGATATCGGACTCTTCCATACCAGCCACGTGCTGGATAGCTCCGGAGATACCGATTGCGAAGTATACCTGCGGACGAACAGTTTTACCTGTCTGACCAACCTGCAGATCCTTCGGTTTCCAACCGTTATCTACAACGGCACGGGAACAGGAAACAGTTCCGCCGATTGCCTCTGCCAGATCATCAAGCAGTGCGAAGTTCTCCGGTGAGCCAACGCCACGGCCGCCAGATACAAGGATCTTAGCTGCCTGGATATCAACAGTCTCGGATACGGACTTCACGATATCAAGGATCTCTACGTATTTGTCATTTTCTTCAAATCCAGGATTGAACTCGATCACTTCTGCCTTAGCGCCCGGTACAGGATCTTTCTTCTGCATAACGCCAGGACGTACCGTAGCCATCTGCGGACGATGGTTCGGGCAGGCGATGGTAGCGATGGTGTTTCCACCGAAAGCAGGACGAGTCATCAGTAACTGTCCCTGACGTGGCTCTTCGTCTCCACGAGCCTTGAACTCACCGATCTCAAGAACGGTACAGTCAGCGGTAAGACCGGTAGCGACACGAGCGGATACACGAGGGCCCAGATCACGTCCGATTGCTGTTGCGCCAACCAGAAGGATGTCCGGTTTGTATTCGTTGATGACAGATGCCAGTGCGTGTGTATATGGCTCTGTTCTGTACTCTTTTAATGCAGGGTCATCTACTACGATGACCTTGTCTGCGCCGTACTCAGCCAGCTCATCTACAAGACCTTTTACGTCAGAACCGATTAAAACTGCTGTTACGTCTGTTCCTAAATCAGCAGCGAGATCATTTGCTTTTCCAAGTAATTCTAAAGCGATGGAATCAATTTTATTATCAACCTGCTGCGCATAGATAAATACACCTTTATATTCTTGTAAATTCATTCTATTCACCACATTCCCTTTTTATTAGATAACATGTTTAGTTAACAGTTTGTCCATGATGTACTCAACGCCTTCTTCTGGTGTTTCTGCTGTCATCATGACACCTTTGCCTTTACGAACCTTATCGGAAGCTTTTGCAATCTGTGTAGGTGAACCTGCAAGACCCAGGTTGCTGTCGTCTACATCTTTCAGATCTTTTCTGCCCCATGTTGTGATCTCTGCGTCATATGCATCGAAGATTCCGCCCGGTGTCATATAACGAGGGTCGTTCAGCTCGGAAAGAGCTGTGATTACGCATGGCATTTTTGCTTTTAATACATGATATCTGTCGTCATACTGACGCTGAACGATAACATAGCCGTCTTCAATCTTCAGATCCTGTGCATAGGAGATCAGAGGAAGATCCAGATGCTCGGAAATCTGAGGACCAACCTGAGCGGTATCGCCATCGATAGCCTGACGTCCAGTGATGATCAGATCATAATCAAGGTTGCGGATTGCTCCTGCGATTGTGGTGGATGTAGCCCATGTATCAGCTCCACCTAAAACTCTGTCTGTTACAAGGATACCCTTGTCAGCGCCCATAGCCATAGCCTCACGGAGAACTTCTTCTGCTTTTGGAAGTCCCATGGTAACAACGGTTACTTCTGCGCCATACTGGTCTTTTAATCTAAGAGCGGCTTCAAGACCTGCTTTGTCGTCCGGATTCATGATGGTGAGCATAGCAGCTCTGTCCAGAGTTCCGTCCGGTTTAAACTTAACTCCACCTTTTGTATCAGGCACCTGTTTAATACATACTACGATTTTCACAGTATTTTCCCTCCTTATTTCAATAAGCTGCCAGAAATAACCATACGCTGAACTTCGGATGTTCCTTCGTAGATCTCTGTAATCTTAGCGTCACGCATCATACGCTCTACATCGTACTCTCTGATGTAACCGTAACCACCGTGTAACTGTACGCACTTGGTTGTTACTTCCATTGCCACTTCTGCAGCAAACAGCTTAGCCATAGCAGCCTCAACAGAGTAAACTTTCTGTGTAGCCTTAGCCATAGCAGCTTTGTAAACGAGAAGCTGAGCAGCCTGTACCTTTGTAGCCATATCAGCCAGTACAAACTGTGTATTCTGCTGCTGAGCGATCGTTCTGCCGAACTGTTTTCTTTCTTTTACATAGTTGATGGTAATGTCTAAAGCGCCTTCTGCAATACCCAGAGCCTGAGCGGCGATACCGATACGTCCACCATCCAGTGTGTGCATAGCGATACCAAAGCCTCTGCCCTGCGGTCCAAGGAGGTTATCTTTCGGGATACGGCAATCCTGGAAAATCAGCTCGTATGTAGCTGAACCACGGATACCCATTTTCTTTTCTTTTGTTCCAAATGTGAAGCCTGGTGTTCCTTTTTCTACGATAAATGCGGAGAAGCTCTTTTTCTTTCTTCCTCTTGCGTCAACTTTTACGTCTGTAACGGCAATGATGATGTAGTAATCAGCATAGAATCCGTTGGTGATGAAACATTTTGATCCGTTTAATACCCACTCGTCGCCATCTAATACAGCCTTTGTCTGAGCGCCCTGTGCGTCTGTACCAGCACCCGGCTCAGTAAGAGCAAATGCACCTAACTTCTCGCCTTTAGCCAGCGGAACCAGGTATTTCTGTTTCTGCTCTTCTGTACCGTAAGTCATGATCGGGTCTGCGCAAAGAGATGTATGTGCAGAAACGATAACGCCTGTGGTACCGCATACTTTGGACATCTCTTCTACACACATGATGTATGTGAGAGGGTCACAGCCCTGTCCGCCGTATTCCTTCGGGAACGGGATTCCCATGAAACCTAATTTCTGCATTTTAGCAACGGTTTCTTCTGGGAAATGTTCTGTTTCATCTACCTCCTGAGCAAGAGGTTTTACTTCGTTCTCAGCGAAATCTTTGAAAAGCTGTCTAGCCATTTCATGCTTTTTGCTTAATGTGAAATCCATTTTCATTCCTCCATTATAAATTGGTTATGAAGGCAGGAGGATAATATGAGCAACTTATCCTAAACCCACCTAAAGCCGTGAGGACATAATGCCCCCACGGCATACAAAACTGTTTTAATTATTTTCTGTAATCGTAGAAACCAATACCAGTCTTCTGTCCTAACTTACCGCCACGAACCATTTTTCTTAATAATGGATGTGGACGATATTTGGAGTCACCTGTCTCGTTGTAGAGAACTTCCATGATAGCCAGGCAGATATCCAGACCAACCAGGTCGCCCAGAGCCAGAGGTCCCATCGGGTGGTTAGCACCTAACTTCATAGCTGTATCGATACCTTCCACAGAAGCAACACCGTCAGCGTAGATACCAACAGCTTCGTTGATCATCGGGATAAGGATTCTGTTAACTACGAAGCCTGCAGCTTCCTCAACCTGTACAGGTGTCTTGCCGATATCTTCGGAGATTGCTTTGATCTTATCAACCATCTCATCTGGTGTGTTCAGACCAGCGATAACCTCGATCAGCTTCATAACAGGAGCCGGATTGAAGAAATGCATACCGATAACCGGTCTGTCTAATCCAGCGCCGATCTCTGTGATGGACAGAGAAGATGTATTTGTCGCAAACATACACTCTGCCGGAACGATATCCTGTAACTCTTTGAAAGTCTGTTTCTTAACTTCCATAACTTCCAGAGCTGCCTCTACGATAAGGTCTGCATCTGTACAGATATCTTTTGTACCAGTTGTGATCTTAGCAAGGATAGCATCAGCCTTAGCCTGATCCATTTTTCCTTTTGCTACTCTCTTTTCAAAGCCTTTGGCAATCTTATTTTTGCCGTTTGCAGCAAATTCATCGTTAATATCGCATAAATATACTTCGTAACCTTCTGTCTGAGCAAAAGCCTGAGCGATACCGGAACCCATTGTACCTGCGCCAATAACTCCAACTTTCATTGATCTTTCCTCCTAAAAAAATATAATTGTGCCTGCATCCCATTTTTCATAGGATGCAGGACTTGTTAACTGTCAATTAGCAATTCTTAAATGGTTCTTTGACTTTATCTTTGTTCTTGTCAAGGAAGAATGCCATACCATATTTCTGATCTTCTGTCTCGAAGCAGCTTCCGAACAGCTTCTCCTCAATCACGATCGCTTCGTCCATTCCAACTTCCAGACCTTCGTTGATAGCCTTCTTGCATGCGCGAACGGCAATCGGAGCGTTCTTTGCGATGCCTTTTGCCATCTTGATAGCCTGCGGCATAAGCTCTTCCAATGGATATACCTCATTTACAAGGCCGATTCTGTAAGCCTCAGCAGCCTTGATGTTGCGGGCAGTGTAGATCAGCTGTTTTGCCTTGCCTGGTCCAACGATACGAGCCAGTCTCTGTGTTCCGCCAAATCCAGGAGTGATTCCCAGACCAACTTCCGGCTGACCGAATACAGCGTTCTCAGAGCAAAGTCTGATATCACAGCTCATGGAGATCTCGCAGCCGCCGCCTAAAGCGAATCCGTTGATGGCAGCGATAACAGGAATCGGTAATGTCTCGATCTTTCTGAATACATCGTTACCGACTTTACCAAATGCTTCGCCTTCTTCTTTGGTCAGAGTGCTCATCTCTCCAATGTCAGCGCCTGCTACAAAGGATTTCTCGCCGGCGCCTGTTAAAACCAGACATCTGATAGTGTCAAGATCCACAGCGTCGATTGTAGCGTCAAGCTCTTTTAACACTTCACTGTTTAATGCGTTCAAAGCCTTTGGACGATTGATGGTGATAATACCAACCTGTCCGTCTACTTCGTAATTAATGAATTCCATTGTTATGTATCTCCTTTCAGATAACAAATCATATCATGGAAATCACCGGCATCGGTCTAAACCTCCGCCGGATTATTCTTATAGTCTTTCTGTGACGATTAGTCTCTCTTAACTACTGTTGCGCAGCCCATGCCGCCGCCGATACACAGTGTAGCAAGACCAGTCTTTGCGTCACGTTTCTGCATCTCATGCAGTAATGTAACAAGGATACGGCATCCGGAAGCTCCTACAGGATGTCCAAGAGCGATAGCTCCGCCGTTTACGTTTAACTTGGAAGTATCGAATCCAAGGTCTCTTCCAACTGCCAGGGACTGTGCCGCGAAAGCCTCGTTAGCCTCGATCAGATCGAAGTCATCGATGCTCATGCCGGTCTTAGCAAGAACTTTCTTTGTAGCCGCAACTGGTCCAACACCCATGATGGAAGGATCAACGCCGCCTAAAGCGCCGGCTACCCATGTTGCCATTGGTGTAACGCCGAGTTCTTTTGCTTTCTCTTCGCTCATAACGATAACAGCTGCCGCACCGTCGTTGATACCTGAAGAGTTAGCTGCTGTTACGATACCATCCGGTTTGAATGCAGGACGTAATTTAGCGATGCTCTCTGCCGTAGTTCCAGGACGTGGACCCTCGTCTGTATCGAAGATCACTGTTTTCTTTTTCAGCTTAACTTCAACTGGAACGATCTCATCTTTGAATCTTCCGGACTCGATAGCTGCTGCTGCCTTCTGCTGGGAATCAGCTGCGAACTCATCCAGTTCTTCTCTTGTCAGTCCCCACTGCTCAGCAACGTTCTCTGCTGTGATACCCATGTGGTAGTGATTGAATGCATCTGTCAATGCGTCGTTTACCATACAGTCTTTTAATACGCCGTTGTTCATTCTGTAGCCGAAACGAGCCTTGTCCAGACAGAATGGAGCCATGGACATATTCTCCATACCACCTGCTACAACGATATCAGCATCACCAGCGATGATCTTTGTTGCGGCAAGGTTTACACAGTTAAGACCGGAGCCACAAACGATGTTGATGGTGGTTGCCGGTACTTCAACCGGAAGACCTGCGTTCAGGGAAGCCTGACGAGCTACGTTCTGTCCTAATCCAGCCTGGATTACACAGCCCATTAATACTTCGTCAACCTGATCAGCAGCAACACCGGCTCTGTTCAGAGCCTCTTTGATCACGATTGTACCAAGGTCAGCAGCAGGTACTGTGCTTAATCCTCCACCCATGGTTCCGATTGCGGTACGACAAGCACCTGCTAATACAACTTTTTTTGCCATAATACTCATTCCTCCATTTGAATCATCAATTTTACTAAATGACAGTTGCTCTGGGCTAGAAAATATCTAGTACGATGTGTTAAGTTTATCACAATCTTCTGTTCTTTGCAACAACATTATAATATGTTTTTTGTTTATAATCCAGCTTTTATTTACTTTTCACAAAAACTTCTTTTTCTTCGCTCAAAACTTTCTTAATTACCGCTTATTTCGGGGATATTTTAAAAAAACGCGTATGAATTGTAAGTCTATGGATCACTCTGAAATAAGAACTGCTCTTTCTCACGAAATGTAAAATAAAGATAAAAAAAGCCATCATGATCTGATGACTTCTGGAAATTGCGGGGGAAGGATTTGAACCAACGACCTCCGGGTTATGAGCCCGACGAGCTACCAGACTGCTCTACCCCGCGATATACAATTGATGAATGTAAAAAGAGACTAATCACTGACTAGTCTCTCACAGAGGCGTCGACCAGATTTGAACTGGTGATGAAGGTGTTGCAGACCTCTGCCTTACCACTTGGCTACGACGCCATATGACTCCTAGGAGATTTGAACTCCTGTTACCGCCGTGAAAGGGCGGTGTCTTAACCACTTGACCAAGGAGCCGTGAACTCCCCGAGTAGGACTTGAACCTACGACAGCGCGGTTAACAGCCGCGTGC
>DXGQ01000049.1 GCA_019113845.1 Candidatus Anaerobutyricum avicola
GTGGTAAAAGTAAAACCTACCGAATTGCAGGAAGAAATGGTGGAAGAACTGGGAAACCGTGCGGAGAGAGTGCGGAACAATGAAGTCAATCCAAGGGAAGACAACATGCTCAAGATAACCAATGACGGGCGAAAACTGGCTCTGGACCAGAGACTTTCCAACCCGCTCCTGCCGGATGATCCGGGGAGCAAGGTCAACGCCTGCGTGGAAGAAATTTACCGGCACTGGGAAGACGGAAAAGAGAAAAAGCTGACGCAGCTTGTGTTCTGTGACCTGTCCACACCAAAAACAGACGGCACATTCAGCGTGTACAATGACATCCGGGAGAAACTTCTGGCAAGGGGAATCCCGCCGGAGGAGATCGCCTTTATCCATGACGCCAATACGGATGTGCGCAAAAAGGAACTGTTTTCCAAAGTCCGGCGGGGCGCTGTCCGTATCCTTATGGGCAGTACGTTTAAGATGGGCGCAGGCACGAATGTGCAGGACCGGATCATTGCCAGTCACGACCTGGACTGCCCGTGGCGTCCACGGGATCTGGAGCAGAGAGCGGGCAGGACCATCCGGCAGGGAAATCAGAACCCGAAAGTAGAGATCATCCGGTATGTGACAGAAGGAACCTTTGACGCATATCTCTATCAGACCATTGAGAATAAGCAGAAATATATCAGCCAGATCATGACGTCCAAAAGTCCGGCCCGGAGTGTGGAGGATATAGACGAAGTAGCATTGTCCTATGCGGAGATTAAGGCGCTTGCCACCGGAAACCCGCACATCAAGGAAAAGATGGATCTGGATATACAGGTATCCAGGCTACAGTTATTAAAGCAGAGTTTCCTAAATCAGAAATATGAGATGGAGGATCAGGTGGCAAAACATCTTCCGGCACGGATCAGAGAGCAGGAGACATGGATCACGCAGTATGAGGCAGACATTGCCCAGGTCAAGGCGCACACACCGCTGGATCGGGAAACCTTTCCAGTCATGCAGATCGGGGATCACTCTTACACGGAGAAAAAGGAGGCAGGACAGGCAATTATTGACGCCTGCAAAGCCATGAAATCTCCGGAGCCTGTGTTACTGGGGGCTTATCGTGGACTTTCGATGGAGCTGTCCTATTCTTCTGTCGGCCAGGAATTTGTGATTGCGTTACATGGAAAAGGAACTTATAAAGTGCCGCTTGGAACGGACATTTATGGAAATATCACAAGGCTTGACAATAAGATGAATGAGCTGCCGGACAATCTTTCCCGTTGCCGGGAACAGCTTGAGACGGCAAAAAGCCAGTTGGAGACAGCGAAAGTGGAGGCGCAGAAAGAATTTCCGCAGGAAAAAGAACTGGCAGAGAAAGTGGCACGGCTGGGGGAACTGAACGTGCTTCTGGATATGGATAAGAAAGACCGGGTTGTGATGGAGGAAGAACCGGAAACAGAGGAAATCGAGCCGGAACGGGAAAAAACGGCCTGGGTGCGGTAAGAAAAGCGGTATCGGGAGACTGATACCGTGGTACATAGCCTGCCTGATGTGCGAACAGCAGAAACGCACAATCGCCGGGAGAGGCAATCTCTGCTATAGTGGCAGAGGAAAGGAGGGAAAGAAAGGCTATGAAGATAGCAGAGATCGATACGGATGATCTGCCGATCTGGATGTGTGCTGTCGTAGATACCGTCAGTGAGAACTGCAAAAAGCGCCTGAAAACGTCCCCACAATACAGCCGGATTGTAGAGGAAAGCGACAAACTTCTTTTCCAATATCCGTTTATTTCCACGCTGATCGACCGGGATAAAATCGAAACGCCGATGAATCTGACGCTGGAACAGACAAAAGCACTGTCCAGATTTCTCGCATTGGACACAGACCGGGAAGATTATGAACGGATACAGCTTTATCTCATGGGATGTCAGCATACCATAGAAGTGCTGCAGCTACTGGAACTTTTGTAGGAAATAGCAGACTGGATTGTAGAAAGATTGAAAACTGGATATAGTAAGAAATGAGAACAGATTAGCAGAACAGAGAGGATGAACAGTTTGGAGAAGACAGATTTTTATGATCTGGTGGAGCGGATCAAAGACAGTTTTATGGAGATCGACAGCGATATCATGGTGGATCTGAAAAAACAGGACGAGGACTATGCCAATATGTGCCAGGAACTGGGAGAGATGGAGAGCAGATATCCGTTTATTCTGGAAGTGACAGAAGGGAGTGGAGCCATCAGCCTTACTGCCGAGGAACATGAAATTGTGAGGCAATATATGAGCAGGATGTTTGAGAAAGAGACGATAGAACGCTGCCAGATCTATTTCCGGGGGCATACGGACGGATATGCGTATCTGAAAAAGATCGAGGCAATCTTAAAAAAATCTTGTAATTTTTAAATTATCGCATATACTATTATATACACGCAGACACAAGTAGGAGCAGCGAGGGTATATTGACATCAATGTGAAAGCGTGTATAATTATAATTAAAGAAAGGCGATTCCCTGCCTTAGTAATCTTTGAGATTATGAAATGGGAGACGATAACGTGTGGTGATTCTCCACCAAAGGCGTTGAAGTGAGAGACGATAAAGATTTGGTGATTCCCTACCGAAGAATATAATCTTTGAGATTATGAAATGGGAGACGATAAGGCTTATAGGGGAAGCAAAATGCTTCCCCTATATTTTTAGGAGAAGTACAATGAAATTCAAAGAGTTTAAAATTGTTCAGGTAGATTTAAATTATTTGCAGGCACTGCATGATGTCGATAGTGAAGTAATGTATAGAAGAAGTGCGGATTACGCAAAAAAGCCATTTCTGGGAATATTGGTAACAAATCATGACAGAAAATATGTAATACCGCTTACTTCTGCAAAAGAGAAACACAAATCCTGGGCAGATGTACATCAATCATATTATAGGATATATGAAATTATTGATATGCGGACGGCTGTTTATGATGACAAAGATATTATTGTGAATGTTACAAACACTGCAGCATTGGCAAAAAAAGGCGTTCCAGCAGAAGATTTTGACTACTATAAGAAACGAATCCTTTCTATTCTTGAGATTAAAAAGATGATTCCAGTGATAGATGGAGTGTTTTCTTATGTGGATTTAGAGTTGACGTCAGATATACCAAAAGACGAGCATGACTGGCGGGTATTGACATATAAAGAGTATGCTTTTTGTAAAAATGTGCAGGATGGCATTCGACAAAAAGCAACGAAAATATATGAAAAGCAGATAAAAACTGGAAAAGTCCTTAAATTCCATTGTGATTATAAAAAGTTAGAGTCAGTAGCGGATTCGTATCGTATTTAACTACATAAGTAAAAATAAAATAAAAACTTATAGTACATAGCCGGATGGTTTTCAAGAAAAGAAGATCATCCGGCTATTTTTATGCCCGGATATCAGAAATAACTTATGGAATATCCAATCACGGGCAGGAAAGGAGATGATATTTATGCCTTATGTTGCGCCGGAAGTGGTGCAGAGAGAGAAACAGATCGACCTGCTGACCTATGTAATACAAAAATCTTAGAATTGTCATCATCTTAAAGAATAGTATGTATTCACAGATAGAAAGAAGTATGGTAAAGTTGTCGTAGAAACAAATTGGAATTTACAGAGGAGACTGGCTATGGTAGGAATCTACGATTGCTTTGGCTATGGTGGAAGTTTTGATGTGCCTTTTGAAGAAAGATACAGATTAATAAAGATGGCTGGATTTGATTGTGTGATGTTATGGTGGAGTGACAAATTCGGAAGGGGTGCAGGATACCAAGAGGATGTCAGTTTGGCAAAAAAAGCCGGATTAGAAATAGAGAATATGCACACTCCAGTCCATGGACAGAATTTTTTGTCATCAGATGATTTGGAGGGAGAAAATGTCTATGAAACATATTTTCGGTGTGTAGAAGATTGTGCTGTCTTTCATATACCCACAATGGTGATTCATTTGCCCGCTGACCAATATCCAGTTAATGAACTGGGTTTAAAAAGATTGGAGAAGATTATTCATAAGGCGGAAGATGAAGAGATTCAAATTGCCTTTGAAAATTTAAGTAATATAAATAATCTGGATAGAGTATTAAATGCTTTCCAGTCAAAATTTGTAGGTTACTGTTATGACAGCTGCCATCATCAAAACTATGCTTCAGATATTGATCTGCTGAACAAGTACGGAAATCGTTTAATGGCGTTACATTTGCAGGATAATGGCGGGAAGCATAATCAGCATCAGCTTCCTTTTGATGGTGATATTGATTGGGAAGATGTCATGAGGAAGATAACGCTCACAGGCTATCAAGGCGCAACAACGCTGGAGCCTATGAACTGGGATTATGAAGATTTATCTATTCAGGAATTTTTAGCTTGTGCATATCAAAGAGTAAAGAGGTTAGATGATATGAGAAACCTGTAATTCCAATTTATTGTGAAGCTGAACAGAGCAATAAATCCTAATTTGCCGATATGCTCAAACTCATATTGCGATATATAATTACATAGCCGGATGGTTTTCAAAAAAGAAGATCATCCGGCTATTTTTATGCCCGGATATCTGAAATAACTTATGGAATATCCAATCACGGGCAGGAAAGGAGATGATATTTATGCCTTATGTTGCGCCGGAAGTGGTGCAGAGAGTGAAACAGATCGACCTGCTGACCTATCTGAAAAACTATGAACCTTATGAGCTGGTGCATTTCTCCGGGAACACTTATAGCACCAGAACCCACGACAGTTTGAAGATTTCCAATGGAAAATGGATGTGGTGGAGCCGGGGGATCGGTGGTAGGAGCGCACTGGACTATCTGATCAAAGTGAGAGGATATGACTTCATGCAGGCGGTACAGACCATAGCGGAACAGGCGGCGATCCAGCCGCCTGTTTCCGTACCAGCCGAAAAGAAAACAGAGAAAAAGCTGATCCTGCCAAAGCCTTACCGCTATCAGACGTACGCTGTTTCCTACCTGCAGAACCGTGGGATTGACATGGAGATTATTCAGTTTTGTCTGAAAACCGGACAAGTTTATGAGAGTGCGAATTATCACAACATGGTTTTTGTGGGGAAGGATCAGTGCGGAATACCTCGTTATGCGGCTCTGCGTGGGATCGGTACAGACTTTGTCGGAGAGGCGTCCGGGAGTGACAAACACTATTCTTTTTGTATCCCAGCAGAAGAAAAATGCTGCGAAGTCCATCTGTTTGAGTCAGCGATTGACCTGTTATCTTACGCCACGGAGCAAAAACTGGACGGGAATAACTGGAGAGAGGAACACTTGTTATCTCTTGCAGGCGTGTATCAGCCAGCCAA
>DXGQ01000050.1 GCA_019113845.1 Candidatus Anaerobutyricum avicola
ATCAGCCTGCCGAGGTGGAGGAGAAGAGCTTCCTGCCTGCGTTTTTCTATGGTATATACAGCGTCGCAAATCTCGTCTGTTTCCACATCTTCAGATTCTCTCAAAACCACAGTTTCATCTCGACAAATCCCGGTTGAACAGGAAACTTGACCGATTTCCATTGTACATAATCATATATAGAAGGAGAAATGAATCATGGATAAAACAGTAACTCTGGCGCATGGCGCCGGCGGCAGGCAGACTGCCGAATTAATTGATAAAGTATTTAAAGAACATTTTTCTAACCCGGATCTGACCAGCGATGACGCGGCAGTGCTTTCGGTGGACGCGGGAAAACTGGCGTTTACCACGGATGGCTTCATCGTGTCCCCGGCGGAGTTTCCGGGAGGAAATATCGGAAAGCTCAGCATCTGCGGCACGGTCAACGATCTGGCGTGTATGGGAGCAAAACCGCTGTATCTTTCCTGCGCTTTTGTCATTGAGGAAGGATTTCCGATGGAGAAACTGGAAAAGATCGCGGCTGCCATGGAAAAGACGGCGAAGGAAGCCGGCGTGAAGATCGTGGCAGGGGATACGAAGGTGGCCGGGAAAGGCCAGGTGGACGGCGTATTTATCACCACCACCGGCATCGGTCAGGTACAGGACGGCGTGGAGACTTCCGGGAAAAAGGCGGAGCCGGGCGATGCCGTGATCGTGAGCGGCGATATCGGACGGCATGGCTGTACGATCCTGCTGGAGAGGGAGGACTTTGGTATTGATGCGGATGTGACCAGCGACTGCGCGCCGCTCTGGGGCGCAGTGGAGGATATGCTTACTGTGACAAAAGATATCCATGTGATCCGTGATGCCACCCGGGGAGGCGTCGGCACGGTATTATATGAGATCGCAGGACAGAGCCAGGTCGGGATCCGTCTGCATTCCGGAGAGATTCCGGTGCAGGAAAATGTGAAGGGTGTCTGTGGAATGCTGGGGCTTGAGCCGCTGTATCTCGCCTGTGAGGGACGGCTTGTGATCTTTGCGCCGAAGGAGCAGGCGCAGGCCATCGTGGACAAACTGCGTCAGGGAAAATATGCGAAAGACGCTGCCATCATCGGTGAAGTCACTGCTGAGATGCCGGGCCGGGTCGTTATGAGCACGGAGATCGGAGCGGAGACATTGCTGCCGGAACCGCGGGGCGAACTGCTGCCGAGAATCTGCTGATATCAGAGTCGGAATATAACAAAGAGGCGCAGGTTTACCTGCAGGCTCGATCGGACAGCAGAGGTAACAGGGAGGACGGAATGGATACAGAAACAAGGATTGCCGTTTTATCCATCATTGTGGAAAATACGGATACGACGGCAGAACTCAATGATATCATACATGAATACGCGGAATACATGGTGGGACGCATGGGAATCCCGTACCGGGCGAGAGGGATTAATATCATCAGTCTGGTCGTGGACGCGCCCCAGACGGTCATCAGTACGCTGTCCGGCCGTATCGGGCGGCTTGAGGGTGTAACCTCCAAGGTGGCGTACGCGAAAGTGTAGATTCTGTTAAGATGTAAATGTGTGTCAGAATCAGAAAAGAAAAGAGAAAACGGAGAGAATTATGATAAAGATTGCAGTTTATGGAAAGGGAGGTATCGGGAAATCCACTACGATCTCCAATGTGGCGGTCGCCATGGCGGAGCAGGGGCTTACGGTCATGCAGATCGGATGTGATCCGAAGGCGGATTCCACGGTGCTTTTGCGCCATGGCAAGCCGGTGGAGACGGTACTTGACCTGGTGCGGAACCGGAAAAATGACTTTACATTGTCCGATATGGTGATGGAAGGATACCGGGGCGTTCTCTGCGTGGAAGCCGGAGGACCGGCGCCGGGCATGGGATGTGCCGGGAGAGGAATTATTGCTGCACTGGAGAAGCTGGCGGAAAAGGGAGCCTATGAGGTGTACCAGCCGGATGTGGTCATTTACGATGTGCTGGGCGATGTGGTCTGCGGCGGATTTTCCATGCCGATGCGGGGCGGGTACGCCGATCAGGTTTTTGTGCTCACCTCCGGAGAGAATATGGCGATCCATGCGGCGGCAAATATCGCCATGGCGGTGGAAAATTTTAAAAACCGCGGGTATGCGAAACTGGGAGGTATTATTCTCAACCGAAGAAATGTAAAGCATGAGGAAGAGAAAGTGCAGGAACTTTGCGAGGATATCCACAGCCGGGTGATCGGGACACTGTCGCGCAGTGAGACGGTCACGGACGCCGAGGAGCTTGCAATGACAGTGCTGGAGGCTTGTCCGGACAGCGAGATGGCGCAGGAATACCGGAAACTGGCGGAGGAGATCCTCGCAGTCTGCCGGGAAGAAAGATAAGGAAAACAAACAGCAGAAATGACAGGGAGAATATCAATGCTGGAAATGATACATGGAAGCCGGGAGGCGATGCAGAAATATCGGCCGCCCGTCACAGAAAAAGAAATCGTCTCCATGAAAAACGCCGCCTGGCCGTCACCATTTCGTCCGGGACTGGAATACAACAGTCCGGCGCATGGCACCTGGAATATCGTGCACACAGGAATGCTTATTCCGGGTTCCCATCAGATTTATGTCTGTGCCGCCAACTGCAACCGGGGCGTGGTGCTGACGGCGGCAGAGATGGGAGCGGCGGACCGGTTTTCGACCATCGCGGTCAAAGAGGACGATATTACCAACGGACAGATGGAAGAGCTGGTCATTGACGGCGTCTCGGAGATTTTGGAAAAATTAAAACGAAAACCTACGGTGGTGATCTTATTTACCGTGTGCATCCATCACTTTATGGGATGCGACATCGCCTACATTTACCGGACGTTGCGGGAGAGATATCCGCAGCAGCATTTTATCGAGGCGTACATGGATCCGATCATGCAAAAAGGAGGCATCACGCCGGATCAGAAATTAAGAAAGGCCATGTATGACTGTCTGGAAAAAAGGGAGCAGCGCCCGGAACAAATCAATATTATCGGAAATGATCTTCCTCTGCAGCCGGACTGCGAGATGCTCTCAGTGCTTCGGGAACACGGCTGCACGGTAAAAGATCTCACGGCCTGTGATACCTTTGAGGAATATCTGTCCATGGCGGAAAGCAGCGTAAATATTGTGACTTATCCGCCGGCAAAAATGGCCGGGGAGGCGTTGTCGGAGCGGCTGGGGATGCGGTTCCTTTACTTGCCTCAGACTTTTTCGTATGAGGAGATCGACCGGCAGATGGAACAGCTTCTGGCAGTACTTGAGGAGGTGAATCAGGGATCGTCTGCCTGTCGGAAAGTGACAGGACAGGCGGATGACGGGAGAACTCCGGAAGAACAGGGGAAGGCAGATGAGCAGGAGACGATCGTTCCGGCGACAGCCTGGGATCCGACCGCTCTTCGAAAAAAATGTGACGAGGAGCTGGAGCGCACCTGCCGTCTGCTTCACGGTATGCCTGTGGCGCTGGACGCGGCGGCGGTGCCCCGGGTGCTGGGGCTTGCCAGACTGCTGCTTACCCACGGATTCCGGGTGATACGTATCTATGCGGACAGCTTTTCGCCGGAGGAAGAGGCAGATTATCACTGGCTCAGAGAACATGCGCCTGAGCTTACGGTCTGCGCCACGATCCATGCCAATATGCGGGTCTTCCCGCGCGGAGGAGAACCGGTGCTTGCCATCGGACAGAAGGCGGCATATTTTCATCAGACAGAACATTTCGTCAATATGGTAGAGGGCGGCGGTCTGTACGGCTACGCCGGCATTCTCGGGCTGTGCGAGCGGATCCGGGAGGCTTTTTTGACCAGAAAAGATACGAAAGATCTGGTAATACGAAAAGGATTGGGGTGTGTCAGCTGCATATGAAACAGGTATCAGTCATTATATCAACGTACACGGCGGACGTCTCCGGCATCTGTTCCGCACTTTACGAGCTGGGCGGCATGGTGGTCATTCACGATCCTTCCGGCTGTAATTCCACATACAATACCCATGACGAGCCTCGCTGGTACGAGCAGGACAGCCTGGTGTTTATCTCTGGATTGTCGGAGATTGACGCCATCATGGGCAATGATGAGAAATTTATCGGGGATATCGTCCGGGCGGCGAAAGATCTGTCCCCGCGGTTTATCGCACTGGTGCGCTCACCAATCCCGATGATGATCGGCACAGATTTTGATGCGATCCGGGAGATCATTGAGCGGGAAACCGGTATCCCGACTTTTTATTTTCCGACAAATGGCATGCACTCCTACGTGCAGGGCGTGGGGATGGCCCTTGCCGCCGTGGCAGAGCACATGGTGGAAACAGCTTCGCCATCCCGGGGGACCATGAACCTTCTGGGCGTGACGCCTCTTGATTTTTCCATAAATGGAACCCTTGCCTCCATGCATGCTTTTTTTGAGAAAAACGGTTATGATATCATCAGTACCTTTGCCATGGGAAGCAAACCGGAGGAGATCGCCCGGGCGGGAGAAGCAGACATCAATGTGGTGGTTTCTTCTGCCGGACTGGCGGCCGCAAAAGTACTTCGTGAACGGTTTGGCACACCGTATGTGGTCGGAATGCCGGTGAAACCATTTACCGACAGGCTGCTTGCCTGTATGGAAAAGACAGAGAAAGACAGGAAAAACCGGATCGCTTACAGGGAGGAACAGGAAGAAGGCGGGCAGACAGCGCCGGAACAGACCGGGCAGATTCCCGTGGGACAAAGGGAACAGACCGGGCAGATTCTCGCGGGACAAAAGGAACAGAACAGGCAGATTTCTGTGGGACAAAAGGAACAGACTGGGAGCATTACGGATGAAAGTGCGAAGAAGGATGGTTCCGGGATCTGTCTCATCGGGGAAGCCGTTGTGAGCCAGTCGCTGGCATACGCCATAAAGCTTCGCTACGGCAGTTCTGTCCGGGTACTCTGCCCGCTGGAGACAGAAGAGAAGCTGCTTGCCCCGGCGCTTTGCCGGAGTGTGGACAGCGAGGAGGAGATCCGGAAGCTGGTGCGGGGAGCGGCAGGGATGATCGCCGACCCGATGTATCAGCCGGTCTGTCCGGAGCAGACGCCGTTTTTCCCACTGCCTCACGAAGCATTTTCCGGAAGGATTTACCGGAAGCAGATCCCGGATCTTTCTGACATCGGTTTTCTGGATGCGTGGATGAAACAGTGGTTCGGAGAGGAGGCAGGAGATGGAACAGAGCTTTGAGCGGACAGAGATGCTGATCGGGAAGGAAGGGTTGCGGAAACTGGCGGCCGCCCGGGTCGCGGTCTTCGGCGTGGGCGGCGTCGGCGGGTATGTGGCGGAGGCGCTGGCAAGAAGCGGCGTGGGCTCGTTTGTTCTCATTGACAGTGATACGGTGAGCCGTTCCAACATCAACCGGCAGATCATTGCCACGGAGGATACGATCGGCAGGAAAAAAGTGGAGGTCATGCGGGAGCGGATCCTGTCCATCAATCCGCAGGCCGATGTAGAGATCTGTCCCTGCTTTTATCTGCCGGAGAAGGCAGCGGAGTTTGATTTCGCTTCCTGGTCTTATGTGGTGGACGCGGTGGATACAGTGACGGCCAAGCTGGATATCGTGGTGCAGGCGCAGAAAGCGGGCGTTCCGGTCATCAGCTGTATGGGGACCGGAAATAAGCTGGATGCCTCCCGGCTCACGGTGACGGATATTTATAAGACCTCGGTCTGCCCGCTGGCAAAGGTGATGAGGCGGGAGCTAAAGAAGCGGGGAGTAAAGAAGTTAAAAGTCGTGTACTCCACGGAAGAACCGATCAAAACCGGTTCACGGACGCCGGGGAGCGTCGCGTTTGTTCCCTCTGCGGCAGGACTCATTGCCGCGGGAGAGGTGGTCCGGGATCTCATCGAGGGAACACGGGAAAGCGTGCAAAGAGCCGGAAACGCAGAGACGGACGGAAAGAAGATGCAGGAAAATAAAAATGAGAAATGAGGATGATCCTATGGATGTTGTCGACCGGTTTTTGGAAAAAAGAACATTGTCACAGGAAGAATTTGTCTGTCTTTTGCAGCAGTCGGAAGACGAAAAAGTGAGAGAAACGCTGCGGCGGGAAGCGCTGGCTCTCTGCCGCAGGTATTATGGCAATAAAGTATATATCCGGGGATTGATTGAATTTACCAATTACTGTAAAAATAACTGCTATTATTGTGGAATCCGCCGGGATAACCATCATGTGAACCGCTATCGTCTGTCGGAGGAAGAGATTTTGTCCTGCTGTCGGGAAGGGTACGCGCTTGGTTACCGGACCTTCGTACTGCAGGGCGGGGAGGACCCGTATTTTACCGATGAACGGCTGGTATCCCTACTCCGGAAGATCAAGAACGATCATCCGGACTGCGCCATCACCCTCTCTGTCGGAGAGCGGGAGAAGGAGAGCTACCGGAAACTCCGGGAGGCGGGGGCGGATCGCTATTTGCTTCGCCATGAGACGGCAGACAGGGACCATTATCACAGTCTGCATCCGCCGGAAATGCATTTTTCGCATCGCATCCGGTGCCTGTATGATCTGAAGGAGCTGGGATATCAGGTGGGCGCCGGCTGTATGGTCGGTTCGCCGGGCCAGACCCTCGCGAATCTTGCCGATGACCTGCTCTTTTTGCAGCGGTTGCAGCCGGAGATGGTGGGGATCGGCCCGTTTATCCCTCATCACGACACCAGATACGCCGGAGAGAAGGCGGGGAGTGTGGAGATGACGCTCTTCCTTCTCTCGGTCATACGGATTCTTTTGCCGAAGGTGCTGCTTCCGGCGACGACAGCCCTTGGGACCATGGATGAATACGGCAGGGAAAAGGGGCTGCTGGCGGGCGCCAATGTCATCATGCCAAACCTCTCGCCGGAGAAAAACCGGAAAGATTACAGCCTGTATGATAACAAGATCTGTACCGGCGAGGAAGCCGCCCAGAGCATCGCGTCTCTCATAAAGCGGGTGGAATCCGTGGGCTGCCAGGTGGCGGTGGAGCGGGGCGACGCCCTGCGCTGAAAAAATGTCAGATACACAGAACATGTGCATCTGGCATTTTTTCTTTTCTCAGAAAATTTCGTTGGAATTTCTGTAACAGAAAAAGACATGGGAGCAGGATATTTTTTACAATAAATCATTACGGATTTCGTTGACACTGTTCTTTTGCAAGTTGTATAATTTAAAAAATATAATGATTTTCGGAGAGAGCGGATGAAAGAATTTACGAACAGACTGGCCTTGCACGCGGAATGGGTGCTGTGCTTTTTTCTCCTTTTAGGGGGAGTGCTGGCAGCGGCGGCAGGGATTCGATATATCCTTCGGAGACGACAGAAGAAAAAGTCAGTGAAAGGAAGGGCAGAATGGTTGTACACTTTTTTGTCGGACAATCCTTTTCAGACGTATATTTTTTTGCGGGGTGCGGACGCCTTCCCCTTTTTTGTCTCAGAAAATGTGGAGCAGGTGTTTGGACTCACAAAGAGCGAGATGGACACGGATGTTTTTGCGCTGGCGCGGTGCATGAAACCGGAGGAGGCGCACAAACTGGAACGACAGTACCGGAACTGGAACAGACGGGAGCCGATGGCAGCAGAGTTTTCCTTTGTGAATCCGCAGAATGAAAGGCGGGGGGAGGCATCCCTGTGGGTACAATACAGAAAAAAAGAAGATGTGTATGTGCTTGTGCTGGAAGACATTTCCTCGCGAAAGAAGGAGGAAGAGACGCTTCGGCAGGAGCTGGCAGCGGCGAAAGAGGAGAATGAGGCCAAGACAGAGTTCCTCTCAGAGATGTCTCATGAGATCCGTACACCGATGAACGGGATCCTCGGACTCCTGGAGCTGGCAAAGATGGAGATTGCTGACCAGGGAACCGTGCTTGCATACCTGGAAAAGACACAGAACCTGTCCCGTTTTCTGCTTCATCTCATCAATGATGTGCTCGATCTGACGAGGATCGAGAATGGAAAAGTACAGCTCGCACAGGAGGAGTTTGACTTGATTGACATGGCACATGAGCTGCAGTCCATGTTTGCAAAGAGTATCGCGGAGAAAAATCTGCATTTTGAACTGCATGTGGAAGGGTTTACGGCCCGCAGGGTTGTCGGGGATGCGATGCGGCTGAGTCAGGTCATCATCAACTTTTTGTCCAATGCGGTGAAGTTTACCGAGACGGGCGGCAGCGTCACCCTGACATTTCGCCAGATGGAGAGGATAGAGGAACGGCTTCGGCTGATGATCCGGGTGCGGGATACCGGAAAAGGGATCGAACCGGAGTTTTTGGGACATATTTTCCGTCCTTTTGAACAGGAAAGCAGTATGATTGCCAGAAAATACGGCGGCAGCGGTCTGGGGATGGCGATTGCCGATAATATCGTCCGGTTGATGGGCGGACAGATCGTCATTGACAGCGAGGTGGGAAAGGGCAGTGATTTTATAGTGTTCCTCTCTCTGCCCGTGGCAAAAGAAGAGGAGAAAACCGGTGAAAACAGACAGCAAAAGAAGGCGGAGATCCGTACCGGTACCGGGGAAGAACTGCTCCGGTATGTCCGTGGGGCGCATGTTCTGCTGGCGGAGGATAACGATATCAATGCGCGGATCATCCTGGCGATCCTGGAAAAGGCCGGCGCGAAGATCGACCGGGCGGTCACAGGACGGCAGGCGGTGGAAATGTTCGCGTGCAGTGAGGAAGGAGAGTACGATGTGATCCTCATGGATATCCAGATGCCGGAGATGGATGGCTGGGAGGCCACGCGGAGGATCCGGAGTATGGAGCGGGAGGATGCCGCCCTGCTGCCGGTGTATGCCCTGTCAGCCAACTCTTATGTGGAGGACAGACGGCGTTCCCTGGAGGCGGGGATGAACGGACATATCGCAAAGCCGATCGATTTTGAGGAGTTAAAACAGAAGATGGGAGCGGCCATCCGGGACCGGAGGACTGCATGGAATGCTGTGCAAAAACAGAGGAAGGAAGATCGGCAGCGGAACGCCCGATCAAGGAGTATGGAGAATGCGTAGGATAAAGGAATTTTTACAAAAGAAAAAAGGGCTTGGACCGGTGGCAGCGCTCGTCTTGCTGGCAGCTGTTCTCGGTCTGGCGATCGCTCTGCGTGCGGGAAAGCTTGAGAATATGTTCGATCCGGACTCCTTTGTGACACAGGAAGAACAGAAAGAAGAATTTGACCCGAGAGAATACGGGCTGGAAGAAGACGGAAGGAAGCAGCGGGAGGAGGATACGACCCGGGAAGAAGAGACCAGACAGCAGGAAAGCAGCCGGGAGATTCCTGGTGACAGACCGGCGCCCCAGGCCCGCCGCCAGGAAGCGGACGAAGAGGAAGAGCCGGCGGGGCAGCGCATCATTTATGTGGACCGGGAAACCGGAGAAGGGATCCGGCGGCAGATCGGAGAGGGACAGGAGCCGGGAAATGAGGAGACTGCCCGGGAGGATGACGGACAGAACGCGCAGCCGGAGAGACCGGAAGATCTTCTGCCGGCGCCGGAACCACAGCCGGAGAAAAATGATAACGGAAACACACCACAGACGGGAGAAGACGAACCGGAAAGGGAAGAGCCGGGAGACGAGGATAACGCGATACAGCGTCCCGGCGATGACGATGAAGATTCCGGCAGTGAGGAAGAGCAGCCGGGCGGTGACAACGGGGAAGAACCGGATGACGGGACGGAAGGAGACTGGACGTTCTCAGGTCTTACCATTTCCTATTACAGAAATCAGGAGGCGGTCTTTTTTATAAGGAACAGGTGCCGTCGGAGTCCTATATCCGGGGCAATATCACTGTGACAGGACACTGGGTGAACCCGGAGGATCCGTCACAGGAGAAAACAGAAGAGGAGAGTACATTTACTCTGGAAGCCATTCCGGAAGAATATGCGCACCGTCTGACCGATGCCGATGTGAACAAAAGCTTTACGCTGACGCTCACCTGCCGCGGACAGACGGCTTCGGTACGCTGCGTCGTGCGGGATGATTCCATCCGCTACACCGGCATGCAGGTGCGCTACGACTCTACGCCGGTCTATGTGACGGGGGATATCCTGTATGAGGGAGAGTCCGTAAATGACGCGGCCATAAAAGAAGCGGTCACGGTGGATGTGTACGGCAGAACCGTGCAGGGCGGACAGGATGTTTACCTGCCGGATGAAAAAAATTATCAGGTGGCCTTTCAGGAAGAGACCGGCGGTGTGGCAAAAAAGAGAGAAGACGGCAGCGACTGGACGGCCGATCTCATTTATTACGGTCCGGGAGAGGGAACGACAGCGGTCTTTACGGAAGAGGATGCTGTGCGCTACAGTGTCAGGGACTATTGTCTGACGGTCATGTATGACGAGGAGACGGTGCTCGATACGATTTATACAGATGATAAAACCGTAGTCTTAAATGCGGAGTATGACGGGCGCTGTCCGTATAACGAGATGGTGAGGGCGCTCCGGGAAGACGGCAGATATCTCATCAGTGAGGACGGCTTTCTGACCGATTTATTTTACGGCTGGTCCTCCGTATATCCTGCCACGGCAGAAAACCGGGAGATATCCTACACCTTTAAAAACGGACAGCACACGCAGGTCATGTATGCGATTCCGCTGACGCCGCTTCTGGAGGAAGGATATCTGGTGAAGATGTCCGGCGATGATCAGGTGCTCTGCGGCTATGTGCCAAAGAAAGAGACCGGACGTCTCGATGTCCCGTATGGCATTACCCGTGTGGCTCTGGACAGAGAGTTTATTACCTCCGCGCCGGCGGAGTCTGTGACCGTGCTGGCGCTCTCAGCCACCGTAAACAGCGTGGACCTTTCCGCGGCGGGACAGAAGTTTCCAAAGCTTGCCGAATATTCTGTAAAAGCGCAGGAGACGGCGGGAAATACCGGAGAGGTCAACCACATATTCTGTGTGAAGGATGGATTGCTCTACTCGGCGGATGGGAAGATGCTCTGGAAAGTACCTGCCGCCTGTCAGAGTTTTGCGGTGAACAAGGAGACAGAGACGATCGCCGGGGGTGCGCTGGCTGATGCCGCCCGTGCCTGCGACAAAACGGAGACACTTACCGTCACCATGCAGGCGGAGACACCGCCGGAGCTGATAAAATCCGAAGACACGCCGGTGTTTGGCGGCGCGGACTGCCAGGTGCAGGTCAAAGTACCAAAGACCCGGGACAGTGTGGTGGAGGATCTCATTTATAAACGGTATCTTTCTGCCTGGGGAGAGATCTTTGACGAGGAGCTGGGAGAAACCGGCGCGGCGGCGCAGTGTATACAGGCGGCCGGCGGCACGGAGAAGACGTACGAAAATCATGGCGGCGATGTATATGCCGTGGAAGGAAGCGAGAGGCAGCTCGCGTTTATTGACGGAGGAGACAGCAGCATTTATGAGGTCCCGGAGGAGGCGGACGGTATCGAAGCGTACGCGTTTGCGGAGCCGGGAAAGGTCCGTTTTGTCCGTATGGGAGAAAATGTAAAGCGGCTGGCCGGGAACAGTCTCGCTTCTGCCGGAGGACCATCTCTGCAGGGGGTACAGATTGAAGGAGATACTCCGATGATTCTTGGCGAGTATGTGGCGGGAGAAACGCTCTCCCGGGAGTTAAATCTGTACATTTCCCGGGAACAGAATGAGGCGTCCGGCTGGATCAAGCGTCTGACGGAGGATTATGGAGCCGATGCGGCGGCACGGCTTTTGACGCTGGCGGACGGGACACTCTATGTGGACGGGCAGGGCTGTGTTTATATTTCCAGAGAAGATACGGAGCAGGCGCTTACCCTCTGTGGCGTCCCGGAAGACCTCAACGTATACACGGCGCCGGAAGGATGCAGAGTCACGGAGGTGGCTGCCGGCGCATTTGCCTGGTGCAGTCATCTGGTGTATCTGGAACTTCCGGATGTGACGCGGGTGGGAGAGGATGCTTTTCTCCGGTGTGAAGATCTGGAAATCGTCGTGTTGTCCTCCCCGGAGCTCTCAGAAGTGGAGAACGCCTTTTCGGGCTGTGATTCTCTGGAAACCGTATTCATGGGTAAGAAAGGTCTTTCCCCGGTACTTCCGCAGCAGACAGAACTGCTGGAGGGAGAAAATTATCTGGTCAGCGAACAGATGATCTATGAGAAAAAAGACGACGGCTCTCTTTGCCTTCGCAATGTGCCGACCGATAAGAGCGGACAGCTTTCCCTGCTGGACGGTACAGAAGAAATCGGTGCGGAAGCGTTTGCCGGCTGCGCCCGGCTGACAGGAGTGGATGCCGGACAGATGCAGGAAATCCGTCGGATCGGCGCCGGAGCCTTCGATGGCTGCCACAGCCTGCGGGAAGCCATCATCGGTGAGAAGTGTACTTCCCTTGGGAAGGAAGCTTTCGCGGACTGTGCCCGGTATTCGCAGACGCTGGCGATGTTTGGCGGACTGACGGAGATCGGCCAGGGCGCTTTCTCCGGCTGTACATACCTGAAATCCATGTGGATCCCGTCGCAGCTGAGAGAGATTCCGGATGAATGTTTTGCGGGATGTACTTCCTTGCGAAGTGTTGTTGTTCTCGCCGGCGCGGAGCTGGAGACTATCGGAAACAAAGCGTTTGCCGGCTGCACTTCGCTGGAGGAACTGATGAATTTCGCCCTGCTTCCTGCAATGCGGAAGATCGGAGCCGGGGCGTTTTATGACTGCACGGCGCTACGGGAGCTTCCGCTTCATCCGGAGGCGAAGATAGTATCTCTGGGAGAGGGAGCTTTTAAAAACTGTGCTTCACTGCAAAACGGAGATCTGGAACATACAGCGATTACTGTACTGCCAGTGGAAGCGTTTGCGGGGTGTACTTCCATGGAAACGCTGCTTTTGCCGGAGAGTCTTACCGCGATCAAAAGCCGCGCGGTGGCGGACTGTGACAGTTTAAGAGAGATCAGTATCGCCCGCCGGGACGATGTGGTGTCAGTATCTGCTGATGCGCTGAGCGGCACGAAAGAGAATGGACATCTGTCCATCTATGTTCCGTACACGGAGGGACATGGCCTGCGGACTGCGTATCGTCTGTCCGCAGACTGGTGGTGGGCGCTGCTCGATATTCCGACGTGGCAGTCGCCGGTCACGATCATCAAAGACCGGGTGATGGAAGAGGAAACCTTCCTGGAAGACGGCGGTCTGTATCAGAGAAATTATGACGGTACCTGCCGTCTGCTGCAGGCACTTTCCACAGATGACGGAACTTTCATCGTCAGAAAGGACACGACAGAGATCGCAAAAGATGCCCTGGCATTCTGTGAGGATCTTTCTGTGCTTGTGTTGCCGGAGGCGCTCACAGAACTGCCGGAAGGAGTTCTCTCGCACAGCAGAGAACTGGAAGTGCTTTTCGTTCCGGCGGGCCTGCGGCTGCCGTCTCTGTCAGCCTCCCTGTTCGGGGGAGAAGAGAGCAGCGATTCCTTCGCGCTCTGGGTATCGGCGGATGACCAGTCTTATTATGAAGAAGCGGGCGGATTGCCGGTGCGCACGTACGGGCGGCAGGGAGAAGTCCATGGCGGTGTGCTTTACGGTACGCAGGAAGAAGAGGGAGAGAGCCGGATTCTCCTCCAATATGTGCCGCGCTCGTTCCGGGGAGAACTGCATATCCTTCTGGGAACTGCGGAGGTGGCGGACGGAGCCGCGAAAGGCTGCGAGTCACTCACGGCGGTGAGCAGCACGTATACAGTGGAGCGGATCGGGAATGAGGCATTTATGGGCTGCACTTCCCTGAAATATATGGATTTTACCAATCTGTCCGTGACAAAACTGCGGGAGATCCGTGTCGTAAACAAGGGGGCGGACCGGTGTTACGTATATGTTCCAGAGACGGCAGACAGCGTGCAGGCAGATTACAGGGAGAATCAGGACTGGCAGCTTTTGTCCGGCGGATTTTTCGGTGTGCGCTCTTATCAGTTTACCGATCAGTCTCAGGCCGGGGAGGAATTTCCGGAGACGCCGGACTGGACGGCGGCGGGAGACAGCGCGGTTTCTGTGGCCTGCCGGCAGGCAGAGGAAGTGTACCGGTCGTTTGTCTATGCGCATTATCTGGATGTAGATGAGACGCTGCGGGATATGATAGAGCGCCTGTTTTTTTCCGGGGAGGGCTGGCAGCAGCATACAGAAAGCGATACGGTAAATATTGATGACGCTACCGCGAGGATCCGGGTGATGCTGGCGGCCCGCGCAAGGTATAAAAAAGAGACAGAGGAAATGCCGGATGGAGAAGACTTTGTTTCCTGGTTTCTGGAAGAATACAGAGAAGGAAACGCAGTGCATTTTGCCACGGCAGCAGTACTCGCCTACCGCACACTGGGAGTGCCCGCCCGCTATGTGGAAGGATATTATCTGAATGAAGATCTGGCGAAGCAGCTGGAGGAGGAAGGGGCGGATACCTGCCGACTTACCGGAGAAAATGCACATGCTTGGGCGGAGATTTATATTGACGGCGCGGGGTGGAGTCCGGTGGAGGTGACACCGGGCTTTTACCGGGAAACGTATGAACCGGATTATCTGATCGATGTGCAGGAAGAAGAGATGGAGCCGACAGACCGGGGAACCCGGGTGGAGGCAGATGAGATCGTACCGGGGGCGCCGGAACGGATGAAACTGCCGGAGCTTCCGGAACTGACTTGGAATCTTTTCGGGATTTTCCTGTTCGTTCTTCTTATTCTGACGGCTGTCGGATTTTTGCTGGAACTGCAGAGGAGTCTTCGCATTACACTTTTTCGGAGAGAGTGGAAGAAACACCCGGAAAAGCTGGCGGCGCTTACATACCGGCAGATGTGCCGGATGCTGCAGTACAGCGGCGTTCAGGGAGACTTCAGGCGGCCTTATGAGCTGGCGGAGGTCATCTGCAAAAGATTTCCCGGCATCCGGGAGGAGGAATATTTCCGCATTATCCGGATCATGCAGAGAAACATTTTCGGGCAAAAGCCGCTCCGACTCAATGAACGACGACTGCTGAAAGATTTTTTGCGGAAACTGCAGGCGGAGATCCGCAGCAAAATACCTTTTTCAAAAAAACTGTTGTACCGCTATCTCTACTGTCATTGACTTTTGGAAAATGAGATGCTATTCTGAGACTGACAATATACCGGAGACGACAGCGCGCCTGTCGGACGGAAACAGTTGCCAAAAAGGTGAGAAAAGGAATAATGAGGTGATTCGATGAAGAAGAGAGTGATTACAATCGGAAGAGAGTTTGGAAGCGGCGGAAGGACCATCGGGCGGCAGGTCGCGGAAAAGCTGGGCATTGAATTTTATGACAGAGACATCATCAAAAATATTGTGAAAGAGACCGGGCTGAAGGAAAAGTATGTGGAGCATTACGGGGAGTTTGCCCCTTCCTCCGACCATCGTTTCGCCTATTCTTTTGTGGATCTGGAAGATGAGGAATCTTCTCCTCTCAAACGGATGTGGCACGCCCGGACGAAGATCATCCGCAAGTTTGCCGAAGAGACGCCGTGCGTCATCGTCGGAAGCTGTGCCGACTATATTCTGCGGGACCGGGAGGACTGTCTGCGGGTGTTCCTCTATGCCGATGAGGCGACCAAGGAGGAGCGGATCCGGGAAATGTACGGCGAAGTGCTCTTAAAAGAAAAGAACCGTATCCATGATATGGATGTGCGGCGCGGACTGAATTATCAGTATTTCACCGGACAGGAGTGGGGAAAAGCGCAGAATTATGATCTCGCTTTAAACCGGGGCAGCCTGGGCATTGAAAAATGTGTGGAGCTCATCGTGGAAGCGGCCAGATAACGAGACAGGATACGGACAAAGATCCGCATATCCCAGAGAGATACGGTGCATCCGGCTGCGGGAGCGGTCATGCCTGTATATAAATATATTATTACATTTATCAGGAGGAAAAGTACCATGAAGATTTTAGTCACCGGCGGCGCCGGCTATATCGGAAGCCATACCTGTGTGGAACTGTTGAACAATGATTATGAAGTTGTCGTTGTGGACAACCTGTATAACTCCTGCGAGGAAGCCCTGCACCGTGTGGAAAAGATTACGGGCAAAACACTTACTTTCTATGAGGGAGATCTGCTGGATAAAGCGCTCATGGAGAAGATTTTTGAGAAGGAAAGACCGGAAGCCGTTATACATTTTGCCGGTTACAAGGCGGTCGGCGAGTCTGTGCAGAAACCGATCGAGTATTATCACAACAACATCACCGGCACGCTCATTCTGTGCGATGTGATGAGAAATTATGACTGCAAGAAGATCGTCTTCAGCTCCTCTGCCACCGTATATGGCGACCCGGCTTTTGTCCCGATCACAGAGGATTGCCCGAAGGGAAAGATCACAAATCCGTACGGACAGACCAAGTCCATGATCGAACAGATTCTCACAGATATTCAGGTGAGCGATCCGGAATGGAATGTGACACTGCTCCGTTACTTTAACCCGATTGGTGCGCACAGTTCAGGTCTGATCGGGGAGGACCCGAAGGGGATCCCGAACAATCTGGTGCCGTACATTGCCCGTGTTGCGGTAGGCAAGCTGGAGAAGCTGGGTGTTTTCGGCAACGATTACGATACACCGGACGGTACCGGCGTCAGAGATTACATCCATGTGGTTGACCTGGCGGCAGGTCATGTACAGGCGCTTCGCCATATGAAACCTGGTGTGAGCATTTACAACCTGGGAACCGGTCAGGGATATAGCGTTCTTGATGTGGTAAAAGCATACAGCAAGGCCTGCGGCAAAGAGATTCCGTATGAGATCAAGCCGAGAAGAGCCGGTGACATTGCCACCTGCTACTCCGATCCGTCCAAAGCAAAGAAAGAGCTTGGATGGGAAGCAAAATACGGCATAGAGGAAATGTGCCGGGATTCCTACCACTGGCAGTCCATGAATCCGGATGGTTATCAGACCGGTAAGGAGCAGTAGGCGTGCGGAAAGAACTTCTCCGCCTGCGTGAACGGATGCAGGCGGAGAGAATCGATGCCTGGCTGATCATGACCGATGATTTCCACGGTTCCGAATATGTGGGAGATTATTTTAAATGCCGGGAGTACATTTCCGGCTTTACCGGCTCTGCCGGTACGCTTCTGGTCTTAAAAGATCATGTCGGCCTCTGGACAGATGGCCGGTATTTTCTTCAGGCAAAAGAACAGCTGGAGGGCAGCGGCATCACCCTGTATCGTTCGGGACAGCCCGGAGTACCTTCTCTGGAAAATGTTCTGCAGGAAAGACTCTCTGCGGGAGAGACGCTGGGTTTTGACGGCCGCTGTGTGATGGCGGGCTATGCGCGAAGGCTGCGGGAGCAGCTGGAAGAAAAAGGCATCACCGTTGTCAGCGGCTTTGACCTGGTGGGAGACGTCTGGGAAGACCGTCCGCCGCTCTCCCGGGAGCCGGTATGGATTCTCCCGGAAGAGTATGCCGGCATGGGCGCCGGAGAAAAGATCGCGGAAGTGCGCCGGGTATTAAAGCAAAAAAAAGCAGACTGGTTTCTTCTTGCCAGTCTGGAGGATATCTGCTGGCTGTTAAATGTGCGGGGAAATGATGTGGAATGTACGCCGGTAGTGCTTTCTTACCTTCTGATGAGTCAGGAGGAGGTGCGCTGGTATGTGCAGACAGAAGCGCTCTCACCTGAGGTGCGGGATTATCTGGCACAGACTGGCATCTGCCTTCGGGAGTACGGGGAGATCTACGCGGATGTGGAGCGGCTTCCGGCGGGCAGCCGGCTTCTGTACGATGAGAATCATGTCAATGACGCTCTGATCAGCCGGATTCCACCGGAGGTGGAGGCAGAGGACGGGGAGAATCCCACTTTGCTTCTCAAGGCGATAAAGAATCCGGTGGAGGTATCCAATGAGCGGGCGGCCCATATCAAGGACGGCGTTGCCGTGACCCGTTTTCTCTTCTGGCTGAAAAAACAGAGGAAAGAAGAAGAGACAGGAAAATGGCAGACTCCGGTCACGGAGCTTGGCGCCGCCGCAAAGCTGGAGACTTTTCGAAGAGAGCAGGACGGCTACCTTGGTCCGAGCTTTTATCCGATTCTTGCTTACGGGGAGCACGGAGCCATCGTGCATTACGCCGCGGATGAGGACTCCGATATTCCGCTTCGCCCGGAAGGATTTCTTCTGGCTGACACCGGGGGACATTACAAAGAAGGAACGACCGATATCACAAGAACGATCGCCCTCGGCCCGCTCACCCGGGAACAGAAAGAGATGTATACATTGGTGTTAAAAGGACATATTCGTCTGGCAGACGCCGTCTTTTTAAAGGGCGCTGCGGGTATGAGCCTCGATGTGCTGGCAAGGACGCCTCTCTGGGAGAGAGGACTGGACTACAACCACGGTACCGGTCACGGAGTGGGGTATCTGCTGAGTGTCCATGAAGGTCCGAACAGTTTCCGCTATCGACCGGCCGCGACCCGGGGCAATGACTGCGTGCTGGAGGAAGGGATGATCACTTCCGACGAGCCCGGCATCTACCTGGAAGGACGTTTCGGTATCCGTCTGGAAAATCTCCTGGTCTGCGCAAGAAAAAGAGAGAATACTTTCGGTGTCTTTCTCGGATTCGAGCCGCTCACCATGGTTCCCTTCGACCGGGAAGCCATCCTTGGGGAGATGCTCTCGGAAAAAGAGCGGAACTGGCTGAATACCTATCACCGGAAAGTCTTCGAGACGCTGTCCCCGTATCTTGAGGAAGAAGAACGCCGGTGGCTCCGGGAGGAGACAGCGGAGATATAGCAGGGGCAAGACGTCCTCGTCTGTACCCCATCAGTTCCCAGTCAGGATTTCTGCTGACATTCAGATCCAGCCCCCGTCAAATCGCAAAACCTGCCCGGTGAGATATTCCGGAGCTTCGGCGATCTGGCAGCAGAACGCGGCCGCTTCTTCTGGAGAGGCAAAGCGCCCGAACGGGATTTCCTCTGCGAGGGCTTCCCGTTCCTCCGGATCAAAGCAGCGGTTCATCTCTGTGTCGATGACGCCAAAACTGATGGCGTTCACAGAGATGTGCGAGGGGGCGAGTTCTTTGGCGAGCGCCCGGGTGAGTGCGTTGACGGCTCCCTTGGAGGCGGAGTAGGCAGCCTCGCAGGAAGCGCCCACTTCTCCCCAGACGGAAGAAATGTTAAGGATCCTCCCCTGCTGTCGGCGCACCATGGATGGGACAGCCGCCCGGCAGGTGAAAAATACAGAATCCAGGTTGGTCTGCATGAGCCGATGCCACTGAGCGGTACTCATATCAGACAGAAGACCGATGTGAGAGATACCGGCATTGTTGATGAGCAGATCAATGTGACCGAAGGTGCGCAGCGCACAGTCGATCAGACCGTTCCCGTGTTTCTCGGAGGAGACATCGCCGTAATAGGATGCCACACGGGTAGAAGAGGACAATGTGTCTGCGGCATGCTGCAGGGCGTCCCTGTCATGACCGCCATTTATGACGAGATTCCAGCCGCGTTGTCCGAGAAGCTTTGCCGTGGCAAAACCGATACCCCGGGACGCGCCGGTGATCACTGCTGTGTTCATGATGTAAAACTCCTTTCCGGGAGCATTGCCTGTAAAACCTGATTTGCTGTCTGCGTCAGTCGGTTCTGCCTGCAATGCTGTGTATGCGTATAATACCGGCAGGCTGTCAGAAGTACAGCCAATCGGTTTCTGCAGACCATTATAAATGGATTCATAACAATTTTCCATTTCTATTTCAACAAAAAATGAAGGGAAATGTTAAAAGACAAACAATTTTATGTCAAAACTTGAAATAGAAATGGAAGTTTGCTATACTTAACAGATAAAATCGAATAGGAGGGCTATGATGGAAAAGCCAAGCTTGATTGTAAGATTTTTCTCCTTCCTTCTCAAGGTGGCAGTGGTGCTGGTCCTGATGGTTGCCATCGCTTTCGCATCGTTTGAGGGCGTGAACTACTATCTGACCGGCAGCTTCTACGATGTGAGAAAGCTGGCAGGAGACGGGGGCAATATAACCAGCACCGGCAGCAGTGAAGTACAGGAGCCGGAGATAGACGAAACTAATATGAGGAGCACCCTCTTTTTTGTTGACAGTGCGGACAGCGGCAGGGAGTACATTGCCCTGAACATGCTGAATACCAGAACACATATCCTGGATATTCTGCTGATCCCGGCTAATGCGCAGGTGACAGTTGGAAAAGAACTGCTCGATGACCTGCAGAAGGAGATGCCGGAGGCAAAAAATACGGTGAACCTGACGGATGTCGCCCGCGCTTTTGGTGAGGATAGATATGACATGATCTCCGACATCATGGAAAATGTGACGGGACTGACCTTGAGCGGTTATGATGTGATGACACAGGAGAATTTTGAGAGTTTCCTTGATATGGTAAATGATGTGCCGTATCAGGTGGACGAGGACATTTCTTACCGGAACGCGAACGGGGTCCTGCGTGTCATTGAGGGCGGACAGACAGAGATTGACAGTCAGGATGCCATTGCGCTGCTGACATATCTGGACGGAACCGAGACGGAAGAGTCCAACCGTCTGGAGAGAACGAATGTCTACCTGCAGTCATTCTTCCAGACTCTGTTTGCGGAAAATGACAGTAGCACCATATACAGAAAATATACGAATCTGGTGCAGACCGGCGGAGGAAGAGACCTTTCCGGAGAGGAAGAGAACTTTAACGCACTTTCTCCGGAAAATATCACGATCCGTATTTTGCAGGGCGCGGAGGCGGATAATGTATTTACCATAGATTCTCAGATGGTACAGTTACAGGTTTCCACGCTGGCACAGCAGGCAGAGAACACCGCTTCCGATGGAAGCCGGGAAGCAGAGAATGACAACAGCGGAGATGATTCTTCGGAGACCGGTTCCGCGACAGGAACAGATTCGAAAGATTACTCCATAGAACTGTATAATTCCGCGTATGTGGCAGGACTTGCCGGTGAGTGGGAGTCTTATCTTGAGGGAGAAGGTTACAGCATCAGTCTGGTTGATTCCTATCAGGATGAAGGACCGCTTTCCACCACAAGGATCGTGGTGACGGAGGAAGGAATAGGAGAAGATCTCCTGACATACTTCCCGAGTGCCGAGATCGAGGTGGGCGACATTGATACCGGCGGAGACATTCAGGTTTATATCGGTACGGACAGCACGGACGTCGGCGGTGAAGACAGCACCTATGACGGAGATACTTCTGATGATGAAACTGACGCTGACGAGACGGACAGCGATTACAGTTATGACGGAGAGGACAGTTCTTACGATAATGACGAGAGCGATGGTTCCTCCTATGATGACGAGAACAGCGACGACGACAGTTCTTATGACGACGGGGAAGATACTGACGACGAGGAAGGCGAGTCTTCCCAGGATATTGGCGGCTACGGCGGTTCCTATAATTTTGATACGGATTCCGCACAGTAGCCTGGAAAGGTCCAAAAGGAATGAAAGAACATTCTTCTAGAAAAGTAAATGTGCTCGGCATTGACGTGTCGGTGATGCGTCCGGAAAAAGCGGTGAATCTTACCATGGACTATATGAGAAGGAAAGGGCTGGAGGTCGTTTTCTTCCACTCGGCAGAGAGTTCTCTCTACTGCCAGAATCAGTCCTGGGCGGCAGAATCCGTCCAGAATATGCAGCTGGTTCTGCCCGGCGACAGCCATATGGAGATGGCGATCCGCCACCAGAGGAGCAGCAGCGAGGACAGAAAAGGCATCGGAGAGTTTGCGGATGAGTACCTGAAGCGTCTGTTCGCGAAGCTGAACAGAGAGAGCAGAGAGATTTATGCGGTCATGACGAAGCAGGAGCATCTGGACTCTTTTAAAGAGTATATCAGCAGCTCCTATCCGGATATTTTCCAGAATGGGACCGCTTTTGACGGAGAGAATACCGGGACAGTACTCAACGAGATCAACGCGAACATTCCGGATATCGTATTTTTCTGTCTGCCGGTGGAGCAGCAGATTATGTTTGTCCGGGATTTTTCTTCCATGATGAACACCCGGCTCTGCATCTGCATTGAGTCAGTGCAGCCGCTGATCAGCAAGGAGACGGAGAGCGCGCCCGCAGTGCTTCGTGTGCTGCATCTGGATGAGTTGTGGTTCCGCATGAAGAGAGAGTCTGTCATCAAAAAGACCGTGATCGGTTCTATTTTCAAGCAGAAAGTACTGGAAGATGCCGGGGGAGAGGCGGCAGAGCAGGGACAAAGTACATCTGCCTCATCCGGCGGGGATAAGACAGGACAAAGCGAAGAGCAGAAGACGGAGGCGGTTTCTGTTGATGAAGCGACGACAAAAGTACAGAAGGAAGAAGACAGACAGTCGTTTTTGAAATCATGAGATTCCCGGATGTACAGCTCCGATAAAAGGACAGGGTTTTGATAGGATTTTTATGGAAAAAGTATAAAATATATAATTTGTTATCAATATGATACAAAAAAGAGAGAGGGATTGTACATTTTTGCGTATTTCCCTCTTTTTTTTTTCGATAATTTGTATTAGAATAACAAATAAGTCTTACTTTATTTATACAAAAGCACTAGAACAGAGAGTTCGGAGAGGAAGGAACACTATGATTTCAAATCAGATTTTGCAGGATACCATTGATGGGATCAAAGCCATCACAAGAATCGATCTGTGTGTGATGGACACGGAAGGGAAGCCGCTGGCGTCCACGCTGGATGCTGTGGAAGAGTATAAGGAAGCGGTGCTCGTCTTCGCGGAGTCCCTGGCCGAGAGCCAGATGCTGCAGGGCTACCAGTTTTTTAAGGTATTTGATGAGAACCAGCTGGAATATATTATACTGGTGAAGGGCGAGACCGATGATGTCTACATGATCGGTAAGATGGCAGCGTTCCAGATTCAGAATCTGCTGGTAGCATACAAGGAGCGCTTTGATAAAGATAACTTTATCAAGAATCTCCTTCTGGATAACCTGCTGCTGGTGGACATTTACAATCGGGCCAAGAAGCTTCACATCGAGACGGATGTGCGCCGCTGTGTGTTCATTATTGAGACGAAGAATGACAAGGACAACAATGTCTTTGAGACCGTGAGAAGCATTTTCTCCGCAAAGGCGAAGGACTTTATCACGGCGGTGGATGAGAAGAATATTATTCTCGTAAAAGAGGTGAAAGCCGGGGAGGGATACAATGAGCTGCACAAGACTGCGGAAGTGATCGTGGATATGCTCAACACAGAGGCGATGACAAGAGTGCATGTGGCATACGGCACTATCGTCAATGAGATTAAAGAAGTGTCCCGTTCCTACAAGGAAGCAAAGATGGCCATGGATGTAGGTAAGATTTTCTACCCGGAAAACAGCGTGGTCGCTTATAACCGTCTGGGTATCGGCCGTCTGATCTATCAGCTGCCGCTGCCGTTGTGCAAAATGTTCATCAAAGAGATATTTGAGGGACGTTCCCCGGATGAGTTCGATGATGAGACATTGATGACCATCAATAAGTTCTTTGAGAACAGCCTGAATGTCTCCGAGACATCCAGACAGCTGTACATTCACAGAAACACTCTCGTGTACCGTCTGGATAAGCTGCAGAAGAGCACGAACCTGGATCTTCGTGTCTTCGAGGACGCCATCACCTTTAAGATTGCCCTTATGGTTGTGAAATACATGAAATATATGGAGCGAGTGGAATATTAATGACAGAATGGAATGACAACAGGGAACAGGAGAATATGGAAGCAGGTCCGGACGGCAGAGAAGAGGAGCAGACCCCGGAGCTGGAAGAGCAGGAAGATGGCCGCACGGAGCGGGAGAGCCTGCGGTATGTCTATCCGGGAAAGAAAGAGCCGGTAGGCCGGTTCGGAAGCCGGAGATGGGGAACCCGTCTCAAGATGGCGGTACTTCTGCTTTTGGTGGCTGTGGCCGGCTTTGTGGTCGGGCATGTGATCCTTCTCTTTGCATCCGGAAATGGAGTGAATAACTTTAAGGTCATGACGAAGCTCACGATGCTGGAGGCCTATGTTGATCATTTCTTTCTGGATGAGACAGATGGAAGCCGTCTGGAAGATTACATTTACAAGGGATATATCGCCGGGCTCGACGACCCGTACGCCGCCTACTATAATGAAGAAGAGTATGCACAGCTCATGGAAGAGGATTCCGGAGAGTATGTGGGTATCGGCGTGACGGTCCGCCAGGATCCGGACACCGGGTACGTGCTGGTGGAGCAGGTCAACAAAGGCGGTCCTGCCTACAACGCCGGCGTACAGGCGGATGACATCATCATGGCAGTGGACGGAGAAGATACGGCGGAACTTGGTCTGCAGGATACCGTCGCTCTCATCAAAAAGAATGAGAAGCCGGTGGTACTCACCATTCTCCGCGGCAGTGAGAGCATGGAGCTTACCGTGGATAAGTCACAGATCGTGATGGAGACAGTCACCTGGGAGATGAAGGAGAATCATACCGGATATATCGCCGTCTCCCAGTTTATCGACAATACCTCTGAGCAGTTTAACGAGGCGCTCACCTCCCTGACAGAGGAGGGGATGACCAGTCTGATCATTGACCTCAGAGATAATGGGGGAGGACTTCTCACCGCCTGTCTTGACATGGTGTCACGATTTGTGCCGGATGAGAAACTCATTGTATACACGGAAGATAAAAAGGGCAACCGCACGGAATACAACAGCGATTCTGTGGATGTGATCGACCTCCCGGTCGTTCTTCTGGTCAATGAGAACTCTGCCAGCGCATCCGAGATCATGACCGGCTGCCTGAAAGATTACGGCATTGCCACAATTGTGGGAGAGACGACCTACGGAAAAGGAATTGTGCAGAATATCATGCCGCTACCGGACGGATCCGCAGTAAAGATGACGGTTTCCAAATATTATACGCCAAACGGCAGCAATATCCATGAGGTGGGCATCACCCCGGATGTGACCGTTGAGATGAGTGATGAAGAATGGGCGGCTGCCCAGGATGATCCGGCGAAAGATACGCAGCTGCATGAGGCGTACCAGATACTGGCCGGTCAGAAACAGCAATGAAAAAGCACTCGTCCGGTACCGCTGCAGTTAAACATGCATAGTACTGGCCGGTCGGAAACAGCAATAAAAAAAGCCGCAGGGCGGCAGACATAACAGACATAAAAAGAATTGACAAAAAGAGGGGCAGATTAACAGATGCCCCTCTTTTTCAGAAAGCTCTGTATGTGATCATCCACATCATGTTCCAGTGATTTATCAAGAGAAAATGTGCGATAAGAGATACCGGTGGTGATGGTGAGTGCATCCGGCTCATAGAGAATGTTGAGATAGATTCCCTCAATATCCTCCTCG
Source organism: Candidatus Anaerobutyricum avicola (assembly GCA_019113845.1). Lineage (GTDB taxonomy): Bacteria > Bacillota > Clostridia > Lachnospirales > Lachnospiraceae > Anaerobutyricum > Anaerobutyricum avicola. The sequence goes on from DXGQ01000050.1 coordinate 25,186, forward strand.
CGAAAAGAACAGCGGCTCTCCTTTATGAGAAAAGCAACCGTCGCTTTTGGCAGTGCCAGAATGATCTTACATCCGAGAGGAAGACGTTTCCCCCGGATGATCGAAAAAGCAAAAGGGCGCACCTCTTTCCAGAGACAATATTCCCGCTCCGGACGTTCGGAGTCCGTATCAAAGAAGTCAGTATTCAGATGACCGTCGATATGATAGGATATCTCTTTTTTGAAAGACGCTTCCACCAGATAGAACAGGTCGAAGGTCTCCCTGGAAAGCAGATGCGCCATAAAATTTTTGACGTCGGTAATGGAAACAGAAAGCATGAAAGTCCTCCTAACACGAAATGGGGATAATTTGCAAAGGGGATAACAGATATCTGCTTAAACAGACAATGACGTAAGGCACATACGGATTCGCCCGTCTCGACCCTAAGTCGGACTGACCAGGGGTATCACTTTGAGATAGCTTCGGCCGTCCTCCTTCACAGCTCGCGGTCGAAAGCCGTATGTGCCCAAGCGTCATTTGTCTATGGAAAAATCTCTGTTCCACCTCTACAAGAATCCCGCGTATGTTGGAAAAATAGCAGGTTATGGGCAAAGACGGACTGGTCAATACTAAATTTACAGTCATTTCTGTCTGACTTCAGCACTAAGATTATGGCAAAATGCCCGTTCTATCTCGACTGTGTCTATAATATTGTGGCTGACTCTCCGGGGATGCCAGAATTCTTTGTTTCTTATTCCCTCGACAAAACAACTATCTATGTCTATAGCCTGCTGTTTTGCCAGCATACACAGGATTCTTGTAAAGATGAAACAGAGTTTCCAAATATCCAGATGCCGTTCGGAGTGCATACAGTTTCCGACCGCGAGCTGTGAGGGAGGACTATCTAAGACTTGTGGACGGCAGGGAGAAAATGCAAAGCGGTTTCTCACTGCCGATCAAAAAACACCTGTAGTCCGAGTGAGGGTCGAGTCGGGAGGAACTGTATGAGAACGAATGGCATCGTCTGTTATATGAGAAACCTGTTCCACCTTTACAAATCCTCATTGCTTAACTCTTTATACAGCGCAAGATATCTTTCTTCCACTTCCTGTCTTGGCATCTCCGCAAATACCGGCTGGCTTTTCAGCCCTGCTCCCGGATTGCCGCAGCCGACACCCATATAGTGAAGGAACTCAAAATACAGCAAGGTCTTATCAATCTCTTTCACAAGTTTCTTTTCTTCTGCCGACGGCACGCGCCCGGCAAATTTTTCATAGATCATCGTGAGCAGTTCTCGCTCCGCCTCTTTGTACGCCGGCATACGTTCCTTCACCGGACTGATAAAATCTCCGAGATAGGCTTCCGCCCCGTCATGAAGCAGACAAAATAGCTGTATCTGCCGTGAAAGCTTCCTTGCCCGGGCCTCGTTCGCACATTCCAGGCAGTGCTGTGCCACGGTATGTATTTCGGGAAAATGTCCGTTCGCCCGACTGAGCATGGAGAGTGCGTGCGCGATGTCCTCCATACGGATCTGCTCCGAATTCGGGTCCAGCGGGTCCATCAGGATTCCCATGTATGTCATAATATTCATTGCATTTTGCACCTCCTCCCATTTTTCTGGTACAACATATCTTATCCCAGTGTAATGCAACATGTTTATTAAAATTATATAATAATCTGCATTTTATCACAATATATAAGGCACATATAAAGATTCAGATATAGAAGAATAACGCAGACAGCGTTCCGCCATCTGCGTTATCCTCATTTGTTTCTGATATGGCAGGTATCCTGCCTCTCGCCAGTTGCAGCGATCCTGCCGCCGGCAGTTTTGTCTCTCTTATTTTGCCACGATATTCACGATTCTGCCCGGCACGTAGATCTCTTTGCGGATCGTTCCGGTCAGTTTCTTTCCGAGCGCCTCTTTTGCTTTGGCGAGTACGTCGTCTTTGTCGGCGTCTGCCGGGATGAAAATGGTGCAGCGGGTCTTTCCGTTGACCTGTACAGGAATCTCGATCTCGTCGTCTTTCATGGCGTCCTCATCGTATTCCGGCCATGTCTGGCTGAATACGGAGTCGGTATGGCCGAACTGCTCCCAGAGTTCCTCTGCGATGTGAGGAGCAAATGGAGCGAGAAGGATGGTGTAAGTCTCCAGTGTCTCTTTGTCCACGCCGCCTTTTTTGCTCAGCTCGATGAGCTTGTTGTTGTATTCCATGAAACCGCTGACCACGGTATTTAAGCTGAAGGAGTTGAGACGGGTTGTGATATCGTATACCAGCTTGTGACGTACCTTGATAAGCTCGTCTGTCTCCGCCACGTCTTTGTCCTTGTTGTCCATGGCCATCTTCCAGAAACGGTTCAGGAAACGGTATACACCGTCGATTCCCTTGTCGTCCCACTCGGAATCCAGTTCCGGCGGTCCCACGAACAGCTCGTAAAGACGCAGGGAATCGCAGCCATAGTCTCTTACCAGGTCGTCCGGGGAAACGACATTTCCTTTGGACTTGCTCATCTTGATACCGTTCTTTCCGGTGATCATACCCTGGTTAAACAGCTTCTTGAATGGCTCATCGAAGTCGATGACGCCGATATCATATAAGAACTTGGTGTAGAATCTGGAATATAACAGATGGAGCACCGCGTGTTCCACACCGCCGATATACATGTCAACCGGCAGGTATTTGTCTGCTTTTTCTTTGCTCACCAGTTCTTTATCGTTCTTGTTATCCACATAGCGCAGGAAGTACCAGGAAGATCCGGCCCACTGCGGCATCGTGTTTGTCTCTCTCTTTGCCGGAGCGCCGCAGCACGGACAGGTGGTGTTCACCCATTCCGGAATGTCTGCCAGCGGAGATTCGCCGGTTCCGGTCGGCTGGTACTTCTCTACCTCCGGAAGCAGTAACGGGAGTTCTTCTTCCGGTACCGGTACAGCGCCGCATTTCGGGCAGTGCACGATCGGGATCGGCTCGCCCCAGTAACGCTGACGGGAGAATACCCAGTCACGGAGCTTGTAGTTGACTTTCTTTTTGCCGATGCCTCTCTCCTCGATCATGGCAGGCGCTTCTTTTTTGAGCACGGCGGATTCCATGCCGTTCCACTCGCCGGAATTGATCATCGTTCCCACGGCGTCGGTGTACGCCTCTGTCATGTTCTCGATCTCTTTTCCGTCTTTGGCGATGACCTGGATGATCGGGATGTCAAACTTCTTCGCGAACTCAAAGTCACGGTCGTCATGGGCCGGTACGCACATGATCGCTCCCGTACCGTAATCTGCCAGTACATAGTCAGCCAGCCAGATCGGGATCTTCGCGCCGTTTAACGGGTTGATGGCGTAGGAGCCTGTGAATACACCGGTCTTCTCCTTATCCTGCAGACGGTCCACGTTGGACTTCATACTGGAATCAAAAATGTATTTCTCCACCGCTTCTCTTGTCTCGTCGGTGGCCAGCTCTTTTGCCAGGGCGTGTTCCGGAGCGAGCACCATGAAGGTAGCGCCGTAGAGGGTATCCGGTCTTGTGGTGTAGACCGTGATCTTATCCTCTCTTCCGTCCACCTGGAAATCCACCTCGGCTCCATAGCTCTTGCCGATCCAGTCGGTCTGCATCTTTTTTACCTTTTCCGGCCAGTCAAGCTTATCCAGATCGTTTAACAGACGGTCCGCGTACTTGGTGATGCGGAGCATCCACTGCTTTAAGTTCTTCTTTGTCACCGGAGAACCGCAGCGCTCGCAGCAGCCGTCCACAACTTCCTCGTTAGCAAGTCCGGTCTTACAGGACGGACACCAGTTGATCGGCATCTCTTTTTCGTAAGCCAGGCCCGCCTTGAACATTTTCACAAAAATCCACTGGGTCCATTTGTAGAAGTTCGGGTCTGTGGTGTTGACCTCCATATCCCAGTCGTAAATCGCCGCAATCTCGTTGATCTGGCGTTTGATGTTTTTGATATTTTGCTCTGTGGTGATCTTCGGATGGGTTCCCATCTTGATGGCATAGTTCTCTGCCGGCAGACCGAACGCATCCCAGCCCATCGGATGGATCAGATAGTATCCCTGAAGCATCTTATAACGGCTCCAGACGTCACTGATCACATAACCTCTCCAGTGTCCTACATGAAGACCGCTTCCTGAAGGGTATGGGAACATATCCAGACAGTAATATTTCGGCTTCTTGCCGTCATTGACATTGACAGGATGTTCCTCCCAGTGTTTGCGCCATTTCTGTTCGATGGCTCTATGATTGTATGGTGTTGCCATTCCTCTTTCCTCCTGTATCTTTTCTCGTTGCTTTTTTGAGGATGTACACATTTTGCGGTTTCCTTTTGTGGCAGACCGCAGCACGCTATCCCTTCACTTTCCGCCGACCGGATCGTCGGCCTTTATACTGTCGGAACCGCCGGAGCTTCTGCCGGCTCCTGCGGCGCTTTTTTCACAGTATATGTAACTTTCAGCGACTTGCTGAGCAATGTTCTCGGATCGGTCACCGTAAATGTGATCTTGTACTTGCCCGGTTTCTTCGTTCTCACCCGGCCTTTGATCGTCACATTTTTCAGCAGCTCCGCAGAAGATGTGGTCCGGGAAGATACCGTGATCATCTTCCTGAGCTTCTTTTTATTCATCTTGCTTCCATATTTAATATTCTTAACCTTTTTGGATGCAGACTTTTTCAGGCTGATGCTCGGATAATACGGGTTCGCCGGGTCCGGATCCGTCGGGTCCCATCCTGTCCGGCTGGAAGTAGATATCGTCAGCTTATCCCGCTGCGGCTTCTTCAGACTCCTTGACTCGCCAATGACAACCCTTGTCCCGATCCCGCAGTTGTCATAGATCCACTTCGCGTCTACGACTGCCAGACGGATACATCCCGCGGATGCCTGGGTTCCCAGCTTGTTATATTCCTTTGTCGCCATCTGATTCTTGACCGTTCTGTAATATGGTACGGAATGGAACAGGTAAGAACCATGGATCCTCGTACAGTACTGTCCGTACACACCGCCGTAAAGCGCATGCCAGCGCATCTTGCTCACTGTATTATAAGTTCCTCCGATCGTGGAATATCCCCTTCCGGTAGAACAGTACATGGCGCGGACCAGCCTGCCGCTCCCTGACTCCACCACGTTGATCAGATTCGTCCGCCGGTTGACATAAATGGTATATCTGCTGGCTGCCTCCGCGTCGATTCCTTTTCCGCAGACAAACGCCGCTGCGAAAAACAGGAACACAGCCATCACGATACATCGTCTTGTTCTCATCAATCTCTCCCTTTCTTTCTGCCGCCTTCCCGCGGCTCTGCCTTTTTTACCAGACCGGAACAGCCGGTACATTTCTTGAAAAATTTGGCTCTGGGTATTATTATATAATTTTTCTCCCGTTTGTAAAGGAAAAGTTACGGAAAATGTGCTGTCAAAACGGCAAAAAACCTCATTTATTGCCCTACTCTGCAAAATGTGCTATAGTAAACGGGATGTATCAGAGATTAGTATTTCAATTTAAGGAGGCGTAATAATGATCGAATTTAACCATTTTAATTTTAATGTTCTGGACCTGGAAAAAAGTATCGCATTTTATAAGGAAGCGATCGGTCTTTCCGTTGTTCGTGAAAAGAACGCATCCGACGGCAGTTACAAGATCGTCTATCTCGGAGACGGCCGCACCGGCTTCTCTCTGGAGCTGACCTGGATGCGCGACCGCAAAGAACCGTATGATCTGGGAGACGAGGAGTTTCATCTCGCATTTAAGACGGATGAATACGATGCCTTCCACAAAAAACATGAGGAAATGGGCTGCATCTGTTTTGAAAATCCTTCCATGGGCATTTATTTCATCAATGACCCGGATGGATACTGGATCGAGATCGTTCCGGTAAGATAGTCTTTCTTCCGGGCCATTCTCTTAAAAAGGAATTTTTATGCGTTACAATCAATCATCCATCCAAAAGAGAAAACAGCAGCTCCATTCCAGGAAAAAGCGGCTTCACAGCTCTTTTTCCGTCCTGGTATTCAAAATATTTCTTCTGCTGCTCCTTGTTCTCATCGTCGGCGGCGGCGGTCTGGCATTCGGTTCCGTAGAGGGTATGATCGAAACGACCCCCACCAATTATAATCTGAAACCGAAGTATTCCGCGACGATCATCTTTGACGACAGCGGGCAGAAGACAGAAGTGCTGAGCGACTACTCTTCTAACCGGATCATTGTGGATTACGAGCAGATCCCCGCCAACTTGAAAAATGCCTTTATCGCCATTGAGGATGAACGTTTTTATGAACACAACGGCGTTGACTTAAAAGGTATCATCCGGGCGGGCATCACCGCCTTGCAAAACGGCGGCGCTACACAGGGAGCCAGCACGATCACACAGCAGCTGATCAAAAATAATGTATTTGAAGTCTGGGATGAAAGTAATTTTCTCGCCAAGATCAAGAGGAAGATTCAGGAGCAGTATCTGGCCATCCAGGTGGAGAAGAAGACTTCCAAGGAAGAGATTCTCACCGACTATTTGAATACCATCAACCTGGGCAAGGGAACGCTGGGCGTGGAATCCGCCGCCAATTATTATTTTGACAAATCGGTGGAAGACCTCACACTCTCCGAGTGCGCTGTCATCGCCAGCATCACACAGAACCCGACCCGGTTGAATCCTATCGACCATCCGGAAAACAATAAAGAGCGGCGGGATATCGTTCTCCGGAAAATGTATGAGTTGAATTATATTTCCAGTCAGGAGTACGAGGAAGCGTTATCCGATGATGTGTATTCACGCATCTCCAAAACGCAGGCCAGCCAGAACCAGCGCTCGGTATATTCCTATTTTACGGACGCGCTGATCACACAGATTGTGGAAGACCTGCAGAGTGAATACAATTATACCCAGTCACAGGCGTACAATCTTGTATACCGGGGCGGATTGCGTATTCATTCGACCCAGTCCTCGCAGATGCAGAATATCGCCGATACCGTCATCAATGACAAGAGCAATTATCCGGTAGACACCTATTTTTCTCTGGAGTATGACCTGCATGTCACGAAGGCGGACGGACAGTCTGTTCTCTATACGGAGCGGGACATCCGGGATTATTTCCGCAGTGCCAATGGAGATGCGGATTACCGGACTATCTATCCGACGAAAAAGGCGATGCGCAAGGCCATCCGTGTCTTCAAGAAAAATACGGTGGCAGAGGACGACCAGATCCTGACCGAGACCGTCCGCTTTGCTCTGGAACCGCAGATTTCCTACTCGCTTATTGATCAGAGTACCGGACAGGTGAAAGTTCTGGTGGGCGGACGTGGAGAAAAGAAAGACGACCTGGCTTTAAACCGCGCCACTGCGTTTACGAGGCAGCCGGGTTCCACCTTTAAGATCCTGTCCACTTACGCGCCTGCCCTTGACACCGGCGGCATGACGCTGGCGACTGTTTTTGACGACGCGCCGTACACTTATGAAAACGGCGACGAGGTCACCAACTACAATCCGGACGAGTACCGGGGACTCATCACCATCCGGGATGCCATCACGAACTCAAACAATATCGTTGCGGTCAAAGCTCTGACGCAGCTCACACCGCAGGTAGGGTATGATTTTCTGTTAAAACTTGGCTTCACCACTCTGGTCAACAACCGGCAGACCAGCAGCGGCGGCACGGAGACCGACGTCAATCAGGCTCTCGCTCTGGGTGGTATCACCGACGGCGTCACCAACGTGGAATTGACCGCGGCCTATGCTGCGATTGCCAACAGGGGATATTATAACAAGCCGATTCTGTATACCAGTGTGGAGGACAGCCATGGAAATGTTCTCCTGCAAAATGAATCTGCTCCGAAACAGGTGATGAAAGAGACCACCGCCTGGCTCCTGACCGACGCCATGAAAGACGTCATCTCCGAGGGAAACGGTACGGAGGCACAGCTTTCCTCCGATATGGCCGTGGCGGGAAAAACAGGAACCACTTCCAACAATTATGATTTCTGGTTCTGTGGTTACACGCCATACTACACGGCGTCCATCTGGACCGGTTACGATTACAATACATCCTTTGACAACGAGGATGACTACCACAAGGTGATCTGGGCAAAAATCATGGATCAGATCATCGATGCACAGCAACAGCAGATTCGTGATTTTGACGCCTGCCAGGGTATCCGCACCGCCACCATCTGCGCGAAGTCCGGTAAGCTTCCGGTGAGCGGCGTCTGCTCCAATGACCCGGAGAAGAACATGGAACGCATCGAGTATTTCGAAGCGGGCACGGAACCGAAAGACAGCTGTGAAAATCACATTGTCGTCACCTTCTGTTCCGCATCCAACCGGGTATCCAGACGATTCTGTCCGGATGAGCTGTTATACCAGCGGATTTTCCGGGTACGCCCGGATGGTTCTTCCGGCGTTACGGAAGACACCCCGTACTGTCTGAATGTCAGCATCGATCATTACCGCTGCAACATTCACACCCGTCAGTGGCAGGAAGAGCAGGAACGGCAGCAGAACCAGCAGCTTCCGACTCTTCCCGGCGTCACCTCCCCTTCCGGTGACGTCCTCTCTGAGGATTCCGGTGACGCCGGTGATTCCGGCAGCACGCCTTCCGGGGAATCTCCGCCAGGGCTTGGCGACCTTGCCGACGCCATACTCGATATGTTCCGCTGAGGCAGCCACCCCTGCATTCTTCCTTTCTGTGTAAGCCAAAAGATGCTCATCTTATAAAAGGAAAAGCAGCAAAATTTAAGACCGCTTTCGCCCACGTTCCTCCACGATAACAGGAACGCCGGCGAAGCGGTCTTTTTCTTTGTCTCTTTTCTTCCTTATTCTATTTGCTGCCTTTCCCTCTTCTCATTTTTTCATCTTCGGTTTGAAAATGATCGAAGCCAGATAGGAAAATACCAGCGCCGCGCTTGTCCCCGCAGCCGCTGCCTTGAAGCCGCCCTTAAACAGCCCGATAAATCCTTCCGTATTTACCGCTTCCATCACGCCCCTTGCCAGATTATACCCAAATCCGGACAGAGGAACACTGGCCCCGCAGCCTGCCCACTGCTGAAGCGGTTCATAGATTCCGACAGCGCCCAGGATCACTCCTGCGATCACCAGCAGGACCATAACTCTCCCTGGCATCAGCCTGGTATGATCCAGAAATATCTGAACCAGCATACAGATAAGCCCTCCTACCAAAAATGCTCTCACATAGACCATGATGTCTCTCCCTTCTTCTCGTTATTCTCCGCCTGCGTCGGGTCACAGCTTCTTTTATGCATACAATCGGCAAGTCCTGGTCGTTGCCATGCACGTAGCAAATTCCAGCCGCTACACATGTTCCAGATACACCGCATGCGCGATAGCCGGAATACTCCTGCCTTCGTTGGAGGAAACCTGCGACAGCAGCGCTCCTGTGGGCACAAACAGCACCTTCTTCCACTCTCCCGATGCCAGTCTCGGCAAAATCTTTGCAGAAAGCACGAGAGCAGAACAGGCACAGCCGGAGCCGCCGGCGTGGGTGTCCTGCTGCGTCTCATCATAAATCTGCATTCCGCAGTCCATATGGTTTGCCGAGAGATCCACGCCATTTTCCTCCAGAAGGGAAAACAGAAGCTTCTGCCCCACCGCCCCAAGATCACCGGTGACAATCGCGTCAAAGGCGGATGCCTCCATCTGAAAATCCTCCAGGCTCTGGTAAATCGTATCCGCGGCAGCGGGCGCCATGCACGCTCCCATATTAAACGGATCCTGCACGCCGTAATCTTTGATCTTTCCCGTGGTGACGCCTCGGATCACAACTCTTCCTGCATCGGAAAACGGCTCCTGTGTTTTTTCTGTTTCCTGTATCTTTTTTTCGGCTGTGTGCTGTTCTGTTTTCTGCTGCTGTCGTTCCTGCCGTCTCTCTTTCCGCTGCCCGCTCTCCACATTTCCCAGAAGAAATGCTCCGGCGCCCGTCACCGTCCATGTGGCGCTGTATGGTCGCTGATTGCCGTATCCGAGCGGAAACCGAAACTCTTTTTCTGCGCTGGCAAAATGACTGGAACTGGCTGCAAGCGCCAGATCCGCGAACCCTCCGCTCACCGCCATGGCTGCCATGGAAAGAGAGACTCCGATGCTGGAGCAGGCGCCATACACCCCATAATAAGGAATGTTCATCTGCTTGATACCGAAGGAAGATGCGATCAGCTGACCGAGCAGATCACCGCAGAATGCCATCCGCACTTCCTCCTTCTTCCTTTTTCCTTTCCGCAACGCTGTCTCGCAGGCTGCCCGCACAAACTGACTCTCACTTTCCTCCCAGTTTTCCTGTCCAAACAGAGGATCCTCCACCACCAGATCCAGTGTATCTCCCAGCGGCCCTTCCCCCTCCTTTTTGCCGCCCACACAGGCGTGACTGAGGATGACCGCCGGTCTGTCAAAGAAAATGCTCTGCTTCCCCGCCATCTGACTCATAAATAACATCACCTCTTTCTTTTTCCGAAAATAGGATTTGCAGTTTTCGGAAAAATATGCGGGAACGACATCTTCCAATCCGCCGCAGTGCGATCCTCGCGGAGCGTTTTTATTGCATAGGATTGCAACCTCCTATGCAATAAAAAAACTGCCAGCGGTTTTTGTCCGCTGACAGTTTCCGGCAGTTTCTCACTGCATTTCTGTTTTTTATCTATGGGATCGACCGGCGTTTTCCTTATCTTTTTTTCACTGCGTCGACGATCACTTTCACGATCTGAATGATCAGGGTCGGCGCGAAGGCGAACACCACGATCATTCCAAGCTGTATGCCGGTCAACGCCACTGTCTCGAAGAGACGTTCCATGAACGATACGAGAAGAACGATGGCAAGAAGAACAATGCCTCCGAAGAATGCCGCGATGGTCCACTTGTTCGTCGTCAGTCCCAGCTTGAAGATGGACGCCTTGCCACGGCAGTTGAATCCGTGGAACAGACGGGCCAATGTCAGTGTGGCAAATGCCATGGTGACTGCTGTCTGGGTGGACGTCTCCATTCCGAAATAGAACGCGGACATGGTCGCAACCGCGATGAGCAGTCCGTAATAGCCAAGCTTTAACAGGAAATCTTTTGTGAGGATTCCCTCGTTCGGGTCACGCGGCGGCTCTTTTAACAGGCTCTCGTCCACCGGTTCCATTCCGATCGCCAGGGCCGGAAGGGAGTCGGTCAGCAGGTTGATAAACAGAAGCTGTACCGGCGCCAGAGGTGTCGGCAGTCCCATCAGGGAGCAGTATAATACAACGAGGATACCAGCCATATTTCCGGAAAGAAGGAACTGGATGGCATTCCGGATATTCCGGTATACGTTTCTTCCGAAAGATACCGCCTTGATAATGGTGGCAAAGTTATCGTCTGCCAGGATCATCGCCGCTGCGTCCTTGGATACCTCGGTACCGGTGATACCCATGGCGACACCGATATCGGCTTTCTTAAGAGCAGGCGCGTCGTTGACGCCGTCTCCGGTCATGGCGGTGATTCTTCCTTTTCTCTGCCATGCGTCTACGATACGGATCTTGTTTTCCGGTGAAACACGGGCATAGACGGATACTTTTTCCAGCACATTGTCAAGCTCTGCATCGGACATGGCGTCGACTTCCTGTCCGGTGAGCGCTATATCGCCGTCGTGGAAGATACCGATCTGACGGGCGATGGCCGCAGCCGTCACCTTGTGGTCTCCGGTGATCATGACTGTCTTGATACCGGCGCTTGCCGCATCCGCCACGGCTTTTTTGGACTCTTCTCTCGGCGGGTCCATCATGGCGGTCAGACCGACGAAGGTGAAATCATTTTCATCATCCAGGGAGAGGGTGTCGTCCTCCTCCACTTCCTTGATGGCAAAGGCGAGGACACGGAGTCCGTTCTCGGAAAATGCCTGGTTCTGCCGCAGGATCTCTTCTCTGTCGGCGTCGGTCATCTCCCGGGTCTCTGTCTCGGTCATGATATAACGGGTTCGGTCAAGAAGCACGTCTAGCGCTCCTTTTGTGAGGATGGTCGGAACGCCGTGAATCCGGTACTTCGTACTCATCAGCTTCCGGTCAGAGTCAAACGGCAGTTCTTCCATTCGGGGCATCATGCTGCGGATGTCCTCTTCCGTGATATGCGCGTCGTCAAGACCCGCTTTTCTTGCCATGACGAGCAGGCTGTACTCGGTTGGATCGCCGATCTCTTTTCCATCATGGTTGGAAGAGTCGTTGTTGAGCACTGCCGTATAAAGAAAATAACGGTGCAGAGACAGATGGATATCCATCTCTTCCGGTTTCATGCATTTGCCGCCGGTGTATACATCTGTGACGGTCATCTTATTCTGTGTCAGAGTTCCCGTCTTATCGGAACAGATGACAGAAACGCTTCCCAGACTTTCCACTGCCTTTAACTCTTTCATGATGGCGTTTTCTGCCGCCATCTTACCGGTTCCCATCGCCTGCACGATGGTCACGATGGAACCAAGCGCCTCAGGAATGGCTGCCACGGCCAGAGCCACGGCAAACAGCAGGGAATCCAGAATCGGCATATCTCTGTACATGCTCAGGAAGAAGACAATGACACAGATCACCATGATGACTGCCGCCAGCTTCTTGCTGAACTCGTCCAGGCTCACCTGAAGCGGCGTCTTCTTCTCCTTGGTGTCGTTCATAAGACCGGCGATCTTACCGATCTCCGTGTTCATTCCGGTTCCGGTGACAAGCACTTCTGCACGGCCGTAAGTTACGAGCGTGCCGGAATATACCATGTTCAGACGGTCTGCCAGCACTGCCTCGCCCTCGATATCCGCATCGGTCTTATCCACACTGGCGGACTCGCCGGTCAGCGCGCTCTCGTTGACCTGCAAAGAATAACAGTTGAGAATTCTTCCGTCTGCCGCTGTCATATCGCCGGCTTCCAGAAGAAGAATATCGCCCGGCACAACCTCAGCGGAAGGAACTTCCGTCGTCTTTCCGTCACGCAGCACTTTCGCGTGAGGAGAAGAAAGCTGTTTTAATGCGGCCAGAGACTTCTCTGCCTTCAGATACTGCACTGTACCGAGGATCGCATTCAAGATCAGCACGGCGATGATAACGATGGTGCTCTCCACATTTCCTGAAATGAGGGAAATGAGGGCGGCAATGATCAAAATGATAACAAGGAAATCTTTAAACTGTTCCAGAAATACCTGATATCCTTTTTTTCTTGCCTGTTCCTCAAGAGCATTTTCTCCATACTCTTCCAGACGCCGCGCCGCTTCCTGTGAGGAAAGTCCGCCCGGCTCCGCCTTCATCTGCTTCAGTAATTCATCCTGATGCATCTGATACGTTTCTTTCATCAGAAAACCTCCTAGTTTGATTTTTGTCATATAAACCAAGAGAACAAAAAGTTTCACCTGCAATGCGATCCCTGCAGAATGTTTTTTGTTTCACGGGAACGCAATCTCCCATGAAACAAAAAAGACTTTTTGTGTATATCAAATATACACAAAAAGTCTGATTCAACAATTCAACATGAGAAATGCCGCATAGGTTCCGGATTACTCCTGTAATCGTATTGACGAAACACTATGACATGTCCCGGACAGGACATGCAACTACTCCCTTTTTGCTCTTTTCGGTTTATTTTGCTGTTTCACATTTTATTTTATTCAAAAAAAAGCCAATGTCAATCATTCTTTTTGTGATTTTCCTGTTTTCAGGCAAATTTCGTGAATTTGACTATAGCAAAGTCTCTTTTTATTGCGATTCTATATATCTTCCCTCTGTCAGTAATCCACTTTCACAAGACACAGTCCACCCGGAGGCGCGGTCGGTCCGGCTGCCTGCCGGTTTTTTGCCTCAAGGATCTCCGGCATCTGTTCCGGTTTTATCTTCCCTTTTCCAACTTCCAGAAGAGTGCCGGTGAGGATCCGCACCATGTTCTGAAGGAAGCCGGTGCCGTGGAAATTAAAATAAATAAAACCTCCCTTTCGCACGATCTCGATCTTATCCACCACCCGCACCGTGGACTTTTTCATTTTGGGATTGCCGCAGAAACTCTTATAATCGTGTTTCCCTTCCAGATAAGCTGCCGCCCGGCGCATCTTCTCCACATCCGGATGAAAATCAAGTATCGTGACATATTTGCGCTGAAAAACCGGTTTTACCGGGCCGTCGAAGCAGGTGTAGCAGTAAAGCTTTCCCACCGCTTTGTATCTGGCGTGGAATCGCTCGGAAGCCTCCCGGACTTCTTTTACCGCGATATCGTCCGGCAGATACCGGTTCATATAGTCCCGGATCTCTTCCGGCGAAAGTTCCGTGTTGAGCACCGCATTGGCAACCATGGCTTTCGCATGGACGCCGGCATCCGTCCTCCCGGCTCCGATCACATCAATATCCTCCCCGCACATCCGGGAAAGTACATTTTCCAGCTTCCCCTGGATGGTATCCCGATCCGGCTGATGTTCCCAGCCGTAATAGCGGCTTCCGTCATAGCATATGGTCATTTTGTAATTCTTTTTCATGTCATATTCTCCGTTCTGTTTCTTTCAGGCGGAAATCCACCCGCAGATTTCCATGGATATTCTTTTATAAATAAATTCTTACGCCGGACGTCCCGGTTTTCTCCGCCTTCCTGCCTATGATACCACACTCCCGGCAGGATTACCGTCAAAAAAAGAACTTTTTCTCATCTCACCCGTCAAAATGCATAATTTTTTTATTTTTTTCACTTCTCTTCCTCATCAAAATGTCGTGTATTTATGCCGTATTTTGGTTATTCACAACTTTAAGTTGTGATACTAATGAATTCTTGTTGTTTTTACAAATTTCTTTCAAATGTTACAATATCCTTATCATCAAGCAAGGGGAAACGATGCTTGATAACCAACATATTCATACATGTATAAGGAGGAGATTGTTATGAGTATTTTCAATTTGATCGCTGCTTTTGGCGGTGGCGCATTTGCTGCATCGATCGGTGCTCTGCCAGCATTTATCATGACTGGTGTGTTCGCGGTAGTTGGTGCTGCAGTAAGTATGGCCGGCGCGGCTGATGCCGGAAACATTCTTGTTAACTATTTCGCATTTGGTTCTTTCTTCGGACCACATATCGCATTTGCCGGCGGTGTTGCTGCTGCTGCATACGCTAAGAAAAAAGGCATCAGCGATAACGGCGCTGATATCGCTACTTCATGTGCAGGTCACAACGCACCTGACGTTCTGATCGTCGGCGGTATCTTTGGTGTGATCGGTTTCTTATTCAAAGAGTTCGTTGTTATGAACCTCTTTGCAGGAACGATTTCTCCACGTCTCGTAACAGACGCACCTGGAATCACCGTATTCCTTTCCGCTATCTTAGTTCGTCTCGTATTTGGCGGCAAGTTAAGAACTGGCGACAAAACAATCAGCCAGGGCGGTGCTTTAGGCAACACGATCGTGATCGGTATCTGCTACAGCTTATTAGTTGCCGGCGTTTACTTTGCAGGTCTTGAAGTTGTTCCGATCGAGACATTTGCTGGTTCTTACCACGTACTGATCTTCGGTATGGCAGCTATCGGTTTAGTATTCGCTGAGATTGGTCAGCCATTCTTCGGATGCCACCATATCGTTATCATCGCTGCTGAGACAGCAGTACAGTGCTACAATAATACAGGAAATGCATGGATGGCTGTTATCATGGCTATCGTCTTCGGTACTATTTCCGCAATTATTTGTGACGTTGAGACAAACCTGATCAACTCCGGTTCTGACTCCCACATCGACGGTCCTGCATGTGCGATCTTCATCATGACCTTCGTTGTAAATGCTTGTTTCCCAGCATAATAGAACCTTTCAGTGTTTCAGAATTTATGATAATCCATTAACAAGATACATATAAAAAGGCCCTCTTCGTGAGGGTCTTTTTTATATGTACTGATCGTTTCCTGCATATGCCGTGTGCTTTCTCACAGCTGTTCCATATACTTTTACACAGACGTCTTCTGAATCGCCGTCAATTCTGTTCCGAGATCACACATCCGTCCTTGATCACAGCTTTAAGCTCCAGGTCTCTGTCCCACAGCACCAGATTCGCTTTCTTGCCCGGCGCGATGGAACCATAGTCGGTTTCCACACCGAGACTTTTTGCCGGATGAATAGTCGCGCAGGCGATGGCTGTCTCCAGAGGAATCTCCATCGTCCGCACCGCTGTCCGCACGCAGTCCGGCAGAGGTGTCACGGAACCGGCCAGAGAACCGTCGGATACCAGCGTAGCGTGATTTCCCTTCACCTGCACGTCCTGGCCGCCCAGCGTGTAGACACCGTCCGGCATTCCTGCCGCCCGCATACTGTCGCTGATGAAAATCATGCGCTCCTTTCCCATGAGAGAAAAAGCTCCCCGCACCGCCGACGGGTGAATGTGCACGCCGTCGCAGATGATCTCCGCCATCACATGCGGGCTGTCCGCTGCCGCGCCGATCACTCCCGGCGCCCGGTGCGTAAACGGAGGCATGGCATTATACATGTGAACCAGATGATCTGCTCCCGCATCAAAGGCAGCCTTTGCCGAATCATAATCCGCATTGGTATGTGCCAGAGAGACAGAAACCTCTCCATGGACATCTCTGATAAACTGCTCTGCCTGCTCTCTGGACACCTCTTCCGGAGCGAGACCGATGAACTTCACCAGCCCATTGGCCGCTTTCTGAAATCTTCGGCAGATATCCGCGTCACACGCGAGGATATACTGCGCGTCCTGCGCTCCCTTTTTTACCGGGCTGATAAACGGACCTTCCATGTTGATGCCAAGGAGGTCTGCCAGCGACGCGGACGCTGCCCTTTTTGCCGCACGCAGCGCAGCATCCGTTTCGTTCGCCGCATCATTTTTCATCTGTTCCTGCTCCGCTTTAAAAGCAGCGCCGTTATGAAGAATCCGGACCAGCTCTTCCACCGGCAGCGTCATGGTCGCCGGAGCGATGGCGGTCACGCCGATGGACGCCTCGTAGCGGGCGATCTCCTCCACGGCCTCTCTCGTCCCGTCGCAGAAATCATATCCCTTGCACCCGTGAAAATGCAGATCGATCATTCCGGGGAAACAATAGCATCCCTGCCCGTCCATCTGCTCATCCTGTGCCGCGATGATCTCCTCCGGAACTTTGCTGCCGGTAAAGACCTTTTCGATCCGGTCTCCCCGCACAAGAACTGCTCCCGAAACAAACTTCTCTTCTTCCGTAAATACGTTGACATTATAGATAAGCATTGTAATCTCCATTATTTTTATACTATTTGATCGCCGATAACGCAGCCTCGTCTGCGATCACGATCACGTCGGAATGCATCTGTAAAACAGAAGCCGGAACCTGTGGTGTGATCGGTCCGTATAACGCTTCTTTAAGAATCTCCGCCTTCTCTGCTCCGCTGACGATCACAAGAATCTTTTTCGCTTTCATGATCGTGCCGATTCCCATCGTATACGCCTGTCTCGGCACCTCATCCTCAGAAGCAAAAAATCTCTTGTTTGCCTCAATGGTGCTCTGCTGCAGGTCCACACAGTGCGTGCCCTTGTCATAATGGTCTCCCGGCTCATTGAAACCGATGTGTCCGTTATGTCCCATACCGAGAAGCTGCAGATCCACACCGCCCAAAGACTCGATGAGCGCGTCATAGCGGCGGCATTCTTCCTCCGGGTCTTCTGCCAGACCATTTGGCAGATACGTATTGTTCATGTCAATATTCACCTTGTCAAAAAGGTGCTTATGCATGAAATAGTAATAGCTCTGCTCGTTCTCTCTGGAAAGGCCTCTGTACTCGTCCAGATTCACACTTTTTACCTTTGCAAAATCCAGGTCGCCTTTGTTGTACCAGTCCACAAGCTGCGCATACATGCCTTCCGGGCTGGAGCCTGTTGCCAGACCAAGCACACAATTCGGTTTCATGATCACCTGGGCGGAAATAATATTGGCTGCTTTTCTGCTTAAATCGTTATAATCTTTGGCTCTGTAAATAATCATTGCTTTTCCTCCTCGTATATATCTCCGCCCATTATACTATGGAACATGTATATCTTCCACTATTTTTTTAATTAAATAAAGTTTCATTAAATAATACTTTGTTTTCTAATGTCTTCCGCCCTGATGGTGCTTTCCGGCGCCGCCGTGATGCCCGGCGTTATCGTCTCTGTGACCGCTGCCCTGGTTCTGATTCCGGCTCTGGCCCTGATTCCGGTTTTGGCTCTGATTTTGATTCTGGCTCTGATCATCCGGCGTCGCTGTTTCTTCTCCGGTCAGCGCTGCGATGCGATCCCGGATCTCCCGCATGGTCATTCCCCGGATGTCTTCTGTCGTAATGTCCGGGTCCAGCTCTTTCAGTTCCAGATACGCCTGGTACTTTCCATAAGACAGACCTGCCTCATGGGCATTTTCTACTTCTCCTTCTTCCGCACGGAAACAGTGGGCGTTATGTCCCGCGGTACAGGTCTTTACATCAGAGAGCATCCGCTCACCTTTCTCCTCATCGTCTGCAACCACGGCGATGGAGATATCGGCGTCTTCCGTCAGATACTGCCGGAAGCTGTCACTGTCCATCAGCGTCTCCACGGCGTCCACATAATTCATAAACCGGACAGAAAGACTGTCTGCCAGTTCCTCCCCGTCCGCGTTATATCCCTCCACATCAATCACTCTGTCAAACCGGTTGATAGAAAGTTCAATGGAAGGATTGACATCCACACTGATCACAGCGGCGGAAGAAAAAAATGTATAGGAGCCTCCGGACAAAACAACCAGGAAAAGGAAACAGGCAAGGACAGGCGCCAGCCTTCTCATCCACTTGTTTCGTCCGTAAAGTTCCTGACTGTCACGCAATCTTTCCCGGCTGCCTTTCTGACGGCGCGCTTTGCTGTCTTCTGCGCTGCTTTGCTCCTCCTGACGCGCCATCTCTTTCATCTTCTCAGAGAGATACGTCTTTGTCGCATTTTTTAATTCTTCCTCCGCATGGATATCCGCAAATGCTTCTTTTATTTCCCGCATTTCTCTCTGCCTATCCTTCATATGTATCACCTCCCAGCTTTTCCCGGAGTATTTTTCTGGCGCGCGCCAGAAGTGTGTATACCGTATTGACGTTCTTCCCGAGGATGTCGCCAATCTGCGCGGCAGTGTACTCCTCATAATAATAGAGATAAACCGCGTCCCGGTATTTTGCCGGGAGAGAAAGTACCGCCTCCAGCACATCCCGGTGATCTTCAGGCAAATGTTCTGCCTGCTCCGTCAGTGCGGACAGCGGTACCGTGTGTCGGCGAAAGAAGCTTTTCAGGAAATCTTTGCAGGCATTGAGCGTCACCCGGATCATCCACGCCCGCTCATGCTCTTCACTCTCAAAGGCAGTCTCGCTCAGCGCGTATTTCAAAAATACATTCTGAAAGATATCCTCGGTGTCCGCATAATTTTTCAAATGTATCATGCACAGCCGCCGAACCGTATCCGCATACTGCTCAATGGCTCTGTTTACCTCCTGCTCGCTCCGCATCGCCAAATCCCTCTCTGATGGTCTTATCTTTTATTTCCCGTATTGTTCTCCGTCATGGTTTTGCTTACCAGCCGTGATGATGACCTCCTCTGCCGCCGCCTGCATGATGGCCATATCCGCTGCCGCTATGATGGCCGGCCTGACGGGTACCGGCGCCGTTATTGCGCCATCCCTGACCGCTCTCCCCGTTCTCGTAGTGGTCGCAAATCCCATTGTCATTTTCATCTACATAATATCTGCCCTGGTGATAAAAATCGCAGACACCATCTTTGTCGTTATCCTGATAACAGCCCAGAATCCGATTTTTGGTATTAAACCGATAGGTCACCTTTTCTCCCTGGCTGTCTCTTAATTTGAACACGTATCCGTTCCCGGACTTTTTGCAGTTGTAGATTCGCAGGGAAGAAACATACTTTCCTGTAGACGAATCATACAGTTTTATCTTTCTTCTCGTGATCTTCCGGTCGCAGGAATCATCGGACCCGCCTGTCCACCATCCCTTTACCAGATCATACACCTTTTCATCCAGTTTAAACGCCTTTTTTGCCTGTGTCTGCACATTTACAGATGCCTGCGCATCCACATCGCCCGCCTGTGCCGCCTCTGCCGGCAGTACCGGAAGTGCGCAAAACATCAAAACTGCTGCTGATAAAAAATACTTTCTCATTCTCATTTCCTCCTTTACCGTCCTGTTGGCATGGACAGCTGTTTGCTCTGCCATTGCCTGTTGTTTTATGCTTTCATATATAATACGACGGAAGGAGGAAAATCCTTTCACTTTTTTAAAAATTTTTTATTTCTTTTGATCGCAAGATTTTTCCTGATCTGTTATCATTATATTTTTTGCTCTTTACTTTGTCAAACAGCTTCTCTCCCCGGCTTTCGCTTCTTCGATTTTCCCACATGAAAACGGTCCAGAGCAGCCACAACCAGATTCCCATATTCTCACAACCATCCCGACCATTTCAGCAGCCAGTAAAGGAACCCGACCACCCAGCTCGTGAAAACACCATACAGGATTACCGGTCCGGCGATGGTAAAAATCTTGACGCCGATGCCGAAAACCTGTCCCTCTGACTGGTACTCGATCGCCGGCGACGCCACAGAGTTGGCAAATCCGGTGATCGGCACCAGGGTTCCCGCCCCGCACCATTTTGCCAGCGGCGCAAACCACTGGAGACCGGTCAGGATGACGCTCAAGAGTATGAGACTGATGCTGACCGTGATCAGCGCATTTTCCTGGCTCATATGAAACTGACGCACCGCAATCTGGTGGATCACTTCCCCCAGAAGGCAGATGGCGCCGCCCGATACGAAGGCATGCCAGCAGTTGGTAAAGGAACTGAATTTGGGCGTCATCTGTTTTACCTGATCCGCATATTCCTGTCTGGTTGGTTCTTTTTTCATGTTCTTTTTCCTCTCTTTCCCCTGCGATATTTTCAACATATTTTTTCTCATCGTTACTCTTTCTCATACGCCGCTTTTGCTGCATCCCTGTCATCCAGCGCACTGACCTCTCACATTTTGCATAATGGCGAAAATGAACGGGTCAGTACACCATTCTTCAGCCCCGAAAAATATAAAACTGCAGGAAGCTCCCGACACATTTTCCGACAGCTGCCGCTTTGATAAAATAAGGGAATCCCTTTCGAAGCCGTGTCCGTCTGGCCAGGATCGGCACAATATTTATCACTTCCGCCAGCGCGCCGGCGAGGCATCCCACAAAGATTCCCGTAAAGAATCCGCCGGCGTTCATGAGCGCGGCAGACACGATCCGGGGAACCCAGGTCAGATCTACCGGATATAAGGACAGCACGTTCATGGCGATAAGACCAAGCGCCAGGCTTGTCTCATATAGCGGAATCCGGGAAGCCGTTTTGGTGATGGCGGATAGCCTCGGAACGATGCCGACCAGACTGATAAACGCCACAAAGCCGCCGGCAGTGGCAAATCCCGCCGCAAGGGCCGTCCAGGCCAGCACGATCTCAGCAATCATTGTCCGCATCCAGTTCCTCTCCTTTTCTGGACGCTCCCAGAAGAAATGTCTGGTTTACGTCCCTTTCATAAAGCCGCATCTGCACCTGTATGGGCGTCGGTTCGTTCGTCACTTTTTTGCCCGGCGTGTGGTTAAAAAATAAAAAGATGCCCACCGTCAGCCCGATGGAATAAAACAGTTCCACAAAAGTCGGCCCGTCCGGTTCCCTGCCAAGAAATGTCTCATAAAGCTGCGCAAAAACCCGGCTCATATCCACATCATTGTTATACCCCATAATGGAGATTCCCATACCGAGGAAACAGGTGATACAGATCAAAAGGATTTTTCCTCTCTGCAACCAGCGGGCGGGCTGTTGCTGCGGATCTCTGTAATAGATGACAAAGTCCTCTTCCCCCACATTTTTAATCTCCGCCTCCGGCACTGCCTCCGCGATGGCCTGTATCAAAATGAGGATGGACATAAATGCTCTGCCATCCTCCTTTTCCTTAAATCTATATATCTCGATACCATTGATTTTATTCTGCACATTCCTGTCTTTGCAGTATACGGAACAGATGTCCCTGATTGTCACCTTTGGGTTATTCAGGTAATAGCTCTGTTCCGTATGCAGATAAATAACCGGCCTTCCCATGTTTTCTCCTTTCCTGACGCATTTACTGCATCAATAATGGTAGATTTGGAAGTTCACTTTCCAACTTTCCCTCCTGTTCCCGCTGCCTGATTTTCAAGACAGAGAAAGTATGCGCCGGATACCCAAAATTATACATGATAACGAACAGCCGTATTTTCCGGTGAGCACACCGGTCATACGTTGCGGAGCTTTTCCAGTATCTTCTTTTCCAGACGGGACACCTGTACCTGGGAGATGCCGAGAACCTGCGCCACCGCCGTCTGTGTCTTATTCTCAAAATATCTCATCTCGATCAGTTTTTTCTCCTGCTCATTCAGGTGGGAGAGAAGTTGGGAAATGTACATCCGGTTTACCGCCTCCTCGATCTCATCTGTCTGTTTTTCAATCTTGTCTTCCAGATGGATCTCATCCCCGTCGCTCTGATAGATGACCTGATGAAGCGAGCTGATCTCCTGACCGGACTCCATCGCCATAAGAATGTCCGCCTCGTCAATCTGCAAAGTGACAGAGATCTCCTGCAGCGTCGGCTCCCGGTGATATTCCTTCTGATACAGCTCCTTTTCCTTTTTCACTTTATAATGAATCTCCTTCAGGCTGCGGCTCACTTTTACCATGCCGTCATCCCGCAGGAAACGTTTGATCTCTCCCATGATCAGTGGGACCGCGTAAGTGGAAAATTTGACATCCCGGCTCAGATCAAAGTGGTCGATGCATTTCAGCAGCCCGATACTTCCGATCTGAAACAGATCTTCACTGTCGTAACCCCGGCCCTGAAATCGCCGGACAACACTCCAGATCAACCCTACATTTTCTTCCACCAGACGGGAACGTGCTTCCATATCTCCTTCTTTTGCCTGTCTGATCAACGCACAGGTATGTTCCACTTCTCTCCTCCCATTTTTTTCGTCAGAGAAACACAGGTTCCTCTCCCCGGCTCACTCTCCACCTCCACATGGTCTGTAAACGCTTCCATAAAGGTAAATCCCATCCCCGAGCGCTCCTGGTCTTCCCTGGTCGTATACAGCGGCTCCATGGACTTCTTTATGTCCGCGATCCCCACGCCAAAATCCCGGATATGTACAGTCACCTCATTTTTCTTTCTCTCCAGCGTCAGGCGTATCTCTCCCCGTCCTTCCGGATAGGCATGGATGATGGCGTTGGTCACAGCCTCGGACACGGCGGTCTTAAAGTCAGAAAGTTCTTCCACCGTAGGATTCAGGACAGCGGCAAAGGCTGCCGCCGTCACCCTGCTGATCCTCTCGTTTTCCGGACTGCTCGCAAAGACAGCCTCCAGCCGGTTGGTATCGCCGATACTCGTCTTCATTCATAAACCTCCTTCATCTCTTCAATCGTCTCCAGCACCTCCACCTGCTGCAGGATCCCGGACATTCTCCACATTTTCTGCATGGACGGACTGCCGCCGAACAGGTACACTCTGCCGCCAATCGGTCCGACCTGTCTGATCCGCCCGAGAATGAGCCCGATTCCGGAGCTGTCCATAAAGTTTGTGCCGGTAAAATCAAAGATCACATCCCGCACGCATGCTTTCAGAAACATCATCTCACATTCCTCACGGATTTCTTCCGCCTGACAGTGGTCGATCTCTCCCGGCAGCCGAATGACCAGACATTGATTTTTTACATGACAGTATTTCATGCTCTCACTCCTGTTCTTTTTTATTTTTCTGCTGGCACATTTTTTCTGACACAGCGTTTTGTCATGACATTTTCCTGTTGTCACAGAAATTCTTCTCCTCAGACATCATAGCGAAAACAAAAAAATAAGTCCGACAAATCCTGTCGAACTTATTTTTTATCTTCTTTATTCTTCTGTCTGTTATTCTGTGAGAATCCTGTAAAACAGGATCCTCCGCCTGCGGCAGATTCTGAACAGCCTGCCTGCCGTCCCCGGAAATGTCCGTCAGCAGAACTCCTTAGTTGTTATCTTCTTCACGGTCTGTTCTGCTGCTTCTCTGGGCACCGTCTTCTTCGGTGTTCTCCTCATCGGCATCGCCGCTCTGCTCTTCCTCGTCGGCGTCATTATTCCTGTTATCATTCTGATTCTCATCGTCGGCATTATCGGCATTGTCATTCTCATCAGCATTCTTGTTGTTCTTTGCCTTGCCGCCGTTCTCTTTTTCGTATTCTTCCGCTGCTTCTCTGGCCGCGTCTACCAGCATGTCCAGACCACGGTTTGCCGCATCACGAACCAGCGCGTCATCATCCGAGTTATTGATGATCTCATAGAAATACGGTCTCGCCTTATCCATGTCATCCAACTGCTTATAACACATAGCCAGACGATAGAGGATCTCATAGTCGTTATCGCTGTACTTATAGGCATCCTTCAGATCTTCGAGCGCCTCGTCATACTTATACGTATTATACAGAGCCTCGCCGCTCTCGTAGAGCTGTCTGGAAGCCTGCTCATAAGCGTTCTCCTTCATGGAATTATACAGATCTTTTGCTGTGTCAGACGGCAGTGCATTCTCCTTGACATTGGCAAGCTCCTTGGCGCACTCCACATAATCGCTGTCCGTGTAAGCCTGGCTGGCCTTGATCAGAGAATCATACATACTGTCCTGACCGTCGCTGCCTTCGTATACGCTGATACGCTCTGTCAGATCCTTGTTCTCATTCTCCAGAGACTCCTTGTCGCTCTGCAGCTGGCTGATCTCTCCGTCCTTCTGGTCTACTGTCTCGTTGTACTCTTTTCTGAGATTGTTGTAATCCACGCTGACACCGGCACGAACGCTCGGAATGACGAGCACAAACATGGCGACCACACCGATGGCAAGACCGATGAGCATGTACACAAACTGCTTCCATGTCTCCTTGCTCGGGTCCTCATAATGATCTACCGGGCGGACATTCTTCAGATTCTCATTGTCCGGCTTCAGGTTATCCACCGGAATGGTCTCCGCCGCCGCCATCGGGTTCTCCCCGAGTTCCATGAGGAAACGTCTCGCTGTCGTATTATAATTGTCAATGGCCAGCGCATTGTTGATGTCTGTCTTCGCCGCGGCGTTATCTCCGGCCCGCATGTGAAGCAGGGCAAACAGAAGATGTCCCCGCACAAAATTCGGCGTGACACTTAAAACCTTCTTGATCTGGATCATCGCCAGGTCATCGCTGCCCTGTTTGGCGTATACGAGAGCCTGGTTGAACTTCTTCGCTGTCTCGTTGATCTCCTCAAATACCGCCGGATGCTCTTCCATCTCTTTGATATACTTGTTGGCAGCGTTCTCCTCCACGGAATTCAGCTTCGCGCTGATCTTCCACTGGATATACGCTTTTCCACCCTCTCCCATCTCGTAATATACAAGACCGAGAAGGTTTCTCGCATCCTTGTGCTCCTTATTGTAAGCGAGCGCCTTCTTAAGCTGTGCCGCAGCGCCGCTCAGATCATGCATCTGCGCCTTCTCCAGACCGATGTTGTAATAATAGTTGGCTGTATTGCACGCTCTCGCAATATGTTTATTATCAAAACCGCAGCAGGTACAGAACCCATCAGCCCCCACTGTACGGCCGCACTTTACACACTTCATGTGACTTCCTCCTACACATTTCTCAATCGCTGTGAACTGACGGGAAAACTATTTCTCGTTTTTACTGCTGCTCTGTTTCTTTACCAGCTCTTCTACCAGATCTGTGATATCCTTCACATCGTCATCAAAGAGGTTCTCCTCTCCTACTTCCACTCCTACAGCCGGTTTAAACTTCTTAAGCTCAAGATTAAAATCAATCATGGGAATCCTCACTTTCTATATGCACGAACCGCCTCTTGATCTCTCCCACCAGATACAGGGAACCGAGACATAACAGGCGTGTCTCCTTATCTTCACAATGCAGGGCGGCGTCAAATGCTTCCTCCGCTCTCTCAAAAATATGGCAGGGAGCGTCTGTCACCTGACGAAAACACCGCAGGATCTCCCCGGTATCCGCTCCTCTTACTTCCTCTGCCTTCGTAATATAGATCTCCTGCCATGGAAGCTCTCCCAGCATGTGGATCATGCCGGTATAATCCTTATCTCCGCATACGGCAAAAAGCAGCCGCCATCTGCCGCCCTTTCCGGCGACGGTCTGACACAGCCTCTCCACGGCTCCCGGATTATGGGCGCCATCCACATACACACGGGGAAGGATCTCTTCCATCCTGCCTTCCCATCGCATCTGCAGCAGACCGTTCTGAATACTCTCTCTGTCCAGACCGGGCAGAAGTACTTTGGCAGCCACCACAGCCAGCGCAGCATTATAAATCTGATAATCCGCCGTATCTGCGATGCGCAGAAGACTATCCTTATAATAACTACTATTGATGGAAAAATCAATCGTATTCTCTGTTTTTTTTAAAATTGTTATTCTTTCAGAACGAATTCTGTAAATATGAGAATTTTTTCTTTCAGCTTTCTTTCTGATCACAGGAAAAGCGCCGTTGTCTTCGTCGAGAACTACCACCGGAACCCCTTCTTTTATGATGCCCGCCTTCTCGGCGGCAATCTCCTCGATCGTATCCCCGAGAATTGCCGTGTGGTCAAGGCTTATGGACGTGATGACCGACAAAAGAGGCTTTGTCAGCACCGTGGCGTCCAGCCGCCCGCCAAGTCCGGTCTCCATGATGCAGTAATCCACATTCTTTCCGGAAAAAATGAGCAGGCTCATGAGAAATAAGATCTCAAAATACGTGAGCGGCTGTCGGTCGTCAGACCCGTTTTCACTCCCGGTCTGTCCCACACCGCAGTCGGCGCCATACATACCGTTCTGTCCCGCCGCGGCAGCACCCTGCGCGCACGGCGGCAGCAGCGCCTTCACCTGCTCCCAGGCTTCGATCAACTCTTCATCCGGACACATCCGGAAATCAATGCGGAATCTCTCGTTCATATGCACCAGATGGGGCGAGGTAAAGAGCGCAGTGCGGTATCCGGCTGCCCGCAGGATAGACTCCAGAAAGGCGCAGACGGAACCCTTGCCGTTTGTTCCCGCCACATGGATAACCCGGAGAGAGTTCTCCGGGTGTCCTAAAATATCCAGATATTTTTTTAAATTATCAAGACCT
>DXGQ01000051.1 GCA_019113845.1 Candidatus Anaerobutyricum avicola
ATCAGCCTGCCGAGGTGGAGGAGAAGAGCTTCCTGCCTGCGTTTTTCTATGGTATATACAGCGTCGCAAATCTCGTCTGTTTCCACATCTTCAGATTCTCTCAAAACCACAGTTTCATCTCGACAAATCCCCATTTTCAGGGAGGTAATGTACATGGGAAAATTAACATTTAAAAGACAAATCATTTTTGGAATTGTACTGATCTTAGCTGGAAATACACTTGCGTTTGTTTCTCATAAAGGTATATTTTCGAATATTGTGTGGGTCATATATGGTCTTTTATTTATTATAAATCCAGTTTTTCCTGAAAGGTATAGATATAATGAGAAAAAGGCTAAAATGGGGGTGCGGATTGCGGGGACAGCTTGTATTATAGTTGGTCTGATCAGTCGGTTTATTGTATAAATTCAGAGTGATGCAATTAATTAATCCGGAAAAGGAGGAAGTATGCGTGAAGTAAATCCGATGGATACGAACAGGGCTGTAAGCTGGCAGTTCTATATTGACGCTCCCATGCCCATGGTCACCATATTTAAAACATTAGATATCACTAATCTCATGCGGGTTAAGGCAGCGGGTTACAAATTGAATATGCTTCTTTGTTTCTGTATCATGCAGGCGGCCCGGCTGGTAAAAGAGTTTTTTATGCTGCCGGTGGGAAAGAAGATGATGGAGTACGATAAGATTGGGGTCAATGTGATCGTTGCCAATGAGAAAGGCGGCATCAATTCCTGCGATATTCCCATGGCGGACAAGCTGGAAGAATTTAATCAGTTGTATGTGCAACTGACAGAGAGAGTGCGCCGTACCTGCACGGATCATGAGATAACGGATCACATGATGATCGGAACATCCAGTCTGGTGAAGTATGATATTGACGGCGCTGTGAATATGTACAGTGGGATATTTAATAATCCTTTTCTGATTTGGGGGAAATACCGGGAAGAAACCGGCGGAGTAAAGCTGCCAATATCGTTTCAGTTCCATCATGTGCAGATGGATGGTATGGAGGCCTGTGCATTTCTGGAAAATGTACAGAAATGTATCAGAACTCTGGAGATAAAGGAAAGCAAAGAATGACAGGAGGAAGGTAGTTACAATGTTAGCAGATTTTTATCCATGGAAGATTGATGTGGATATCGAGGCGACAAAACGGTTTTATGATGAGAATGACTGGTCGGAGGATAAGGCGGCCAATCAAAAGTTTTGTGATGTCATGACCGGAAAGCAGAAGCAGTTTTTTTCGGCACTGGGCATTGACGTTCACAAGGTGAAAGCGGAAGAGCGGGTACATGAGATACCGGATGAGGAAGAGACGCCCGGCGGTAAAATTTATGTGCGGACGCTGGACTTTCTGTTTTGTGGTACATTTCTTTCCATACCGGATTATCAGTGGAATCTTTATAACGATGAGGAGATCGTTGGCATGAGATTGCCGGAGACCTTGGAAGTGGTGGAGATGCCGGAGGGGGAGAAGCTGCCGGTGTATGATATCGACGGTTGGTGCTGCGTGTTCAAGCATCCGTTTTTCCGTATGGAAGAGAAACGCTTTAAGCAATGGGATTGCGGGTATGTGTTAGGTTCCATTTTGTTGATGAAAGACATCTGACAAGAAAGTAATGTCAGGAACCGGTTTGTGACAGGATACGATTTGCAGATAAAGAAGTGTGATTCGATGGCTTTAGGAAGGACAGGAAAATGATTCGGCAAATGAATGAAACGGATCTTCCGGAAGTGATGGAAATCTGGCTGCAGACCAATGAAGAGGCACATGATTTCATCCCGGCTGATTACTGGCGCGAAAATTATGACAAAGTAAAGACGTTGCTGCCGCAGGCGGAGGTCTTTGTATATGAGAAAAATGTTCAGTTGGCCGGTTTTATCGGTATGAACGGCGAGTACGTTGCCGGTATTTTTGTCAGGCAGTCTGCCCGCTCCCGAGGTGTGGGAAAGGTGCTGCTTGACTATGTGAAAAATAAAAAGCAGAGGATTACCCTGCATGTCTACGAGAAAAATGAGCGGGCGTTACATTTCTATCTCAGGGAAGGTTTTCAGCCATTGTCATCGGAGATAGACAAAGAGACAGGGGAAAAAGAAATATTGATGGAGTGGAGAGGATAAAAGAAAAAATAAGAGAAAGATAAGATATAAAAAGATGCCCGAACCCAGGCCATGTCAGAATCTGAAACATGGACAGTGGGATTCGGGCGTTTTTTATTTATAGAATACCTTTACAGGATTGTAATTCCCTTTGCGGCTGCCTCGTCGTAGATCTCATCCGGCCATACGGATACCTGAATCTCTCCGATGTGGGCTTTCCGCAGGAAGAACATACAGATTCGGGACTGGCCGATGCCGCCGCCGATGGTCTGCGGCAGTTCGCCGTTAAGGAGTGCCTTTTGGAATGGCAGCTCAGCCCGCTCTTCGCAGCCTGCTTTTTTTAACTGCTCCGCAAGGCTTTCCGCGTTGACACGGATTCCCATGGAGGAGAGCTCCAGAGCGATGTCGAGAACCGGGTAGTAGACGAGGATATCGCCGTTTAACTTCCAGTCGTCGTAGTCCGGCGCGCGGCCGTCATGTTTCTCGCCGTTGGAGAGGATATCTCCGATCTGCATCAGGAAGACGGCACCGTATTTTTTCACGATCTCGTATTCCCGCTCTTTGGCGCTTAATCCCGGGTACAGGTCGACAAGCTCCTGGGTGGTGACAAAGGTGATCTCTTCCGGCAGGAAACATTCCACATAGTCGTATTTGTTTGCCATATATTTTTCCGTGACGCGGAGCGCCTCATAGACAGCCTTGACTGTCTCGCGGAGGGTCTGCTCGTTGCGCGCGTCTTCCGGGATGATCTTTTCCCAGTCCCACTGATCCACGAAAATGGAATGGATGTTGTCGGTGTCCTCGTCCCGGCGGATAGCGTTCATGTCGGTGTAGAGTCCCTCGCCGACGTTGAAGTTATAACGCTTTAAGGCGAGACGTTTCCATTTGGCGAGAGAGTGGACGATCTCAAACGGCTTGTCGTTCTGCTCTTTCACACCGAAGCTGACCGGGCGTTCCACACCGTTTAAGTTATCGTTGAGGCCGGACTCCGGGGATACAAAAAGCGGAGCGGAGACACGTTTTAAATTAAGCTCCGCCGCCAGCTCCCGCTGAAAGAAGTCCTTGACCTGTTTGATGGCGATCTGTGTTTCTTTTAAGTTAAGGAGAGGTTTATACCCCTCCGGAATGACAAGCTGACTCATAAAAATCCCCTTCCTATAATTCGCAGTTGTTGACGGTCCTTGGGAATGGAATGACGTCGCGGATGTTGCCTATGCCGGTCAGATACATGACGCAGCGCTCAAAACCGAGGCCGAATCCGGAATGTCTGGCGGAACCGTATTTACGAAGATCCAGATAGAACTCATAGTCCTCTCTGTTCAGGCCCAGCTCATCCATTCTTGCCACCAGCTTGTCGTAATCGTCTTCACGCTGGCTGCCGCCGATGATCTCGCCGATGCCCGGAACCAGACAGTCCATGGCGGCGACGGTCTTGTTGTCGTCGTTCATCTTCATATAGAAAGCCT
The DNA here is from genome assembly GCA_019113845.1 of Candidatus Anaerobutyricum avicola. Taxonomy (GTDB): domain Bacteria; phylum Bacillota; class Clostridia; order Lachnospirales; family Lachnospiraceae; genus Anaerobutyricum; species Anaerobutyricum avicola. Next base: position 3,567 of record DXGQ01000051.1, read on the forward strand.
TGATCTCCTTCGGGTAATCGGTAACAAATACCGGACATTTGAATTCCTTTTCCGTCAGGTAACGCTCGTGTTCGGTCTGCAGGTCGCAGCCCCAGCTTACCTTATATTCAAACTCATCGTTATGTTTTTCAAGAATCGCGATGGCATCCGTGTAAGTCACATGAGCAAAATCAGATTCTGCCACATGATGAAGACGCTCGATGAGACCCTTATCCACAAACTTGTTGAAAAACTCCATCTCTTCCGGTGCATTTTCCAGTACGTAGTTGATGATGTACTTTAACATGCTCTCGGCGAGGATCATGTTGTCCTGAAGGTCGGCAAACGCCATCTCCGGCTCGATCATCCAGAACTCGGCCGCATGTCTTGTGGTGTTGGAGTTCTCCGCACGGAAGGTCGGTCCGAACGTATAAATGTTTTTAAACGCCATGGCGTAAGTCTCGCCGTTTAACTGGCCGCTCACGGTCAGGTTGGTCGGCTTGCCAAAGAAATCCTTCGTAAAGTCCACGGTGCCGTCCGGATTCTTCGGAATATTCTGAAGATCCATGGTGGTCACCTGGAACATTTCTCCGGCGCCCTCGCAGTCGCTTCCTGTGATCAGCGGAGTGTGCACATAGACGAAATCTCTCTCCTGGAAAAACTTATGGATAGCATAAGCAATCAGGGAGCGTACACGGAACACCGCCTGGAAAGTATTGGTTCTCGGACGAAGATGAGAAATCGTCCGCAGATACTCAAAGCTATGCCGTTTCTTTTGCAGTGGATAATCCGGAGCGGAAGCACCCTCAATCTGCACCTCGGCTGCCTGAATCTCAAACGGCTGTTTCGCCTGCGGAGTCGGCACCAGCGTACCCTTTACGATCAAAGCCGCGCCCACATTTAATTTGGTGATGTCAGCGAAGTTCGCAAGACCGTCGGAATATACCACCTGCAGCGGCTCAAAAAATGTGCCGTCATTGACCACAAGGAATCCGAAAGTCTTGGAATCCCTTTTGCTCCTGAGCCATCCGCCAATGGTCACTTCCTGATTCAGATACTGTTCCCGGTTTCTGTATAAATCCTTAATCGATATCAGTTCCATTCTCAAAGCTCCTTTGCTTCTTATTTAATTTTGTTCCTCTGTGTTTCTCTTTGCTTCGCAAAAACACGGTAAATACTCGAGTTATAGTCTACTATATTCTAAAAAATTGTGCAAGGATGAGGTGGAAATTTTTTGTTGGCGAACATCACCTGGGAGAAACGGAACATGTATGAAGAATGTACAGATAAACGAAAAAAGGGGCTGTCGCACTAAATAATTAGTGCGGCAGCACTTTTTTGCAAAAAATAAGAGCCAGGTCTGTGCAAGGCCTGGCTCTTGGTGTAAAATTTATTTATGCGACTAAATAAACTTTTACAGAAAGATT
>DXGQ01000009.1 GCA_019113845.1 Candidatus Anaerobutyricum avicola
CGTTCGGACATAGGAATATCCGGGTGGAGGTCAAAGCTCTTTACCTTTGACTTTTTCTTTTGCTCCCAAGCGGGAACAATCGGTTCAGCCACTGCTGCCTCCCGTAGGAGTCTGGGCCGTATCTCAGTCCCAATGTGGCCGTTCATCCTCTCAGACCGGCTACTGATCGTCGCCTTGGTGGGCCGTTACCCCGCCAACAAGCTAATCAGACGCGGGCCCATCCTGTACCACCGGAGTTTTTCACACCGGAAGATGTCTTCCTGTGCGCTTATGCGGTATTAGCAGCCATTTCTAGCTGTTGTCCCCCTGTACAGGGCAGGTTACCCACGCGTTACTCACCCGTCCGCCACTCAGTCACCATAAGATCATCCGAAGAATCTCCCAAGGTGCTTCGTTCGACTTGCATGTGTTAGGCACGCCGCCAGCGTTCATCCTGAGCCAGGATCAAACTCTCAAGTAAAACTTGTCGCGGCATTCGTCGAATGCTCATGCAGGCATGGCGCTCGACTCATTGCTTCGCGCAAATGATAAGATGTCTCATCCAGTCTCAAGGACCACTGGTCCCATTACTGTTTCTTTTTCTGGGTTCGAACTATGTTCTCTTCCATGGATCCTTCTGCCGACATCACTCGCTTCCGGACCCTACTCAATCGAATTGAACGTTCGAGGTTGTTTTGTTATTCAGTTATCAACTTACTCTGTGTTGTGATCTCTCACAAGCAACTCGCTTATTCTATCACGCCGTTCTTACTTTGTCAAGAACTTTTTTAAGAAATTCTTACGTTTTTCTTTCAAAACCTTTATCTCTCAGGCGCAACAGAACGTATAATACCACAGGCATATTCTGGTGTCAACCACTTTTTTCATTTTTTCTAATCTTTTTTATGGGCGTTATCTCTTTCCTCTATTCAGTCATCTGTCTTTTAAACAAAAGAAGGCTTCCGCCCTCATTTATTTCTTCCGGCGGTATGTCTGCTCCATCAATTCCAGCTGTTCGCCCACAATATCAAAATGTTTCTGCATCGCTGAGCTGCCGGCCACAAAGTCTTTATCCACCAGAGCATCATAAATATTCCAGTGGGATCGTTTCAATGCCTCGGAGCGCATCTTATCTTCCATGATCTTCACCCTGAAATCCGCGATAAACTGATGCATCAGGTCTTTCAGCATGGTGGTATACAAAATGATCATCCGATTGTGCGACGCATTGATCAGAGTATTGTGGAATTCAATATCCAGCTGGGCGCTCTCCACCGGATCGGTGATCTCATCCATCTTAACCAGCAGTTCGTGCATACGTTCAATCTCTTCTTCCGTCGCCTGGCTGATCGCCAGCTTGAGGGCAACCGTCTCATATCCCATACGAATATGATACACTTCCGTATAACTGATGCTGGATAATGACATAACCATGTTGATAAAAGTACTCATATATTCCTGTGGTTCACAGCGCACATAATTGCCGCTGCCCTGCCGACATTCCAGCAGTCCGTTGATTTCCAGCATGTGCATGACTTCACGGATAGAGTTCCTGCTCACATCCAGCTTCTCCGCAATCTCTCTTTCCGGCGGGATCTTGTCTCCCACCTTCAGTTCTCCAGAGAGAATCTGCTCGGAAAAATAATCAAAAACATATTGATACGTTTTTTTGTGTTCGTTTTTATAGCTTCTGTAGTTCTTATAGCTCTTATATTCGTCCAAATTACTCATAACCACCTCCGCAAGTTCTTACATTGCAAAAGATTCTCACCACTTTTTCAAGTGAAATACTTAACAAACAAAAAGAATCTGCTGCGCATACCTTCTCCAGTGAAATAAGGCGGCTGCGTAAAATAAATGGGCGGACCCGCTGCTCATTACAGATCCGCCCGCAAAATGCGGAAAATGAATTCCACATTAAGCAACATTTTTTATTTGACCATAACGGATACGCCATCCGGAATGACAGTGATGTGCGCCTGACGGCCCTTTTCTTCCAGAGCCATGGCCAGCGCTTCGTTTACATCGGCAGCGGTGAGGAATCCCATCTCCCGCGCCATAGCCCGATATTCTTCGCACATGACATAAATCACCTTATGTTTCATAAGAATTCTGGCCTGAATCTGGTACTCCCACTGATCCGGTTTTGTCTCATCCTGCGGAACCCTGAGAATCTCTTCCATTAAAGCCGCCGGGCTTTCACAGTCTCTCAGAGCTTTATAGAAACCTTCTCCCCCGTGTCCGTCTCCGCAGTTTGATACCATGATCAGGATACCGTCTTCTTTGGCGGCAGCTTCCGCAGCCGTCATGCCTTTAACGGACTGGTACATATTCTGATCCAGCGGATAACCGCCGTTTGTGGAAATAGCGATGTCAGCTCTTCGCTGCGGCGTCACCTGACAGTAATTTTCCAGGAAGGCACAGCCTGCCTCATGGGCTTTGATGGCGTCTCCCGCCACGGCATGTACCACTTTCTTGTCGCCGTCAATGATGACATTGACAATGTATCTCTGACCGGCCATCTGACTTGCCGCCACCATATCTTTATGTATCGGATTATTTTCCAGGATTCCCGTCCGGCTGTAAGGAGAATGAATGAATTTTGAGCAGTGATTTCCAAGCACAGTTACCTTGCTGGATACTCCTGGCAGCACGCTTTTTCTTCCTCCGGAAAAACCGGCAAAGAAATGGGTCTCGATGAAGCCTTCGCTCACAAGCAGATCCGCCTCTGCTGCCACTTTATTAATAAGGAGAGGCGCGCCGGACGGGAGTACCCCCATATTTACCATGGCGTCCATATCCTGGCTGTCATGCACCACGATATGTTCTCTATCCACAATTTCCTCTCCAAATTTGCCAATAAGTTCTTCTCTGGTCGTTGCTCTGTGAAATCCTGTGGCGATCAGCAATGTGATCTTCGCGTCAGGATTACCTTCCCTGATTTCTTTTAACATAAACGGGATAATATGCCTGCTCGGCACCGGTCTGGTATGATCCGAACAGATGATGACAACCTTCTCCTTTCCTCTGGAAAGCTCGGAGAGCTTTGGAGAACCGATCGGGTTCTCCATCGCCTCCAGAACGATCTCATCCTCTGTTTTATCACTTTTCGGCATGGACTCAATGGAGGAGGCAAGAACCTCCACATCCAGATCATCCTCCAGATGCAGCATCATTCCCGTCGTAGAATACGGCAATTTAATTTGCATACACATCTCCATTCTGCCGCCTCATGATCAGCGGCCTGTATCGTTCATTGCTCTGTGATTATTTTACACCCATCCATCCGGAGATAACCATCATCTGTACTTCTGAGGTTCCCTCATAGATTTCAGTGATCTTGGCGTCACGCATCATTCTCTCAATCGGATAATCCTTTGTATATCCGTAGCCGCCGTAAAGCTGTAAGCAGCGGGTCGTCACATCCATGGCATTTCTGGCTGCCACCAGTTTTGCCATAGCTGCTTTGTGAGAAAATGGCTCATGATCGTCTTTCGCGCATGCAGCCTGATAAACAAGGAGTTTGGCTGCCTCTGTGTTGGCGCGCATCTCGGCCATCTCGAACTGTGTGTTCTGGAACTGGGAGATTCTGCGGCCAAACTGTTTTCTTTCCGTGATATATTTTGTGGTCTCCTCGAGAGCGCCCTCTGCGATACCAAGAGCCTGAGCGGCAATACCAACACGTCCGCCGTCCAGAGTCATCATGGCATACTTAAATCCTTTACCCAGCTCGCCTACCAGATTCTCCTTCGGCACGATGCAGTCTTCAAAAATCAGTTCGCAGGTGGAGGAAGCGCGGATTCCCAGCTTATCCTCCTGCTTGCCGATGCTGAATCCCGGATATCCTTTTTCAACGATAAAAGCGGAGATTCCTTTGGTTCCCTGTGACTTATCTGTCATTGCCAGCACGAAAAATACGTCGGCTGCGCCGGCATTGGTGATAAAAATCTTGGAGCCGTTTAATACCCAGTGATCGCCGGCATCCACAGCAACCGTCTGCTGACCGGAAGCATCGGTACCCGCGTTAGGCTCAGTGAGCGCAAATGCGCCGATCCACTCGCCGGAGCATAACTTCGGCAGATATTTCTTTTTCTGCTCTTCTGTACCGAACTGGTAGATCGGCGTACAGCAAAGGGAAGTATGCGCTGATAAAATAACACCGGTGGATGCACAGTATTTACTGATTTCCTCCACGGTCTGGATATAAGCCAGAGTGTCCATTCCTGAACCGCCGTACTCTTCCGGGAAAGGAATTCCCATCAGACCCATCTCGGCCATCATCTTTACATTTTTCATCGGAAATTCTTCCGTGCGGTCGATCTCTGCTGCCAGCGGTTTTACTTCATTTACCGCAAACTCGTGTACCATCTGCAGAATATCCTGATGCTCTTCATCCTGTCTGAAATTCATCTAAAATTCCTCCTGTTCTTATCCAGGCCCACGCCCTGCAGCCTCAACCATTTTGCTGCCGGGGCATCTGCCTGACCGATCTTTTTTACGTTTTTGTTTTGCATAAACGGCATTGTATTGTTTGAATTATAACCATATCTTGTGATACCTTTTTTCATAAACAAGGTATCTGTTTTCGTTACTACTTGTGATAAACCATATCTTTTTTCATCTGACTTGCCGGATCAAGCCCGGCCTGTTGTATCGTACCAGAAATTTTCGCCAGATACCGCCGCATCCTCCGGCCGCCGGCCAGTCTGTCAGGCCCAGAAAAGACAGCCCGAACCGACAACCTTAAGACACTGCGTTTAATTCGTAAAATATGCTGCGTGTTTCATTCTGACAGTCCTGCCGCCAAAATGAAAAGGTCTGTAAGTTACTGTTTATGCTTTCTGCGCCTTGAACGCTTCTGTCAGCGCAGGAACCACCTCATTTAAGTTGCCGACAATTCCATAATCGGCCACATCAAAGATCGGCGCATCCGGATCTTTATTGATGGCAACGATCGTGTCCGCACCGGAAATACCGGCCACGTGCTGGATCGCACCGGAGATACCGATGGCAAAGTATAATTTCGGCGCAACATTTTTACCGGACTGTCCCACCTGATGTGCGTGAGGCATCCATCCGGCATCCACAACAGCACGGCTGCATCCAACTGTCGCACCAAGGACGTCTGCCAGATCCTTTAAGATTGTAAAGTTTTCCGCAGAGCCAACGCCTCTTCCACCGGAAACGATGATCTCAGCTTCTTCCAGATTGATGGATTCGGCCACTTCTTTTACTCTCTCCACAAGAGAGGTGCGGATCTCATCCTGGCTCACCGTGATATCTTCCCGAATGATCTCACCTGTCTTCGCCTCATCATAAGCGCCTTTTTTGAATACGCCCGGGCGAACGGTTCCCATCTGCGGCCGGTTATCCGGGCACATGATGGTCGCCATCAGGTTACCGCCAAATGTCGGACGGGTCCATGCCACATTTCCAGTCTCCTCATCGATGTCAATGCCGGTACAGTCTGCGGTCAGACCAGTCTGTAAGCGGCAGGATACTCTCGGTCCAAGGTCACGTCCGTTGTTGGTCGCGCCGATCATCAGGGTTTCCGGTTTATATTTTTCTACCAGAGCAACCATTGCTTTCGCAAATGCGTCTGTTGTGTACATCTCGTACTCCGGTCCATCCACGATGATGGCGGAGTCGGCGCCATAGCGGATGGCGTCTTTTGCAGTTTCTTCTATATTATGTCCGATGACTACGGCCACCAGCTGGCAGTTTTTCTGCTCAGCAAGAGGTTTTGCCACATTCAGCAGCTCGTAACCGACATTTTTCGGTTTTCCACACTCGGTCTCTATGTAAACCCAGATATTCTTGTATTCAGCGAGATTACTCATACTCTTGTCCTCCTTACAAAATCTTTGCATCGAAAATCAGCTTCACAACTTCTTTTGCCGCATCCTCTGCTTCCATTCCCTGAAGCTTCACACCATTTTTCTCCTTCACCGGTGTGTAAGTCTTCTTTACTTTTGTCGGAGAACCGTTTAATCCGCAGCGGGCAATGTCGATTGCCGGAATATCGTCCTCTGTCAGAACAGGGATATCTTTTTTCTTTGCAGCCATCTTGCTCTTGATCGTAGGATATCTCGGCTCATATGGCAGTTTGACTACCGTAACCACTGCCGGAAGCTTCGTAGCGATCATGTCATAGCCCTCATCACATTCTCTCTTCACCTGGATATCGCCGTCTTTCTCAATGATATCCAGCGCATAGGTGATCTGCGGCAGGTCAAGATGCTCCGCGATCTCCGGTCCTACCTGAGCGGTATCGCCGTCCACGGCCTGTTTTCCACAGAGGATCAGGTCGAATTTTAAGCCTTCTTTTTCTTCCACTGCTTTGATCGCCTCTGATAAAATGTAGCTGGTAGCCAGGGTATCAGAGCCGCCGAACTTACGGCTGGAGATCAGGTATCCGGCATCCGCTCCCACGGAAAGACAGGTTCTGATCGCTTCTTTTGCCTGCTCCGGTCCCATGGAGATGACAACAACTTTGCCACCCAGCTTTTCTTTCAGGCGAACGCCCACTTCCTGTGCATAGGTGTCAAACGGATTGACGATACTCGGCACACCTTTGCGGACCAGGGTATGAGTTTCCGGATCCACTTTAATCTCGTTCGTATCAGGTACTTGTTTGATGCATACACAAATATTCATTCTATTTCCTCCTATTTATACTCGCGCCTGTCATAGCGCCTTACCGGCATATATTACAGACGGTAACATACCTTGCCAGGATTCAGGATCATCTTAGGATCAAATACTCTCTTGATTCCTTCCATGATCTCCATGTTTCTCTCGCCCACGGATTCCACGAGATACTTCACCTTGCCCATGCCGATGCCGTGCTCTCCGGAAACCAGTCCGCCGCAAGCTGTTGCTTCTTTATAAATAATGTCGAAGAATTTATCCACTCTCTTCTTGAATTCTTCCTCCGTAAGATCGTTGGAGCACTGATAAATATGAAGATTTCCGTCTCCTGCATGACCGAAGGATTTGATCTCCAGACCACATTCCTCACCGGTTTTATTGACAAATGCCAGATATCCTGCAATCTTATTTACCGGCACAACTACGTCACACTCATCCAGAAGCTTCGTCTCTTCCATGATGGCTTCCAGGAAGGAGGAACGTGCTGCCCATGCGTCTTTGATCTTGCTGGAAGTGTCCGCCACGAGAACATCCATGGCTCCGGCTTCCAGAACAAGCTCAGCCGCTTCCTCGATCAGGGCATCCACCTCATCCTCGCTCTTTCCGTCAAGAGTTACCAGCAGATACGCGCCGATCTGTGTTCCTTCCAGTTCCTGTGGGAAAACGGATTTGCCGATGTAACGCTCGGATGCGAGAACGATTTCTCTTTCCATAAACTCAATGGCCTGCGGATCCATATGCGCCATCTTGAATTTTGGTACGGTGGACAGCGCTGTCTCCAGATCCTCAAAAGGAATGATCAGGGAAGCGACTACCTTCGGCGCCGGAATGATCTTCAAAGTAAGTTCTGTGATGATTCCAAGAGTTCCCTCGGAGCCGATCATCAGGTTCAGCAGGGAATATCCGGAAGAAGTCTTTGATACCGTTGCGCCCAGATGTGTGATCTCACCGGTAGGAAGAACAACCGTCATCGCACGCACATAGTCACGGGTCGCGCCGTATTTTACAGCACGCATTCCTCCGGCGTTGGTCGCTACATTTCCACCAAGACAGGCAAACTTTTCGCCCGGATCCGGCGGATACATCATTCCTCTGGAAAGACAGTCTTCTGCAAGATCGTTTAAGAGCACGCCTGCCTCTACCTCTACCACAAAGTTCTCCATATCATAGGATTTGATCTTGTTCATTTTGGAGATATCCATGAGAACGCCGCCAAATACAGGCACAGCGCCTCCGGCAAGTCCGGTTCCCGCTCCTCTTGGAGTCACAGGGATATTGTTGTCATAGCAAATCTTCATGATAGCCGCCACTTCTTCTGTGGACCGCGGCTGTACTGCCAGATCCGGCATATGTGTGCCGTAGATCGGCATCTCGTCTTTTGCGTAGTCCGGATTGATATCCTCTCCCAGAAAAACATTGCTGGAAACCTTTTTGATCTCTTCGATAATCTCCGGTGTCAGCTTATTGTACATGTTTCTACCTCCCTTATTTTCATTCTGCAAAATGCAGTTGCATGTTTTTTGCTGCATATTTTTATAATCCCATGGCCGATCCCGCGAAGCAGATGACTCCGGCAATCAGCACATAGATGATAAAATACTTAAATACGGACCGTAAGATCTGGCTTTCCGAACCGACAGCGTTGATCGCGCCTGCTCCAATGGCGATACACTGCGGGCAGATCATCTTTCCGATTCCTGCTCCCATGACATTGGCTGCTGCCATCCAGGATGGATTGAGTCCCAGTGAGATTGCTGTCTGACTCTGCAGTCCTCCGAAAAGTACACAGGTGGATGTTCCTGAACCTGTGACGAACGCTCCCAGCGCTCCGATAAACGGAGAGATAAACGGATAGAACGGTCCGGCGACAATAACCAGTACATTTGCTATGTCGGAAATCATTCCGCTGTATCCCATGATTTTGGCCGTCGCCATCACGCTGCAGATGGTAAGAATGGTCTTCCAGTATTTTTTCAGCGTATCAAGAAGGACTCCCAGCATATCTCCCACTGTCGCCTTCTGAATCAGTCCGCCGATCACTGCCGCGATAAAGATCATGACGCCCGGCGTATTGATCCAGCTGAATGTCAATGTACTTCCGCCCTCTCCCGCGTAAAACACCGCACTGGTTTTAATGTCCGCGATCAGATTATGGATTGGCGGACAAAGTGTGGAGGTAAACATCAGCAGAAAAAATATCAAAATAAATGGACTCCATGCCTTTACGCCCTCGGCCACGGTAAATCCGGTTCCCCGGTCTTCCTCTGTCAGAGTGATCGCATACTCCTCATCCGGTTCTTTATTAAAGAAGCGGGATGCGGCGATCATACAGATCAGAGAGATGATCGAACCGATGATATTCGGCAGCTCGCAGCCAATCAGCTGCGCGGAAATAAACCATGGTACCGTAAAGGAAAGAGCGGAAATCAATACCATAGGGAATACTCCCTTCAGTGCTTTCAGTCCTTTTCCCACAATACATACCATAAAGAATGGAGATAAAAATGTGAGAATGCACTGAATCACAGCTACATCTCCGGCCAGCGGCAGAGCGTCAAGTCCGGTGACAGACGCCAGCGTCACTGTCGGAACTCCGACAGAACCGAAGGCTGTCGGTGTGGAATTCACCACGAGACAGGCGATAACTGCCCGCATCGGGTCCAGGCCGATACCTGCCAGCATGGAGGCCGGAATCGCTACCGCCGTTCCAAAGCCTGCCATACCTTCCATGAAGTTTCCGAATCCCCATCCGATGATCAGAAGAAGGATTCTCTCGTCCATGGAGACACCGGCCAGCATCTTTTTGATCAGATCCATGGCGCCCGTCTTCAGTGTCAGATTATAAGTAAAAAGAGCCGCCACGATTACCAGACAGATTGGCCACAGGGCGTTGAGTACACCCTCCAGTCCTGCCGTCAGTGTGTAAGTAAGATTCAGTTTCCAGTAAGTCATTGCCAGAATGACTGTAAGGACAAGGGCCGCAACACAGGCCTTATGTCCCGCGATCTTCAGAACACTCAGAGCAATGATCAGCCAGAGTATTGGAAGTATCGCCAGCAAAAATTTTAAAAACAACAATTATTTTCCCTCCCTTTAATGGGTCACCCAATATTTATGGTTTTATTATACCACTTCTCCTTTTTTATGCAATACCCTTTATTTTTTTCAGCATTTTTACAGATTTTTGGGCATATTTTTTAGTATTAATTCATATATTGGGTTGTCCAATATGAGTTTCAATCACATTTTTTATCCCACAATTCTTAAAGAAAAACAATTATTTACTCTTCATTCTAAAAATCACGTTTTTCACCCCGATTTTTTTGCCTTTCTATGTTTTTGCAAATTTTAACGATATTTTTTTGTCTTTCCTTTCCTCTCATTGTTTATTTTCTTTTTCTCATTGTTTTATTCAGGAGATATTTTTTCAGATTCTTTTCTCATTGTTTCACTCGGGAGATGTTTTTTCAGACAAAAATTGCGGGGATACAAATCATTGCCCCGCAATTTCATAAAATCAGATATGTATTTATAGAAACAGACACATATTCAGATTATCAATATCACCATATTGTGCCTGCCGATACGCCATATTGACTTTTCATTGGCATTCAGCGTACTATATTGTCAGCAGCAATGTACCCGCCACAATCATGACCAGTCCCAACATTCCTTTTCTGGTCAGTTTCTCATGAAAAACAATATAGGAAAATGCAATGGTAACTACGATGCTCAGCTTATCCACCGGAACTACCACGCTGGCCGGTCCGGTCTGAAGCGCACGATAATAGCAAAGCCAGGACGCACCAGTGGCAAGTCCTGACAACACGAGAAATACCAGCGTCCGGGCAGAAATCTCCGGGAGACCCGTCTGGCTTCTCACAATGAAAACCATCACCCAGGAAAATAACAGCACCACCACTGTCCTTACGGCTGTCGCCACATTAGAATCAATATTTTTAATTCCACATTTGGCAAGAATCGCTGTCAGACCTGCAAAAAAGGCGGAATCAAAAGCAAAGAGAAGCCACATGTTCTTCATCTCCTCTCCCATTCATGTGCTTTCTTTCTATTGTATATTTACACCCGTATGTCTGTTCTCGTTGAAGTCTTCCGTCGGGATTTTATCTTTTTATGACCACTATACCGCGGGTCAGTCCCGCCCCGAACAGTCTCTCGTATTGATCCAGGCAGGCCAGCGGCAGCCGCACCTTCACTGCGGACGACAGTCTGTGAAAGGCTCTGCCGTGACATTGTCTCAGCTGTGTCCCTGAAAATGTCAGCGTTCTCAGTCGGATATCACCGGCAAAAGCATCCGCTCCCAGGAGACGCAGCTGCGTCCCGAAATGCACGTCCCGGAGGCGCAGACATCCCGCCAGTCCTTTCTCTTCCACCACACGCAGCGAATCCGGCAAGGTGAGCTTTTCCATGCGCTGACATTCCTGAAAAGCGAACGCTCCAATACACTCGATCCGATAATAATAATCGCCCAGCTTCACGTTTTCAGGCAGGCTGATATGTATTTTTTCCGGTTCCCTCCAGAGAAGACAGCGAACACTTCCGTTTTTTACAGACGGATTCATGATCTGGAACAGTCCATTTCCCGCTGCGATCCTTTTCCCCGCAGGATTGGCAAATGTCCAGCAGGCATGTAACGTAAGACTTTCTGTCACCCTCTCCGGATGCCTGCTCCAACGCAGTTCATATCCTCTTTTCTTCCGTTCCGGGTACAGAAGGAGATCTCCATAATGATACTTCTTTTCCTGCACCAGTTCTTCGCCATCATAAAAGGCGACCGTATATTCATTATATATGTAAGAAAATACTGCGGAGATATCCACATTTTCCGTTATTCTTTCCGTCTGTGCACTCCAGCCCGCAAATGCATAGTGATACACGGCGTCCGCCGCCTTCACCGGCGCTTCCGGCGGATGTGCCGGACTGCCGTACTCCACCTGCTCTTCCTTCAGCAGGTTGCCGTCTTCATGAAGAAAACGCACGGAAAACACCCTTCTTTTCCGGCCAAATACCGCTTTGACATTCGTATCCTTCTCAATGTGGTCAAGCGGACGATTCCACCCGAGAAATGGATATTCATACTCCGCGTCTCCCTCTTTTTCCGGAAAGACTTCCGCCTTCGCCGCCTGTCCATAGGACACGCTCTCCATGCCGAGAAGCCTGTCATTTTCATGAAAATACATGACCAGATATTTCTTCGGGATCTCTTTGTAGATCGCTTTTACTACCAGATTCTTCTCCACCCGGGAAAAATCCGTATCCCAACCGGCGAACACAACCTCATGATGCGCCGTCTCACCTTTCTTAGCCGAAATCTCCGGCGGCTGCGCGCCGTCCCCTTCCGCCACAAAGGCTGTCTTTAACACTGTATTCTCTTCGTCCTGAAAGACGACGATATATTTTTTACCGGTTTTCTTTTTTTCTGCCATGATTGATCCTTATATTTCCTTACATACGTCCGCATACTGCCCGTCCGTGATTTTCACGAGATCATCCGGCGCACAGGCCACCTGGGTTCCGATCTTGCCGCCGCTGACCATGATGACCGGCTGCTCTTTTGCCGACTCGTGGTACGTCGTCCGATATGCCTTTTTCATCCCCACCGGGGAACAGCCGCCGCGGATATACCCGGTCACTTTATTGATATCCTTCACATGGATCATCTCCACAGATTTCGCTCCGACTGCTTTCGCCGCCTTTTTCAGATCCAATTCTCTGGCGACCGGGATGACAAAAACAAAATACTCCTTCTTGTTGCTGACCGTCACCAGCGTCTTAAAAACCTGATCCGGGTCCTGCCCGGTCAGTTCCGCCACCGTCACTCCATCCACAGCTTCCTTTCCATGGGGATAGAACTTCGCCTCATAATTTATGTTTTCTTTTTCAAGAATACGCATAACGTTGGTCTTGGTTTCTTTCATGGTTGTCGCTCCTTGCTGTTCTTCATTTATTTTATCTTTCTCTGTTATTGTACCTGATTCCTCTGAATAGTCAATCAAAAGAATCAGCACCCTGGCAAAATGCAGGGTGCTGTCGCACAATATCTATCTTTATACCATTATCAGTCCATATGAAATCATTTTGTGATCAGGACCTCCTCAGGCCCTTTTACCTCTCCGCCGCCTTTTCCAGCCCTTCTTTGAAGGTTCTCACGTAGTCTTTCGCTGTTTCCAGGTCATAGCCAGAGTCTTCCATAATCTCGATGAAATGGGTCCCCACAATACAGCCGTCGATGGTATCGAGCAGTCCCGCCACATCGTCGGCGGTGCGGATGCCGAATCCCATCATAACAGGGATTTTGGAGACGGCCTTTACATTTTCCAGATAGGCACGGACATTTCTGTGGAAATCCGCCGCCTGACCGGTAACGCCCATGGAGGAGACGCAATAGACGAAACCCCGGGCATTCTCCAGAATCATCGGGATGCGGTCTGCGGAGACCGGCGCCACAAGCTGAATGAGGATCGGGGCATTTTCCACCCGGGCGAGGGCATCGGTCAGTTCATCCTGTTCCTCCTTTGGCAGGTCAGGGATGATGAGTCCGTCCACGCCGACGGAGGCGCATTTTTCCACAAAAGCGTCCACGCCATAATGGAGGATCGTATTGTAGTACATCATGTACACGATCGGTACCTCACAGTCTTTTCGCACTTCTTCTACGGCGGCAAAGACTTTTTTCAGGTTCGTCCCCTTGCATATGGAGCGGTAGGAGGCGTCCTGGATGACCGGGCCATCCGCAGTCGGATCAGAAAACGGGATGCCCAGTTCGATCACGTCGATGCCTGCCTCCGCCTCCGCGCGGATCAGCGCCTTCGTTCCATCCATGTCAGGAAGACCGGCTGTCATATAAGTGATAAAAGCCTTCTTCCCGGTCTGCTGCAGTTCTTTCATGCGTCTCTCTATCCGATTTTCTCTCTGATTCTCTCTTTTCTCCTCTTGATGGTTCATCGCGAAGGCCCCTCCTTTTTCTCTTTCATCCTCTGTCACAACCGTCTTTGTGGTTTCCATCTATTGATACCCCCTGTCTTTGAAATAATCCGCGATCGTGTGTACATCTTTGTCACCCCGACCGGAAAGATTGACGACCATGATCTGTTCCGGACGCATGGTCTTCGCTTTTTTAAAGGCGTAGGCGAGGGCATGCGCGCTCTCAATGGCCGGAATGATTCCTTCTGTCTTACATAATTCCAGCAACGCTTCCATGGCTTCATCGTCCGTGACAGACACGTACTGTGCGCGGCCGCTGTCATGCAGATAAGCGTGTTCCGGCCCTACTCCCGGATAATCCAGTCCGGCTGATATGGAATGAGCGATCTGCACATTTCCGTCCTCGTCCTGCAGGAGGTAGGAGCGCATGCCGTGGAGGACGCCCGCCTGTCCCACAGAAAATGCACTGGCATGTTTTCCGGTTTCTATGCCGCATCCGGCAGCTTCCACGCCGATGAGTTCCACCTCTTTCTCATCAATGAATTCGGCAAACATGCCGATGGAGTTGGAGCCGCCGCCCACGCAGGCGATCACACAGTCCGGCAGCCGTCCTTCTTTTTCGAGTATCTGCTTTTTTGTCTCCACGCTGATGACGCGCTGGAACTGTTTGACCATCTCCGGGTACGGGTGCGGTCCCACGGCGGAACCGATGATATAAAAAGTATCCTCCGCATTTTTTGCCCAGGTACGGATCGCCTCGTTAGTGGCATCCTTGAGGGTGCGGCTTCCGGTCTTCACACATTCCACCTTCGCGCCGAGCATTTCCATGCGGAATACATTGAGCGCCTGTCTTGCCATATCTTCTTCTCCCATGTACACCGTACATTCCATCCCGAACAGCGCGGCTCCGGTGGCGGTCGCCACGCCGTGCTGACCGGCTCCGGTCTCCGCGATGACTTTCTTCTTTCCCATGCGCTTTGCCAGAAGGATCTGCCCGATCACGTTGTTGATTTTGTGAGCGCCGGTGTGATTCAGGTCCTCCCGCTTGAGATAGATCTTCGTCCCGTATTTCTCCGACAGTTTTTCTGCCAGATAAAGGGGCGTTTCTCTTCCCACATAATCTTTCAGATAATATTCATATTCCCTGATAAACGCCGGGTCGCTGATTGCCTCCCGGTAAGCGCTCTCCAGTTCCTTTAAGGTGTTCATGAGAGACTCCGCCACATACTGTCCGCCATATTGTCCGTATTGTTTATTATTCATAGCTGTGCACCATCCTTATTATTTTTTTCATTTTTTCGGGGTCCTTTCCCCGGAACATCTGTTGTCCTGCGACTTCCACTGCCGAGCTCACATCAATGCCGTCAGGCCGCACTCTCCGGATTGCCTCCTGTACGTTTCCTTCATGAATGCCGCCCGCCAGAAAGAGAAGCTTTCCGTCCCTCTCCAGCCCGTCCAGCAGGGACCAGTCAAAACATTTCCCGCTGCCCGGTTCTCTGGCGTCAAAAACGTAGCCGGCGATCCTGGAAAGATCCCTCATGGCAGCAAATGTACCGGCAAACGCCCCGGCGCCTTCCTTTGCCGCAAATGTCTCTATATCATCCGCCTGCACTGCCCGGAGCACCGGCAGATGGATTGCCTCATAAACCTCTTCCGGCAAAGAGCCGTGGATCTGGATATAATCAAATCCCTGGCTTTCAATCTCTCTGACCTGCTGAACGGACGGAGAGACGACCACCGCCACACTTTTAATGCGGGGCGACAGTTTCCGCCGCAGCGCCGCCGCTGCGGGAAGGTCCAAATTCCGTCTGCTTTTCGGACAGAACAGCACAAACCCGGCAAAGTCCGGAAGAAAGGTATTGGCATATACGACGTCCTGTTCTGTTGTAAGACCGCAGATTTTTATGAGTGTTCTTTTCGGTTTTTCACACATTTTGATATCTCCCTGTTTTTCAGTGATCTTTTTCCGGAAATCTTTTGCTCCGTTTCGCTTCAGAAGTCTGTCGACTCTTCGTTATAAATCGCCTTCCACTCTTTTGCCAGCGCTCTCGGATGCGCCGACAGCATGAAAGCGCCGCCGATCAGCAGAGCATCCACCTTACATTTTCTCAGAAACCGGATATGTTCTCCGGTCGTCACACCGCTCTCCGATACGAAGACGGTTTCTTCCGGAACCATGGGCCGCAGCTTCCATGTATTTTCAAGAGAAATGGTAAAATCTTTAAGATTCCGGTTATTGACTCCGATGATACGAGGTTTCAGGCGAAGCGCCCGCTCCATCTCCTCTTCATCGTGGACTTCCAGCAACACATCCATTCCCAGCGCATACGCCAGTTCATAGAATTCTCTCATCTGCTCATCCGTCAGGATAGCGGCGATAAGCAGGATACAGTCGGCGCCGATCACCTTCGCCTCATAGATCTGGTAAGCGTCAATGATGAAGTCTTTCCGTATCATCGGCAGAGGCGTGATCTCCCGGATCTTCTTAAAATATTCTACGTTGCCAAGGAAATGGTCTTCTTCCGTCAGGCACGAAATGGCATCCACGGAACTGTTATAGTCGTCAATCCGGTCTGTCAGCTTCATTGTCATCCCGATCTTCCCCATGCTCGGGGACGCCTTCTTAAATTCACCGATGATCGACAGACCGTCTTTTGCCAGCGCATCATGGAAGGAAATGCTTTTTCTCTCCGATGCCAGTGCCAGCCGGCGCATTTGTTCTTCCGACACAGCTGCCTTGTGTTCTTTCAGCCGCTTCTTTTTATCTTCAACAATGGTATCCAGTATCATTTTCTCGTCCTCCATTTCTTCTTATTTTTTATTTCCTGTCCAACCTTCCTGACCGGAGATCGTTCCCGGATCCGTTTGTTTCCCGTCTGATCTGCTGTATATTCAGAAAATTCTCTATCATTTTCTTTCCGTGGTCTGTGAATACGGATTCCGGATGAAACTGTATGCCGATGACCGGATACTGCCGGTGCTCCATCGCCATGATCTCACCATCTTCCGCTCTGGCGAGGACTGTAAACTCCGGCGGGAGCGTCTTCTCATTCACCGACAGAGAGTGGTATCTCGCCACCCGGACAGGGCTTGGAATCCCCTGAAAAATCCCGCAGCCGCCGTGGGTGATGACGGACTGCTTTCCATGCATCAGCTCTTTCGCATGGATGATTCTGGCGCCAAAGGCTGCTCCGATACTCTGATGTCCCAGACAGATGCCCAGAATGGGGATCTTATCGTAAAATTCCCGCACGGCCTCAAGACAGATTCCTGCTTCCGCCGGGCTTTTTGGCCCGGGAGAAAGCACCAGGCACTCAGGTTTCATCCTGTGTATCTCCTCCACAGTAATCTTATCATTTCGAACGACCTGAATATCACTTCGAAAGATTCCCATATACTGGTACAGGTTATAAGTAAATGAATCGTAGTTATCAATCAACAGTATCAAAGCGCATCCTCCTTCACCAGTATTTTTGCCAGCGCCCGCACCTTGTTGCAGCACTCACTGTATTCCCGTTCCGGATCGCTGTCAGCGACAATGCCGGCTCCCGCCTGAATATACACCCGGCTTCCTTTTTTTATCATCGTGCGGATGGTGATGCAGAAATCCAGATTACCGCCAAAGTCGATATATCCCACCGCGCCGCCGTACAGTCCCCGTCGCGCGGTCTCAAGTTCATCGATGATCTCCATGGCACGCACCTTCGGCGCTCCGCTCAGCGTGCCCGCCGGCAGAAAGGAACGAATCAGATCGACCGACCCGTACTCCGGTTTTTTCTGTCCTTCCACAAAGGATACCAGATGCATCACATGCGAATAACGCTGGATATGCATGAAATCTTTCACCTTTACGCTGCCAAACCGGGCGATCCGCCCCATATCGTTTCTCGCCAGATCCACCAGCATCACATGTTCCGCCTTCTCCTTCGGGTCTGCGTACAGGCTCTCTTCCAGCCGTTTGTCCTCAGCCGCATCTTTTCCTCTCGGTCTTGTTCCCGCGATCGGGCAGGTGGTGACAATACCGTCTTTCTGCTTCACGATCATTTCCGGAGAACTGCCGATGATCTCAAAGTCATCAAACCGGAAATAATACAGGTACGGCGAAGGATTCAACTGCCGCAGCTGCTGATAGAGCGCAAATCCATCCTGCCCGGTCTCAATCGTCCAGCGCTGCGAGAGCACCGTCTGGAAAATATGTCCCTCACGGATGTATTCTTTGATCTTTTCTACTTTGCGGCAATAATCTTCCAGCGTATCCGACTGCCTGACGATCCGGCCGTCCGGCGGCAGAGATTCCGGTTTCTGTGACTGATCGGCCGCTCCGGCGGCTTCCGGGCTATCGTTTCGCTCCACCGCCATAGTATTTCCCGGCACATGCTGTTGTTCCGGTGCGGTGGTTACTCTCTGCGCCTCTTCTAACATCTCCCGCAGCCGCCGGGCCGCCCTTTTTTCTCCCTCTTCGCCGTCCTCTTCCAGAACGATGGCCGTCATCGTCTCCGCCACATGGTCAATGGAAAGGAACTCTGTCACCTGCATTAGCTGGATGGTCCCGATACCAATCTCATCCGGGTTCTCATCGGGCAGATCTTCTGTGTACCGGACGAAATCATAACCGAGCGCGCCCACGAGACCTCCGGAAAAAGGAATCGCCGCACCCTCTCCGAGGATCTCGAAGCTGTTCACATAATCTTTCAACGCCTCTGCCGGGTTTCCCGGCAGAGAATGCCGACTTCCGTCCCTCCCGCAGACAGTAAGCTGTCCATCCACCGTGCGCAGCACCGCTTCCGGGTTCTTCCCCAGGAAAACATACCGGTCATAGTTTTTGTCATAGCTTTCCAGAAGAAAGCCTGTACTGTCCCCGACATAATTTTTATAAATATCCACTGCTGTCTCCGTCAGGATACTGACGGTCTTGCTGTATACTTTCAGGATTCGTTTCATGGCTGCTCCTTTCCCTTGTGAGGAGATGCTGTCCGGATTTTTTCCGCAGAATATTTTTGTTGGAAAACAGATGGCTGCGTGCTTCGCACTCCCGCTGTCCGGATTTTTTCCAACAAAAAAATCCCTGACTTACATAATGTAAGTCAGGGACGAAGATTCCGCGGTGCCACCCTTATTAATCCTATGACATCGCCGTGCGCCCTGTCTGCCTCTGCCCTCTCCGGACATACCGGCCAGAACGGAAAGCCTGCCATAGTATTCACTCTGATTCTGATACGGACCTGCCGGTCGATATCATACCCCTGTAACGCGAGGACGCGGCGTCAGCTACTGTTACTTCACCTTGCATCTCCCAAATCCATTCCCCTTCTCGTCCCATATCGGCTCTCACCTGCCCGACTCTCTGTCATGTTCCTGATGAAAGGTACTACTTTTGTTCAAAGACTTTTGCTTTTTTCACTGCGTCTAGTATATCAGTAATATATTGTGATGTCAACCGGTTCATTTTGTCAATTATGCTTGCTATTTCTTAATTTTATATTCATTTTTTGTCAAACTGGTGTATAGATTTTTTCTGAAAACGTGTTATACTATAATCACAGTAGATGAAATCAATTTCAACTACTTCTCAACGTTTCAATTACCTGACCACCGGTACTCCTCCTTTTTCCGGTTGGTTGACGACAGAAGGCATCGCTTATTCAGCCATCTAAGCGATGCCTTTTTTCGTGTCTTCTGTTCGCCATGTTCTCTGTTTTCCATGCACAGTATCCGCCATGACGACTGTGTGTTACAGGCGCCGCAGGGTCTTCCCCAAAACTCCATTCTCCCTGTCATAGGACAGTTCTTACAAGCATAGACTGTATCAAATTCATCGGAGTTTCGCTTATCATGAAACAATATATGGAAAACAGGATTCTTTCTATCGCTCATTACACCATCGACCACAGTTCTACGGTCCGCTCCACTGCCAGAAAGTTCGGCATTTCCAAGTCCACCGTACATAAAGACCTCACAGAACGGCTCCCGCAGATCGACCACCATCTGGCAGAGGAAGTCCGGGATATTCTGGAGGTCAATAAATCAGAACGTCATATACGGGGAGGGCTGGCAACCCGCCAGAAGTATCTGCAAATGCAGCGTTAAAAACCGCAGACCAGATTTATGCGTCGCTGTATTGTCGCTGTATCCTTATGCTTCTGCCCGTATCGTTGTGACCAGTGCATCACACACTCCTTCTACAGTGTAGGCGCCGCTGCCGGCCGGCAGGAAGATGCTGTCTCCTTTTTTGTATTCTACGGTCTCATCACCACAGGAGATGCTTCCCCTGCCGTCAAGGACGAGAATACTCAGGAAAGAAGCGTCTGTGACACGTCCGCTCATTTTTTCCATAGTCGTACCGTCCAGATTCAGTTTATCTACGGTAAAATAGCCACAGTCCGCGATATGTGGATAGTGGCTGCCGTCTTTGCTCACCGGAGCGCGCTTTGTCACATCAAGCGCCTTGTCCACATGCAGTTCTCTCTTTTTGCCGTCTTTGCCGACTCTGCCGTAGTCGTAAACCCGGTAAGTGACGTTGGAGTTCTGCTGGATCTCTGCCACCAGAATGCCCTTGCCGATGGCATGGATGGTCCCCGCCTCGATAAAGAGAACGTCGCCTTTTTGTACCGGTACCTTGTGGAGTACTTCCAGAAGAGTGTCTTCCTCAATGCGCTTTGCAAACTCTTCCCGGCTGATCTCCCTTTCAAATCCATGGTACAGGAAGGCTCCCTCATCGGCATCCATCACATACCACATCTCTGTCTTGCCATACTGTCCCTCATGTTCCAGCGCATACGCGTTATCCGGATGCACCTGGATCGAGAGATTATCCTGCGCGTCAATAAACTTTACAAGAATCGGAAAATCCTCAAAACGGGCGCAGTTCGTCCCGAGCACTTCCCTGCCGTTTTCTTCAATGTACTGTCGCAGCGTTTTGCCCGCATCGCTGCCGTTTGTAATATAGGACGGTCCGTCCGGATGGCAGGATAACTCCCAGGTCTCCGCAAGGATACCACCCTGAATCTCCTTGCCGTACTCGTCTGCCAGTCTTCTGCCGCCCCAGATATAATCTTTTCCGCTTGGTTTTAATTTTAAGATTCCCATAATTCCTCCATCTGACGCATTCTGCTGCGTCTATCATGACAGAGCGGACATGCCGCCTTTATTTCTTCTTTTTACTGAAAATGTTCTTAAACGAGCGTTTTAACACATCAAAAAAGCTTAAAGAGCGCACCATACGCTCTGATGGAACGTACGGACGCATGGCCCGCAGCAGCTCTTTTGTCTTGTTTGCCGAAAATGTAAATGTGCCATTCCTCTTCGTCTGAATGGCAAAACGAGGGATGTATTTTCCCTTAAACATTACCGAGGCAATGACGTAATCGACTTCCTCCCACGGAATCTGGATATAGTCGCTTACTTTCCGCTCATTGTAATATTCAAACCCCCGGTCCCCGATCATAATATTGCCGTAGTTATTCATACTGTGAAAGGAAGTGGCCTTCATGACCAGATCCACCTTCGTGTTAAGAGACTGTGCCATATCCTTTTCCTCCATATACTCATATAGGGCTGTCACACAGACAGCCCACCGCAACAGCAGAGTTCGCCGTAAGGCAAATCTTCCGTGCAGCAGCCGCTTTGCGACAGCCCTATCATTATCTTTTTATCCGTTGATTACAGAAGTCCGATCACATGTCCTACGATACCAACGATGAATAATCCGATGATGATGATGATTGGAGAAACGTTTTTCTTCAATAACCACATACAGAGCAGGGTAAGCAGTAATGGTGCAAATCCTGGAATCAGAGAATTCAGGTTGTCCTGTAAAGTTGTGATCTGTTCCGGTGAGAGAGAAAGTCCTGAAGAGAACTGCTCTAAAGCAGTGCGGATGCCTTCTGCTCCTGCAGGCAGGCTCTCCCAGTCAATGTAAGCACCTTCGCTGAGCTGTACTTTGGAAACAACCGGAGTAAAGTTGATCGTTACCCAACGTTCTACCAGAGAACCAAGTACGAACATACCAAGGATGGATGCGGTTTTGGTCACTTTCTGAAGCAGACCGCCGGAAAGGTCTTCGGAAATCTTGCTTCCTGCCTTGTAACCAAATTCCTGTGTATACCACATGAATGCCCAACGGATCACGTTCCATAATACGAAGAATAAAATCGGTCCGAGGATACTTCCGCCCATGGCCAGGGATGCGCCGAGCGCACCGAGCATAGGACGTACGGTAAACCAGAATACCGGGTCGCCGACACCGGCCAGAGGTCCCATCATACCGACTTTAACACCCTGGATCGCTGCGTCGTCTACCTTTGCGCCGTTTGCTCTTTCTTCTTCCAGAGCAAGGGTAACACCAAGGATAGGTGAAGCCAGATAAGGATGTGTATTAAAGAACTCCAGATGACGTTTTAAAGCCGCCTTCTGATCTTCTTTATTGGTGTACAGCTTTTTGATCGCAGGGATCATAGCGAAACACCAGCCGCCGTTCTGCATACGTTCATAGTTCCAGGAACCCTGAAGGAAGGTGGAACGCCATGCGACAGCGAGACGATCTTTTTTGGATAATGTAATTTTTTCTGCCATTTCTATACCTCCCTTACCATCAATAATCATTCAGGATATCATCAAGCGGATCTCCGACGTTTCCGCCACCGCCGCCGTTTCCTGAACCGCCGCTTTCGGATAACTTAATGTAGATGAGTGCCATACAAAGCGCGATCGCACCAAGGGCAATCAGAGTCAGGTCGGAAATTGCTGCCAGACAGAAACCGATGATGAAGAAAGGCCATACTTCCTTCGTAGCCATCATGTTGATAACCATTGCGTAACCTACGGCAACAACCATACCACCACCGATAGACATACCGTCTGTCAGCCATGCAGGCATGGACTCCAGGAATCCCTGTACAGTCTCTGTCGGGATTGCCAGCAGAGCTGCTGCCGGGATCGCGATACGAAGACCCTGCATGATGACAGCGATGATGTGCCATAACTCAACGCCTGCGAAGCTTCCCTTTTCAGCGGCTGCATCCATACGGTGTGCACATACCACGGAAAGAGTACGAACGATCATTGTTAAGAACAGACCTGCCACTGCCAGCGGGATTGCCACTGCGATGGCAGTACCAACGCCGTCTACACCCTGTCCGCCAAGAGCCAGGATGATCGCAGATGCCACGGAAGCAAGCGCAGCATCCGGTGCAACGGCAGCACCAATGTTTGCCCATCCAAGAGCGATCATCTGGAGCGTTCCGCCCAGAATGATACCGGCTTCCAGATTGCCGGTAACAAGACCAATTAATGTACAAGCTACCAGCGGCTGATGGAACTGGAATTCATCCAGAATACCCTCCATACCGGCGAGAAAGGCAACTATTACAACTAAAATGATTGAAATAATTGACATATACTTTTCCTCCTATACTATTTCACTGAACTCTAGCAGCCAAGCTCAGCTTTTGCTTTTTCGATGATGGCATCCATGTTGTCCTTGGAATCACTAGGAACCTTGCGGACATCGAATGTGATGCCGAGCTTTTTGAGCTCCTCAAAAGTCTCCACATCTTCTTTTCCTAAAGACAGTACCTTGCTGACAGCCACTTTGCCAACAGAGTGCGCCATGGAACCGATGTTCAGCTCTTTGATATCCACGCCGCCCTTGATGGCTGCGAGCGCATCCTGCGGTGTCTCAAAGAGAAGCAGTGCTTTGGTGTTGCCAAAACGAGGATCCTTGGCTACCTGGATCATCTTGCCGATCGGCACTACGTTTGCCTTTACTCCCGGAGGCGCTGCTTCTGTGATCATGCTCTTACGCAGATTGTCATGAGCAACACCATCGGATACAACGATGATACGGTTCGGATTGGTGGTCTTGGTCCATGCGGTTGCCACCTGTCCGTGAAGCAGACGGGAGTCGATACGTGCCAGTACGTATTTGATCTTACCGTCGCCCACTACGGTTCCCTCAGGCAGAGCGCCTGTAGGCTGACCGTCGGAAGCTGCTGCCGCCGCTTTCTTTTCTTCCTTCGGCTCCAGAGACTCCGGATAAATACGGACGCCTTCTTTTGCGCTGCCGGAAATCTGAACGGCAAGCTCGTGAGCAGTATCCATCATCATACGGGAAGCGTATGCGTCAATCAGCATCGGAAGATTGAGGCCGGCAACAATAGCCCACTTATCTTCGTGTCCGGCGATAAGACCGTTGGACTGATTGAATGGAGTGCCACCCCATAAATCAACAAGGATCAGCACCTGTTCCGGATCTTCAAAGGAGGCAACGGCTTCTTCCATTTTCCTTCTCACATCATCCGGACCTTCGCTCGGCTGCAGTGTGACCGCTGCCACATTCGGCTGTTCACCGAAAATCATGGACGCTGACTGCAGGATACCCGTAGCAAAATTACCATGGGTTGCAAGAATAATTCCTACCATTTGTTAATCACATCCTTTCTCTCCTGTTAGAAATCATTCAATATCTATCTCAAAATTTGAAAAATTTGAAACAGTCTCTGTCTGAATACCTCATCCGGCAGAGAATTCTCCGCCTGAAGCTTTCTGATCTTTTCCTCCACATCCGGACTGGCAAGCACCCGGTAGAAGGTATGAAAGGTCATCGGTCTGACCTTCAACACATCGGCAGACGCAGCAAAGAGAAACGCGCAGTACACCTTCGCTCCATCCCAGTCCAGCGGACTCTTCATCCTGCCGATCACCAGTCTCGTGGAATCCACCAGAGACGGATTCCCGTGCGGCATGGCAATGTGGCACATACTGGTCGGGGAGATCTCCTCCCGCTCCAGCACACTCTGCAGATATCCTTCTGCCACATATCCTTCCTCCGCCAGCGGACGAACCATCGCCTCAATGGCCGACAAAACGTTCCGGGCGTCTATGGGCACGATGATTGCCTCCAGAATATTCATTTTCAAAAGGCGGGTCACCTGAATCTCCCGGATACACTCGCTGACCTTCTTGATCTCCCGCTCCGGAAGAGCCATGGAGATATACACCACCGGCAGCTCTGTCCTTATCAGCCGCTCTGTGGTCACGATACAGTCGCAGTCCACCTTATCCTGCTGGGAAAACTCCTGAAGAGAATACATCTCGGTCACCTTCACATCGGCGATCCTGCGCTCCAGCTTCGACTGAATGAGCCGCGCCGCCGCCGCGCCGAAATGACACACGATCACGATCCGTGTCTTTTCCTCCCGGTCTTTGATCCTCTCTATGGCCGCCTGAAAATGGATTGCCAGATAAATGAGGTCGTTATCCTTCATGGACAGATTATAAATATCAGAAATGTAATCCGCCGCGATGGCCGCCATCTCAAATCCAAAAGGATACTGACGCTTCATGGAAGTGATCATATAAAAATCCGACTCCACTTCCATACTGCTGCCCCGCAGCACTGAGGTGTACAGGTGACCGGAGAGTCCCTGTATCAGCTCTTCATCCTGACTCAAATCTATCTGAAGTCTCTCTTTGATGCCATGAAGAATCTCCCGGACCGGACTGGACATTTTCTCCATGATCTGTTCCCCGTCATTGATCTTCTGCTTACGCAGAGACAAAAGAAGAAAATACAGATGCCGGACCTCCTCTTCCGAATCAGGAAGACGCAGCCTGCGGCAGAGTTCTCCAATCCAGGCGAGCAGCCCCTCAAATTCGATCTCGTCCAGGTATTCCTGCTCCCGGTTGTTCGGTCTTTCCGGATTATCGCTGTCCGCATGACGTGCCAAAAACAGCACATATAAAAATATCTGCTGCAGGGATTCATCCGTAAAGCGAAACCATTCCAGATGTCCGAACATCTGAAGCGCTTCCTTCGCCCGTCTCATCTGGTTCTTTGTAAAATAGTCCAGAATCGGGAAATGCAGTTCATGGAACTGCCGAAGCGCCGCCTCATAGTCCTCTCCATACAGATATGGAAACAAAATCTTGACAAAGAGCGCCCGTCTTTTATCCTGCGGCCCCGCATAGCGGATGCCATAATGTCTCTGCGACTGGATATCATCGGGATACTTCTTCATAATGGCGGACAACTGCTTCTCCGCGTAGGACTTGCTCACCAGAAGCTGGTCGGCAATATCCTGGATAATCAGAAAATTATCATGGAGCGTGAGCAACAGAAGAAACCGCCTCTCAAACTCCAGCTCAAAACGGGGGATGCTCATGTTCAGTACATCGATAAACTTCTCCCGCCCGTGAATCCGTACCTGGTTTCCGGACAGGAACTGAATCGTGACGCCGTATTCCTCCATCTCCTCCGATAAATCTCTGAGATGATTCCTGAGAGTCTTCACGGACACTTCCAGATAATCGGCCATGGCGTCAAGCTCCACTTCCGCGTAATCCTTCAGATATCCGAGTATTTCCATATCTCGTTTTGTAAACTTCATGACCTCACATCACCTCTCCAATTTAACAGAAATGTTCGTAAGATAAAACTCATTGTTTTTTCTTTCTCTGACAAAAACATGTGCTTAACTTACAAATTTATTTCATCATAATTACGATTTTTTTGCAAGCTTTTTTTCACATTTTTTGCAAAAAAGTGAGAGTTTTTTTTTATTTTTTTCAGACTCTCATGGCATTTTTTCAGGAAAGAATCCTCATCGGCTTTTCTTTTTGAGGAAAAGCACCATGGCGGTGGAAACCGCCGTCCCGGCGAATATGCAGAGCAAGTAAAGCATCAGATGGTTCGTCGCTCCGAGAAAGCCCACGATAGGACCTCCGTGCGGCGCTGCCGAGGTGACCCCTGTGAGCGCTGCCGCCGCTCCCGCCACAGCGGAACCGGTGACAACAGAAGGAATCACATGCTTCGGGTCCGACGTTGCAAAAGGGATCGCCCCCTCACTGATGCCCAGAATCCCCATCAGTACAGTATAGATTCCCATTCCCCTCTCCTCGCCGGAAAAACGGCTGACCCCGATCATCGCCGCCACCCCCATGGAAAGGGGCGCGACTGCGATGGAAGAGGATGCGATGCCCATGATCCGGAGATTACCCTCCGCGATGGAAGCCACACCGAAGAAGAACGCCATTTTATTGATCGGCCCTCCCATATCCACCCCGATCATGGCGCCGAGTACCAGACCGAGCAGGAGCGCCGTCGAGGAACTGTCCGCCAGATAGACGAGCAAACTGTTCAGACTCCGCATAAGGGAGGCGATGGGCTGCCCTAAAACAAAAATAAAAAGAACCGACACAAGGCTGACGCCGGAGAGCGGAATGATAAAGATGGGCATCATCGGCTTTAACGCCTTCGGCGTCTTCCAGGTATTCATCCACCGGACCAGGTATCCTACGACATAGCCCACCACGATGCATCCCAGAAAGCCGGTCCCCTCCCCGGTTCCCAAAAGCTCCCCGTTCGTCACGATCATCGCCCCGATCATCGCCGGCGCCAGCGCTGCCCTTCCCGCAATGGAAAAGGCGAGGAAGCCAGACAGGATCGGATACATCAATTCAAAAGCCAGATAACCGATCTTATGCACCTTGTCCCAGAATACCGAATTAATAAACAGACCGGAAGAGGAACTCTCCCCGGCAAAGGACTGCGCCAGCGCGATAAAAAGACCGCCCACTACCACAAAGGGGATCATGTAAGAGGCCCCGTTCATCAGCTGCCGCAGCATCTCCGACTGCTCTCTTCCTTTTTCCGCAGAAAAAGAAAATACCGGCGTTCTCCCTTCTTCAGGAAACGCCGGCGCCATCACTTCTGCCTTTTCTTCCATATCCCGAAATATCTTCTCCGTATCCCGCAGAACCGGTTTGATGGGCGTCCGGAACACCTTTTTTCCGACAAAACGTTCCGTTCCGTCCACGGCGATATCCGCAGCGATGATGACATAATCCGCTTCCTCGATTTCTCTGTCCGTAAGCATATTTTCCGTTCCCTGTGACCCCTGGGTCTCCACGTACATTTCATGTCCCAGTTTTTTCCCCGTCACCTCCAGACGTTCCGCCGCCATATAGGTATGGGCGATGCCCGTGGGACATTTGGTAACGCCCGCGATCTTCACTGCATTTCCTCCTATCTCATCTCACGCATCATATAATAGTAAAGCTGCGACCGGTTTCTGCACAGTCTGAGTCCTTCGACAAATTTTTCATTCATCAGTTTCCGCGCCAGCATGGCAAGCATCGGAAGATGGCTGTCCTGCTCCGGCTCCGCCGGCGTCACAGCGACCACAGCCAGATCTACCGGCTGCCCGTCCACTGCCTCCCATTCGACCGGCACGGCAAAACGGACCAGCGCAAATACCGGCTCCGTAAGTCCCCGGACTCTGGCATGCGGGATGGCAATGCCGTCCCCAAAACCCGTGGAATACATGTTCTCTCTTTCCTGAAATGCCTGAAACAGGAGAACTTCCCGGGCCACGTTTTTCTTTGCGCACAGATGACTGATAACCTTTAACGCCTCTTCCTTGGAGCGAACTTCTATTCCGTCAAAAATCATATCTGGTCTCACCATGGTGTTCACTGTCTGTCCGCCCCCTTTTTATGGATATATTTACAAGATATTTATGATAAGTTCCGCAATCAGCACTGCCGCGCAGGCTCCCGCCGCCACGATGATAAGACTCTGGCGGCGAAATGCCAGCCATACGGCCACGATCAGTCCCGCCACAGCGGAAACGAGCGTCCCGGTGGCCTGCAGGATGGCCGGAAATGTCATCGCCGCCAGGACAGTATAAGGAATATAATATAAAAATGAATTCAGCATCCGGTTCTTTATTTTTTTCTTCACCAGAACAAGTGGGATGACCCGGATCAGATAAGTGACTCCTGCCATCACGATCAGATACGGCAGAAATTCCATAAAATCCATCTGCGCTCCCTCCTTCACAAACTGATTTTTCACTGCGCTTCTTCCACAGGGAAGAACACCGCCCCCACTGCCGAGGCGATGACTGCGCAGAGGATGATCGCAAATCCGCTGGAGATCCCGGCAAACGCCGGCACAAAGTTAAGCAGAACGCTGATGGCGACTGCCAGAAGCACCGTAATGCAGACGTGCCTGTCCTCCACTGATTTTGGCACAAATACGGCGATAAACATGCCGTAAAGCGCCACGCCCAGCGCATTGGTGAGAATCTCCGGAAGGATGTTTCCGAGAAAGGCCCCGAGGAAAGTACCTGCCGTCCATCCCGCAACGGGCAGGAGCATCAGTCCGCCAAAATAGCCTTTTCGCACCGGTCCCTCGCTCTGGATCGCCGCCGCAAAAATCTCATCGGTGACGCCATAACCGAGGATCCACCGCCAGATACCGTGAACGTCCTCGTCCACTTTCTGAGAAAGCGCAATGGACATGAGCATATACCGGGCATTGATCACAAGCTGCGTCACTGCTGTCTCCAGAAGACTTCCCGCCTGCGCAATGACCGTCAACCCGGCAAACTGCCCGGCGGAGGTCAGATTGGTGAGCGAGATCAGTGTTGCTTCCAGAACCGTGCATCCGCTGTCCACCGCCAGAATGCCAAAAGCGAAGGATACGGCAAAATAGCCCAGACAAATGGGGATTCCGTCACGGAGTCCCCTTTTGAAATCGCTGTGCTTTTTTCCGGCCGCCTGTTCCCATCCCACGGATGGCTTTGCCGACGTCATGCTCACGCCTCGTCGATGGCTTTGCCGATGTCATGCCGCATGTACTTGTTCGCAAAGTTCACCCACTCGGTAGCAGCGTAGGCATTTTTTCTCGCCTCTTTCAGGTCTGCTCCCTTGGCAGTGATGCCAAGCACCCGGCCGCCGTTGGTGACGATGCCTTTATCGGTCATTTTGGTACCGGCATGGAAACAATAATATCCGTCCTTATCTTTGAAGTTCTCCAGACCTTCAATGACAAAACCTTTCTCATAGGAAACCGGATACCCGTCAGAAGCCAGTACAACGCAGACTGCCGCATTGTCCTCAAACTGCAGGTCAATCTCATCCAGTCGTCCGTCGATGCAGGCTTCCATCACGTCAATGATATCGTTTTTCATCCTCGGCAGCACAACCTGCGCCTCCGGGTCGCCGAAGCGGGCATTGTATTCCAGCACCTTCGGACCGTCTTCGGTGAGCATCAGACCGGTAAAGAGCACGCCCACGAACGGACGTCCTTCCGCTGCCATGGCGTCCATGGTCGGCTGATAAATGTGTTTTTCACAGAAGTCCTGCACTTCTTTTGTATAAAACGGGCTCGGAGAGAAGGTTCCCATACCGCCGGTGTTCAGTCCGGTATCTCCGTCCCCGGCTCTCTTGTGATCCTGGGCGCTGGTCATACATTTAACCGTTTTTCCGTCGCAGAAAGCCAGAACGGATACTTCTCTTCCCGTCATAAACTCTTCAATGACCATCTTGTTGCCGGCATCGCCAAACTTCTTCTCCTCCATGATGGTCTTAACGCCTTCTTTTGCTTCCTCCAGCGTATTGCAGATGAGCACGCCTTTGCCGAGAGCCAGTCCGTCCGCCTTCAGCACGATCGGCATTTTGGCAGTCTCCAGATAAGCGAGGGCTTCTTCTTTGGAAGTAAAGTTCTCGTAGGCTGCCGTCGGAATGTGGTATTTCTTCATCAGATCCTTGGAAAATGCTTTGGAGCCCTCGATGATCGCCGCATTTTTACGCGGACCGAAGACACGCAGTCCTTCTGCCTCAAAGACATCCACAATACCGCCCACCAGCGGGTCGTCCATTCCGATGATCGTCAGGTCGATCGCATTTTCTTTTGCGAACGCCGCCAGTTTTTCAAACTCCATGGCTCCGATATCCACGCATTCCGCGTACTCCGCGATGCCTGCATTTCCCGGCGCACAGTAAATCTTATCGACTTTATCACTCTTGGCAACTGCCCACGCGATGGCATGTTCTCTTCCGCCGCTTCCAACTATTAATACTTTCATCCTGCGTCCTCCCTTACTCGTCTATGGTAACCTTTCGTCCGTCCACATGTACCTTTCCGTTGGCAATGAGGTCAATGGCCTTTGGCAGGATCACCCATTCCGCCTGTTCCATGATCCTCTTCTGCAATACCTCCGGCGTATCGTCCTGCTCCACCATCACCGGCTTCTGCAGGATGATCGGTCCGGTGTCCGTCCCCTCATCCACAAAGTGCACTGTGGCGCCGGAAACCCGCACGCCCCGCGCCAGGGCTTTTTCATGGACATGCAGACCGTAGCATCCCGTTCCGCAGAAAGACGGAATCAGCGACGGATGGATGTTGATGATCCGGTTCTCGTACTCCTCGATGACACACGGAGGAACGACGACCAGATAGCCGGCCAGCACCACAAGATCGATCTCTCTCTCCCGCAGCGCCTCCAGCAGCTTCTCATTAAACTCTTCTCTTGTATCAAAGCTCTTCGGTGACAACAGCAGCGCTTCCACTCCATAGTTTCTGGCACGCGTGAGCGCATAAGCGCCCGCGTTGTTACTGATGACTACGGAAATCTGCGCGTTGGTGATCCTGCCGTCGTCAATGGAATCCATGATCGCCTGCAGGTTCGTCCCGCCGCCGGATACAAGAACCGCAAGTTTTAACATATGGTCACTCCCTTTTCTCCAGCTTCCACTTTTCCGACGATCCATGCTTTTTCTCCGGCGTCCGTCAGCGCCTGCACTGCCCGATCGGCATCTGCCGCATCCAGAGCCAGCATCATACCGATTCCCATGTTGTACGTGTTGTACATCATCTCTTCCGCGATCTCTCCCTCTTTTGCCAGGAGACGGAAGATGGCTGGTACCTCATAACTGTTCTTATCCACGACCGCACGCACGCCTTCCGGCAGCATCCGCGGAATATTCTCATAAAATCCACCGCCGGTGATATGACTGCATCCCTTGATGACGATGCCGGCGGCTTTCACTGCCTTTAATGCCTTCACATAAATTCTGGTCGGAGTGAGCAGCGCCTCACCGAGCGTCATACCAAGCTCTTCTTTATATTCATTCAGCGCCTCTTTCTCCATCGGGAACACTTTTCGCACGAGAGAATATCCGTTGCTGTGCACACCGGAGGAGGCGATACCTACCAGCACGTCACCGGCTTTGATATTTTCTCCGGTGATCATATCTTTTCTGTCACAGACGCCCACAGCAAATCCTGCCAGATCGTACTCATCCTCTTCCATCAGACCCGGATGCTCCGCAGTCTCTCCGCCGATCAGCGCCGCCTCGGACTGCAGGCAGCCTTCTGCCACGCCCTTTACGATGGATGCGATCTTTTCCGGATAATTCTTGCCGCAGGCAATGTAATCCAGGAAAAACAGAGGCTCACCTCCGGCGCAGGCAATATCGTTGACACACATGGCAACACAGTCGATGCCGATGGTATCATGCTTATCCAGTATCATGGAAAGCTTCACCTTCGTGCCGCAGCCGTCGGTGCCGGATAAGAGAACCGGTTCCTCCATCTCCTTAATCTTGCTCAAAGAAAAGGCGCCGGAAAATCCTCCCAGTCCGCCTAACACTTCCGGACGCATGGTCTTTTTTACATGTTCCTTCATCAGTTCCACCGACTGATAGCCGGCCTCAATATCCACGCCTGCGTTCTTATAATCCATAACAGACTCCTTTCCTCTCTGACGTATCTTGTTCTACATCTGTTTCAGATATTCTTTGTATCCGATGGATGCCAGCTTGTCCGCCTTCTCCACGACCTGATTTTTCAGCTTCTCAGAGTATGCTTTTAATCTGTCAAGCAGCGCGGCGTCCGATGTGGCAAGAATCTTCGCCGCAAGAATACCTGCGTTTGCCGCTCCGTTGATGGCAACCGTAGCCACCGGGATACCGGTCGGCATCTGTACGATGGAATACAGAGAATCCACACCGCCAAGATCGGAGGTCTTCATCGGAACGCCGATCACCGGCATCGGAAAGATAGCGGCGCACATACCCGGCAGATGCGCTGCCTTGCCGGCGCCCGCGATGATCACCTTATAACCTCTCTCTTCCGCAGACTTTGCATACTGAAAGAACTCATCCGGCTCTCTGTGCGCAGAGATGACTGTCATCTCAAAATCAATTCCCAGTTCCTCTAAGATATCCGCTGCCTTGCTCATGATCGGCATGTCGGAATCGCTTCCCATTACAATACCTACTTTTGCCATGTTTTTTCTTCCTTTCTATATAATCTATATGATATAAATGTAACAAGGTTATTTTTTCACTGAAAAGCCTTCGTGATTTATGCAAATATCACATGTCCTGTGCCGTTTCTCACTATTTTACAAAGGCGTTCTTCAGGTCTTCCTTCATGTCAAGAACCGCCTGACGGCTGGCGTCCCCGAAATTCTCCGGTCCGTACACATCTGACTTCTGGTATGCGCAGATGATGCCGCGGCTGGAATTTACGATCGCACCCAGACCATCCTCGTTAAAGAACGGTGCCAGGTCTTTTCCGGTTCCTCCCTGTGCGCCGTATCCCGGCACCAGAATATAGTTTTTCGGCATCAGCTTGCGGAGCACAGCGCCCATCTCCGGATAGGTCGCGCCCACAACAGCTC
Organism: Candidatus Anaerobutyricum avicola; assembly: GCA_019113845.1. Taxonomy (GTDB): domain Bacteria; phylum Bacillota; class Clostridia; order Lachnospirales; family Lachnospiraceae; genus Anaerobutyricum; species Anaerobutyricum avicola. Next base: position 33,048 of record DXGQ01000009.1, read on the forward strand.
CCACATAGCTGTAATCTTCACCCATGTGCTCTTCGCCCCACTGTGCCACCTTTTCCGCCACGATCTCATACAGAGGACGTCCGTCGATGAGACGATCCTGAAACTCCCCGCTGGACGGGTTGGAGGTCTTCACAAGAATGAACATACCCTTCTTTTCTTCTTTGCACACCTTGATAAACGGCTTCACTCCGTCAGAACCCAGGTAAGGATTTACCGTGATAAAGTCCTCGGTAAACGGAGAATACACCTTCTCTCCCACCTGCACTCTGCCCACATGACCGATGGCATAAGCCTCGGAGGTGGAACCGATATCGCCGCGCTTGATATCGCCGATGATGACAAGTCCTTTACTCTTTGCATAGTCGCAGGTACGCTTAAATGCCTGCATTCCCGGGATACCAAACTGTTCATACATGGCAACCTGCGGTTTCACTGCCGGGATCAGATCGTATGTCGCATCGATGATACCTTTGTTAAACTGCCAGATGGCTTCCGCCGCTCCCTCCAGCGTCTCGCCATATGCGGCAAAGGCATCTTTTCTTATGTGCTCCGGCACATAGGAAAGCATCGGATCCAGACCGACAACGATCGGAGCGTCTTTGTCTTTGATATTCTTAATTAATTCCTGAATCATCTTGTCCCTCCAGATATTCTTTTCCTTTGTTTTCCATTTGCAAAAGAAGCCAGCATCCTGATCTCCTTTCGCATCTCCGTATGCCGGCGGTCGCTGTCCGCCTTCACACACCGGAAAACTCATTGGTACATTCTAGCATATTTTTATCTCTCTGTATACTTGCGAATCTGCCAAAATCTCCGTCGGATTCTCTCCCCACTGGCTTTGGGTCCCCGGTTCCTTGTCCTATTTACCGTATACGATCTTTCCGCCACAGATGGTATAATGCACCTTTCCGCAAAGCTGCGCTCCCAGAAACGGAGAATTGCTCGCCCTGGACGCAAACTTTTCCACCTGCCAGACCTCATCCGGATCAAAGATCACCAGATCCGCCGGCCGCCCCTCGGAGATATCTCCGCAGTCAAATTGATACAGTCTTGCCGGATTCACCGTCATTTTGGTCAGAAGTTCCATCATGGACAGATAGCCTCTCTTCACCAGATTGGTGATTCCAAGCGCCAGCGCCGTCTCCAGTCCGATGATACCGCTCGGCGCAGCGGCAAACTCTCTCTCTTTCTCCTCTGCCGAGTGCGGCGCATGGTCGGTGGCGATCATATCGATCGTGCCGTCCATGAGTCCTTCGATGATCTTTGCCTTATCCCAGCTGGTCCGCACCGGCGGGTTCATCTTGCACATCGTGCCGTAGTTTGGCACGTCCTCTTCCGTCAGGGTAAAGTGGTGCGGCGTCGCTTCCGCGTACACCTTCGCTCCCTTACTCTTCGCATAGCGCACCAGATCGACCGATCTTCCCGAGGAAATGTGCTGGATATCCACCTTCGCGCCGGTCTCCAGAGCAAGCATCACATCCCTTGCTACCATCACATCCTCAGAGACTGCCGGCGCGCCGCCCAGTCCCATCTGCTCGCTGATCGTCCCTTTATTGATCCCGTTGAGTTCGTTCAGCGTCGGGTCCTCCTCGTGAAGACTGATCGGCATATCCACCTTTGCCGCCATCTCCATCGCTTTTTTTATAAAACCGGCATCCGTGAGAGGGATACCGTCATCGGTAAAGCCGCAGGCGCCGTGGCGGGCCATCTCCTCAAAATCCACCAGTTCCTTTCCCTGAAAACTTTTCGAGACCGCGGAGGCCTGTTTCACATGGATCGGCAAAGCCTTTGCCCGCTCCAAAATATCGTCCAGAACTTCCGGGCAGTCTACGATCGGCTTCGTGTTCGCCATACAGACCACCGTCGTATAGCCGCCCGCTGCCGCCGCGGCGCTTCCCGTCTCCAGATCTTCTTTGTAAGTAAGTCCGGGATCCCGAAAATGTACATGCACATCCACCAGTCCCGGCGCAACGATACATCCGGAGGCATCGATCACCTGCTCCGGTTCCCAGTCGGCTCCCCCGCTTCCAAAACCGGCGATCCGTCCTCCTTCTGTCCACACATCCGTCACCATATCCATACCGGTGGCCGGGTTCATGACTCTTCCATTCCTGATAAGAAACATATCAGCCCTCCTCTTTCTCTTCACTCTGTCTGACGCTTTTCCTCTCACAGCGACTGTCCGCTCTCCTCTTCGACACTGTCGCCGTCACTTTCCTCCGTCAGGATCTCTTCCACCAGTTCACTGGAGGTTCCTTTTATCTCCAGTTCTTCCTCTTCCTCGCTGGCAAACGGGTCATTTAACCGGAACGTACCATCCAGCACAAAACGACCGTCCAGGATGATCGGCACCTCCACCCGGTCTTTGTTCACCGCCACGATGCGGCCCAGCGCCTCGTACGGTATCGTGATATCCGTGTGGCAGTTAAAGTATGCCTTTTTCGGATTCTCTTTTCTTAAAATGGAACATTCGTTGTCCTTTGCCATGATCTCTCTGCCGTCCGGATTGAACACCCGCACATCCTCACAATAGGAATAACAGGTATCTCCCAACGCTACATGCGGTCCCATTTTCTCCGCAATGAGTATCGGCAGCTTGGACATGATATCATATTTTGCCGCCATCACATAAGCTGTCGTGTTCGTTCCGATGGCAAACTCTCCCATCGGAAGAGTATCCCGGTTAAAGAGAAGATTCTCCTTGATGAACTTCCTACCCTCTTCCTCATCCGGGAAATTACTGCAGGAGTAATCGGTCACCATGCCATCCTCAAACTGCAGCCGCAGGTTTTTATAGAACAGCCCGTTCAGGTACACATTATCTACATGCAAAAGACCGTTTGTTCCCTTGAGACGCGGAGAGGTGAACACCTCGCCCACCGGGATATTGACATCTGCCAGACAGTTCTCGAACTTGGTCTGCGTTTCCGGGTCTTCAAGATCAATGAGAGCAATGGTCAGATTCGTCATATTGCTGCCCCGTCCCATGATCTTCACGTAAGCGGAGCGATCCAGCACCTGGATCATGTTCTGCTGAATCTCTTTGTATTTCTCCTTGTCGAGCGTGTTGACCTTCCGCACTTCCTCAAAGATCTCCTCGAACTTCTCGCCGATGGATGGCAGCGGATAGGCAATGATCGTAAAACTTCTCTCGTCCTGGTTAATGAATTCATTGATCAGCGCGTTGGACTCTGCGGAATATTCCGTCAGAAGATTCTGCTGTCTCTCGCTCAGACGGTACGCCTCCGGTTTGCTCACCGGCTCAAACGGTACCTCCCCGAACACCTCAAAGCAGGCCGGTCCCGCAAATCCTTCCGCTTCCTCGGCAAATTCTTCATACGCCTTCCGCATACAGGTCAGTTTCCGGTCCAGCATCCTCTTGTCAAAATAGATCGCGTTGTCAAAGCGATGATCGTAATCATACTGCTCATTTGGACTCGAGGAAACGTATCCCACCTTGATATTCTGTCTTTTGTTTAATGTATTGACTGCCGCACGGTATATGACCGGCTCCAGCCCCAGCTCTCTGAACTGATAGACCGCCGCGCGGATGATCCTCTCAAATCCGATATTGTAGCGGATATTTACCGTTTTCTTTTTGGAGAGATCCACATTTTTAAGCGCAAATCCCTCCCGATATCCGTCAGTAAATGTAAATGCGATCTCCTCAATCTCTTTTTGCGGCAGACTGTTCAGGTACTGCGCCATACGGATCTCATTTTCTGATACGTACTCCCCATAGGAATACAGATAACGGATATCAGAGAGATCCGCTCCCATGACAATGTCCGTGGCAAACGAGAGGGATGTGTCAAACATCTCCCTCACACGCCAGCCTACCCAGTCCTCCGCATAATCATAGAGGAACCAGTATATGACATCCTTTACCTGATGGTAGCTGACGTCCCCGCTCTCAAACATGCAGTAACTCTCGATAAAAAGTTCATTGAGGAAGGTCATCTTCTCGAGATTCTGCTCAAAAATAAACACGCGCTCCGACCGAAGCTCCGTGTACAAAAAGCTCAGGATCCGTCCGTATTCCTCTCCGAGCGTCCTGACGGCATAAGCGGGATTCGCGTAAGACGTCTCATAATTTTCCGGAAAGAGCTCTTCATAAAACTCCCGGTTTTCCCGCTGCAGATCCTCCAGCGTACAGCGGTCCAAAATCCCGTCTTCCACCGCCGCATAGATCGCTCTGCACTTTTCGAGAAAAGCCGCCGTCTTCTTAAAATACTCTCCCAGCTCTCCACTGACCGCCGCATTCTTCGCAGACGCGATCTCCCGGATGCGGTCCGCCGCCAGCTCAAATCTCTCTCTTACCGCCTCATTTTCTTCTTTTAATACTATTCTGTAATCCATATATCTTACCTGTCCTCCCCGTCAAATTCTGTCTCTGATCCTCGTGGTATCTTCCTGCCACACACTCACAACATCACTAATGTGATACCCAGAAAAATAACAATGACATTCAGACAGATTCCTGAAATCTTAAATCTCTGATTCGTTTTCACATCATCATAGCTCAGCACACCCCAGATAACACCAAAAAAAGCCAGAATCACCAGCAGGCATCCTACCAGTCCTCCGGCAATCCCCATATTTCCACGGCTCAAAATGGAAATCAGCATCAAAATGACAAATCCAACGAGTTCCACAATTCCCATGATCAATGTGATGACCGCGTTTCTGGAAACCTTCTTTTCCGAAAACGACAATGCATTTCTTGAAATCATATTCTCATTCCTCTTTCTTTTTGCTCTTCTTCCGGCCGCGCGCCCGCACAAAGCGGAACACCCGAAGCGCCAGACAGTAACAGAGCCAGCCAGCCAGTCCTCCCAGCGTGTTCATCAGCAGATCGTCCACATCAAACACGCCGACCTTTGTCACCAGCTGCAGAGTCTCAATACAAAGTGTAAATAAAAATGTATAGATCAGAATCCGGATAAACCCGGTCTTCTTCGTCCTCCACAGAGGAACCAGCATCCCCACCGGGAAAAATACCAGCAGATTGCCCACCAGATTCAGCAGGAAAGCCCCCCGGCTCACATAATCCCGATACAGGATAAAACGACGAATCTCTACAAATGGTATCAGATTATACCGATACGTACTGTATCCTTCCACCCGGCCCAGCCGGTCACTGAACAATACAAAATATAATACAACACAGGCATATATGATCAAAAGGAAAAAACTCAGTGAGCCAATTCTCTTTCTGGTTATTTTTTTCAATATATCCATTTCCTTCCATCATATAATGCACGCAGGAACACCTGTCATACAACCTGTTGCAAAAGGCAGCATCCCCGGCATCCGCACACAGCAACACTGCCTGCCCGATCCCGGAGCTGCCGCCCGCCAGAACTCAGATCATGATATTCTTTTTGGCTGACAGCGCACGTGCACCATTGATGATAGTCAACACTCCCAGGCTGATCCCCACAGCCATGCAGAGAATACCAACGACGATCCCGGAAGCGCCAATCTGGTTCAAAGTCTTAAAAACCTTTTCATTCATAAAAGCGTCAAGCCTCCTTATTTTACACCATACTGCTCATAATAAGCGTCAATGGCAGCCTTAATCTCGTCATTAATAATTATTTGACCTTTATATGGTTTATTATACAAATGTTCCACAACTTCCGCCATGGTCACAATAGCCGTCGTCTTAAATCCGTACGTATCCCGGATCTCCTGCAGGGCGCTCTTCTCTCCCTGACCTCTCTCCATCCGGTCCACAGAGACCACCAGACCGATGACATCCACATCTCCCTGTGCCTTCACGATCGGCAGAGTCTCCTGAATGGAAGTGCCCGCTGTCGTCACGTCCTCGATGATCACAACCTCATCTCCATCCTGGATCGGACTTCCAAGCAGGATACCCTTATCTCCATGATCCTTCACTTCTTTCCGGTTGCTGCAGTAACGGATATCCTCTCCGTACTTCTCTGAAATGGCGATGGTCGCTGCCACAGACAGCGGAATCCCCTTATACGCCGGTCCGAAAAGCACATCAAAATCCAGTCCAAACTGATCCTTAATCGCCTGCGCGTAATACTCGCCCAGTCTCTTCAGCTGAGAACCCGTCCGGTAAAAACCGGTATTCACAAAAAACGGGGTCTTTCTTCCGCTCTTCGTCACGAAATCACCAAACTTCAGTACGTTACAATCGATCATAAACTCAATAAACTCTTTCTTATACTGTTCCATATATCCAAACCTCCGTATGATGAGCGCGAGGATCTCTGTCGCTTCCCAAAGAGAAACCGGCTGTCTTTCTCCCATCAGCATCCCTTTCTCTCTCAGGAACTCCATTCCTTCCGCGCTCTTATTTTTCTATCGTATTTGTTCCGTACCGCCTGTCACAAAGGCGATACGTCTTTACCGGCGCCCGGCATATTTTACCATGCCCGGCACTTCTGTTCCATCATAACATACCCGCCAGTGAATTTCAATTGAGGAAATTTATTTATGTGAAAGAAAAAACAAAATGTTTCCATCTATTTTTATCAATATGTTTCTCCCGACCGCCGTCGTAAGCCTCATGCTCCGCGGAGAATTCCAGAGCTACTGGTCACAGACCGGAAGCTATGAAGCAATCCTCCCTTTAATCAACATGAACTTTGACGGACTGAAAGCAGCCATACTGACGATGCTCTCCGGCAGCAGTGTAAAAGTGCGGGTCAACTCCTTCCAAAATGATATGGTGACTTTTAAAAACAAAGATGATGTGCTGACACTGCTCATCCATCTCGGATATCTTGGCTATGACCAGAAACAACAGATGGCATTCATCCCCAATGAAGAGATACGCACCGAACTGGCAGACGCCGTAGAGGAAACCCGGTGGAATGAATGGATTTAGTTTCAACAGGAATCCAATCATCTCCTGGAAGCAACCCTTGATATGGAGGCCGAAACGATATCAGAGGGAATTGAAAAGATACTAAGACACACCAATGTGTGATTGAGAGAATTGAAAGTTGAAATGGGGATTTGTAAAGGTGATAACAGGTTTCTCATATAACAGACGATACCATTCGTTCTCATACAGTTCCTCCCGACTCGACCCTCACTCGGACTACTAACGTTTTCTGATCAGCAGGGAGAAACCGCAAAGCGGTTTCAGCTACGCTTTACAGGATTAAAAAGATCTGCTCCTTCGTGCAAGCACGGGAGCCATCCCTTTTCCAATCCTGCTCCCTGCCTTCCACAAGTCTTAGATAGTCCTTCCTCACAGCTCGCGGTCGGAAACTGTATGCATTACGAATGGCAAATTAAATCGGCAAACATAGTCAAACTCTGTTCAAACTGATACACTTCTCCGTTGAATTTAATAGATTGTCCCTTATAAGCTTCAGGAGAATTGAAAAATTCAGTAAATTGTGCTTCTTCCACATACTGTTTTTCTTCATTGATTTCTGTATTATTGGTTTCCTCTGCGGAATTGCCTCCGCAGGCCGTCAGTGATGATATCATAACAGCACATAAAATATACGATATTAGTTTTTTCATAGTAATTCACTCTTTTTAATAATTTCTTTGACATATTTGCCTGATATTCAACGCTTCTAAATTATAAGACATATATCTCTGCTCTTTTAAAGCCTGCCTTGAATACTCTATTTTTTCTTGACTTTGGTCAATCATTCTATTATTTTGGGCAATGATTTTATGATTACTGTCAAGTATTTCTTGTTGTTTTTTATATGTATTTGCTATTAAACTATTTGCTTCTTCAATTTCCTCTAAGATATATTTCTGATTTTGAATTATATTATCTAATTTTGTTTCAATTCTCCCTAATCGACTTTCTAAATCATACTTATTTATTGCTTCTTTCATTGAATCAACATTACCATTTTGAAAATATTTATATAAGATACACACAATTTCCAATTTAAAATAATCAACTGGAATTATATTTAAAGATTTTATCTCTGCTAAAATACTTTCTGCTTTTTTTCGCTGTTTTTGTAAAATCTGTACTTTTCTTTCAATTTCTATTTTTTTAATATTTTCTTCATCCAGTCGTTTTTTGTCTCTTTTATAAAATTCCTGCTCTTTTCTTTGTTCATTGAGTAAATTTCTTTCATATTGCTTTTTACGATCTGAATATGATATTTTTTCAACAATTGCACCTAATACACAAACTAGCAAACACACTATTAATAATATAATACATATTTCAATAATAATCCAAACTCCATACTGAAAAAAATCAGTAATTAGTTCAATACCAAAATCTAAATGTTTATATGATAATTCTCCTATAGGTAAATTCCATCCTAGTTCATTTACAACATAACGAACAGGCCAAGACAAATAAAAAAATATTTTAGGTAAAAAATTAGCCCAAACATACTTAGGATCTCCATATCCTACACCGCCAAAAATATCATTTAAGAAACTTAATGTGATTAATATTATTTGTAATATACAAAGTAATAACAAAATTACTAATCCATATCCTGTAACTACAAAATTTGAAACAACTCCTGAAAAGAATCCAGTAAAAGTTCCAAATATTAAACTTCCTTTTTCTGGTTTCTCAAATTTATTTTGCTTATATCTTTTTTTTATGCCTAATTTCCCCATCTGCTGTTGTAAGTTATAAATACCTTTGTCGGTATTAATTACCGTATACTGTAATGTCGCTGTTGCACTTAACAAGTTTTTTATCTCTTCTCTCCGCATATTTCTTCACCTTAATCTACATTTTAGATATTATAATTATCTCTTCTTCCCTTCTCTTTTTACCTCTTGTGCTACTTCCCGCAATATTCTTCCACCTTCTTTATCCCAAAATTTTTCATTTTCTACAAATTCAGTCCATTTCTCTTCCCCTAATTTCTTTTTTAATCGTTCTTGTGCTGCAATTCTATCTTCATAATCTCTCATTAAAAAATGATTTTCTTCTTCTATTGAGTTACGAAACAAAAAACCTACTTTTTTTAATGTAGGCTTTGGTATTTCTCTGTATTTATCAGGATCTAGAGAAATCGTCTTCCTGCTTATAAAAGGATTATTTTTTATAAATTGTGTCACTTCACTTCTAGGATATTTTTTACATTCGGCATCAAAATAATTTCTTGGTCTCCCATTTTCCAATAATATTTTTATCGGCAAAATTTCTTCATTTTTAAACCAATATTCATCAAAATTACCATTATAATGAAATCCATTTTGAATTAATAATTCCATTACATCATAATTTTTTAATTCTGCTGCTCGATCTGTTAACCTTTTACAGTACGACTCATTATCAATGCATTCAAAGGACATAAAATATCCATAGAAACCCTGAAAACCATGTTTAATTAAACTTTGCATCACATTTATATCATCTAATATAAAATATAATGTTCTCTCAAAAGAAACTCTATGTATTTTTTCCAATGATGCTCCTTTATCAAACAAACTTTCCATTTCATCAACATTTTTTTCAATTATTGCTCTTAAAAGCCTATTGACAATTGGTCTCGGTTCTCCATATCCTTTTTTATCCCAACCAAACTGCCATGTATAATTTATTTCTTCGTTAATATCCATATACTATTCACATCCTCTCTTTTATCTTGGGGTTTCATCAAGTAACATTCTTTTCATTTCATCATCTACAAATTTTCGTCTTAATTCAGCCACTCTACAGAAAAATGGATCTACTTTTTCTTCATCATCATATGCTAATTTAAAATTAGCAACACAATGTTCACAAAAACGAATATTATCACACGAATGACATTTATAGTTTAGAGATGCTTTTTTATCTACAAATTCCTTTTGTAGATAGTTCCAACCTTCATCAAAATTTCCTTTTTTTAAATCATATTTACGATATGAAGCTCTAACACATCCTTGCATCTTGTAATCTGATGTAATAAAAACATGTTGATTAGCAATAGAACATGGATATAAATACCCTTCATCAAATCTTTCAATTGTTCTCTGCGGCCTTATCTTAATTTCGCCTGTCAAAATATCTTTAGCAACATTTTTCCAAAAATCCCTTCTTCCTTCATCTTTTATATCAAAATCAAAAGCCTCTTCAGGTGTTAAACGAAAGGACATTGGAGCAATACAACCATCGCTCATTGGATGTACATCTAAAATAACCACCATTGGAACCCCCAATTCCTTTCCAAACTGTCTCACTTTATATAAATCATCAATATTTTGTTTCATTGCCACAAATTTTAATTCATATTTTATATTATTTTTTGTAACATTTCAAGAGATTTCATAAATTGTCGATAACTTCCTTTTACACCGGTTACCTCTTCATAAGATTTTTCAGAATAACCATACATAGATGTACTTATTATCTCAACTGGATATTCTTTGAACAATTCAATATGTCTTTCATTCAATAAAGTAATATTTGACAATAATGATATTAAAACCCCTTTCTTTTTGGCATAAACATACATTTCCTCAAAATCAGGTCTTGTAAATATTTCTCCACCTGTAAAATAACAATCTAATAATCCTCTTTCTATTAAAATATCAAATATCTTTTTGAAATTATCTACAGAAAAATCTTGATGATTTCTGTCTGACTTTGCATAGCAATGTACACAATTCAAATTACACTTTGCTGTCAATTCAAAGCCCGCAGTAAAAGGAGCTCGTATTCCTTCAAAATTGTTATCGATAAAATCATTCATCAATTGACTATGTACACAATATCTATATGATGGCATTATATTCTCCTACTTATTCAAAAAGTAACTTGTAATCAATTAACTGCAAAATATAATTTTTTACTGCCGTTTCTTCTACCGAACCCGATTGAAGATTATACAATTTACATATTTTTACTATCAGTTCTGTTACATTATTTGTATTTTCTGCCATTTTCCATATAGCAACAGCCATATCATTTAAATAAATAGGATTATTATTAGCATTATTCTTTCTTATAGGCATTAATATTGCTTTCCCATATATTTCCCTTAAAATAAAATCTTTATTTCTCTTCACTATTTATCTCCCGTATAAAGGGCTGCTACACAAAAAATATAACAGCCCCTTTGTCACTAAGTACTATTATTTCCCCTGATAACAACATGACTTAAAAGTACAATGATATGGGTTTTCTGGGCCATATGCTGCTACTCTGTCACTTTTACCTAAAATAATCATTTGAGGAAATTTAAACTTCATCTTTATCACTCCTTCCATAAAAAATTGAAATATTCTTTACAAGAGTAAAGATTATTATTTCCTATACAGTTTTCCAATATCACTATGATTTTGTCTATTTTGACATCTACTAAATGTCATTACACTTCGCATTTTATCATAAACTATCAATAATGACAATCACTGAATGTCATTTTTTTAGATTTTCATTTGATTTTTTAAATATAAAGGAGTTCATATGTACAAAAATAAATCAACTGATGGAAGCAATAATATTTGTGGAAAAAAATTATATGTATTAAGAAAACAGTTATCCCCTAAAGTATCTCAGCGTGCTTTCGCAGACAAATTACAACTTAAAGGAATTGATTTAGACAAAAATGCTATTCAGCGCATTGAATGTGGAAAACGATTTGTGACTGATATCGAATTAAAGGCATTTGCACAGATTTTGAATACTACAACTGATGAATTGTTAAGCGACAATTAATAAGTTACTGTCCTATCCCTTTTTAGCCAAATAAAAAAGGACTGTTATATGAATCTTTCTCCAACTCTCTGAATTTTGATTAGAATTTCGTAGAAGCATCACAATACAGTCCTTATATTTATATTTTTTTCGTATAATTGTATTTTTACATATTATTTTACAATCCGAAATACTCATACCATCTGGCGATAATGTCCGCCCGGTTAGCACAGATATATTTCTGAATTCTATTTAAATCTTTTTGAGGAATATTTCCTCTTCTTTCCAACTCGATGGAATCTCTTTTTATCCAGAATTTAGCTGCATTATTTGATGGTTTTCCTTTTGTCACATGTACCGGCTCATTGCCTTCTTCTGAATAAAAATAAAATGTATACCCCATAAAATCTAACAGCGCTTTAGGCAATTTCTCCACCTTCCTCTCTGGCAATCTCCCAGATTAAAAAGCTGTTATTTCTGAGATATTTTTCCATTTGCATCATTTCGTCTTCTGAGAAACCATAAGATTTATAAATCATATTTTCCGGGAGACGTCCTTCCGCAAAATCAAATCCCTGTTCGTTGGGACGTTCAAAACGAAATGTAATGGAATCAAATCCATCTCGTTCTTCAATATCCGAAAATATCAATGTGATATTGTCAATCTTACTGTAATAATTTTTCATAAATAACACCTGCCTCTCTACCTTTTCTTTGACAGCAATGTTTCTCTTATCCATTACCTTAATGGAATAGTCTTTATCTTTCTCCATCATTTTATCATGCCGGGGGCTGACGTAAAAGATAAAAATATATTCTTTACTCCGGCACATCTTTACTCCGGCATAAAGTATGCACCGCCGGATTCCGCTCACACCGACGCAGCGGTCGCCTGCGTATGCCATTGCCTGACCCTTGTTAAAGCATTCTGCCTGTACCAACGCAGCGGCTGTCCTTGGGGTGTATCCGTATCTCGCAAAAAAAGACATGGCCCTTTGACGTTCTTCCCACAACATCAGAGCTGCCGTCTGACGCAGAAAGAGTCGTTTCATCTGCCATGTCTTTTTCATTACACTATTAACTTATCAGCGGTTTGGCCGCCTACATACACCCGATGATCTCATTGATATCTTCGATCTGGTATCTTTCCATGTACTCTTTGATGCCCTGAAGCACTTCCATGGTTGCCCGTGGATTGTGGAAGTTAGCGGTTCCGACTGCCACCATGGTGGCGCCTGCCATCATCAGCTCGATGGCGTCCTCGCCGGTCATGACGCCGCCCATGCCGATGATCGGCAGGCTGCAGGCTTTGTGTACCTGATAGATCATGCGGACTGCCACCGGTTTGATGGCCGGGCCGGACAGGCCGCCGGTCTGGTTGGCGAGGATGAACTTCCGGCGGTGGATGTCGATTTTCATACCGGTGATGGTGTTAATGAGGGAGAGGACGTCGCTGCCGCCGGCCTCCGCTGCCTTTGCCATCTCGGTGATGTCTGTGACGTTCGGGCTTAACTTCATGACGATCGGCTGTTTTGCTTTCGCTTTGATGGCTTTTGTGATCTCATAGAGGGCGTCCGGGTTCTGTCCGAAGGCGATGCCGCCCGCCTTGACGTTCGGACAGGAAACGTTGATCTCCAGCAGGTCCACCGGCTCGTCAGCGAGACGTTCCACCACTTCCACGTAGTCTTCGACGGTGCGGCCGCAGACGTTTACGATGATGGACGCATTTTTCTCTTTTAAATGCGGGATATCTCTCTGGCAGAACAGCTCGATGCCCGGATTCTGCAGGCCGACAGCGTTTAACATGCCGCCGTAAGTCTCCGCGATACGCGGCGTCGGGTTGCCTTCCCATGGCACGTTGGCAACACCTTTTGTGGTGACTGCGCCGAGAGCGGAGAGATCGACAAATTCTTCGTATTCCGCGCCGGAGCCAAAGGTTCCCGAGGCGGTTGTCACTGGGTTTTTAAAGGTACGTCCTGCCAGCTTTACTTCTAAATTCATGAAAATACAACCTCCTTTGCGTCGAATACCGGCCCGTCTTTACAGATCCGGGTGTTGTTCACGTTGGTGTGATGGTCTTTTTCTTTTGTCTTACAGATACAGCCAAGGCAGGCGCCGATACCGCAGGCCATTCTCTCCTCGAGAGAAATCTGCGCTTCCATGCCGTACTCGTCCGCATATTCTGCCAGAGCTTTTAACATCGGCATCGGTCCGCAGGCATAAATGATGTCTCCGCTTACCTGTGCGGCTTTGATGGCATCAATAACGGTTCCTTTTGTACCGCAGCTGCCGTCCTCCGTGGCCACGACCACATCCGCGCAGGAGTCAAACTCTTCTTTTAAGAACAATTCGTCCCGGTAACCGAGAACGACGGTCTTCTCACAGGAGAGCTGTCTGGCAAGTTCCAGCATCGGAGGGATTCCGATACCGCCGCCCACGATGACCGCTTTCTTGTCTTTCATCGTGAAACCGTTGCCAAGAGGACCCATCACTTCCAGGGAGCCCCCCTCCTTCATCTCAGAAAACAGGCGGGTTCCCTCTCCGGCAATCCGGTAAACGACCCGGAGTGTTCCTTTTTCCGCGTCAATGCCACAGATACTGATCGGCCGGGGCAGAAGTTTTGTGCCATCCTCACAGTACATGGCAATGAACTGTCCCGGCTTCGCTTCCTTTGCTCCTTTCGGGAACGACAGCACCATATCATAAATATCTGTGCCGATACATTTCTGGCTGACGATCACTGCCCTTTCTTTCACCATATGCATACACCTCCATTTTTTCATCTTTATCTTATGATCCATTTACTATTTATTTCATTCCACGCCGCTACCAAAACTTCCGCACAAATACCGGGAGCGGCGGGTGATTCGGTCTGTTATAAAATGCTTCCACCAGCACCATATATCGCTGTGGATCGAGGTCTTTCAGCCACGCGAGCACCTGCTTCTTTTCCTCAAAGCCGGAATCGCCGCCGCTGTAGATCATCAGCGATAAAAGTCCTCCGGGTTTCAGCAGCCGAAGCGCTTTTGTAAGCGCCATGAGCGTGGTTGCCGGCTTTGTGGCAAGCCCGTGGTCGCCGCCGGGCAGATAGCCCAGGTTAAACATGATGAGATCTGCCAATCCTTCCGGGACATACTCGTCCATATGCTCATGTCCCCGGAGCAGGAGACGAATCCGTTTCCTGCCCGCGGCGTCCTGAAGAACTGCCCGGTTTTTCTTCTCGTCTTTCTGCTCCACCGTCTTTTCCGGACAGCCAGGCACATCTTTTCCGCACCCGGTGACATGCTCCGCACCGGGACGTTCCATATCGCCGACATTCTTCTTCCCGTCAGAACATCTGCCCGGACATTCTGTATACCCATTTTTAAGAAGTCTTTCTCTTGTCTTTTGCAATGCCATTTCCTGAATATCCATGGCAAGGATCTCACCACCATTCTCTCCCAGCAGCTCACTCAGAAAGAGCGTGTCTTTTCCCGTGCCCGCCGTGGCGTCAATAAAGAAAGCCTTCTCTTTCCCTTGTCCCTCATGATCCGGGCTGTCGGACGGAGATGCAAATGCCGTTCCGCACGCATCCGTATTCCCATCCGGCAGGAACATCTGGCGAATCCGCTCATGGCACCAGTCTGTGATCACAAAACGCTTCATTCTCGTTCCTCCATTCTCCCCGCTCAAACAGCCTGCATCCCTAGGCGTTATACCGATTGATGGCAACACCGCAGATGGAAGCGCAGGACAGTCATTATGCGAAATGTGGGCAGGTCAGTACACTACGCCAGCAGGAAGTACCCGGCCACAAGGATACCGAGCACGATCCGGTACACGCCAAATGCCTTAAAGTCATTTTTCTTTACATAGTTCAGCAGGAACTTGATGGCGAGGATAGAAACCACAAAGGCGACCACCATGCCGACCAGCAGCACTGCCACCTCATAACCGGTGTAATGGAAGCCGAACTTCACCATCTTTAAGAGGCTGGCTCCGAACATGACCGGGATGGAGAGGAAGAACGAGTATTCTGCCGCCACATACCGGGAGGTTCCGATGAGCACGGCGCCGAGGATCGTCGCGCCGGAACGGGAAGTTCCCGGTATGAGCGCAAGGATTTGAAAACAACCGATGAGGAATGCTGTCTTTACGCTGACAGATTCCAGCGTGGTCATGGACGGCGTTCTCTTTTTGTTATAGTTTTCCACTACGATAAACAGGATACCGTAAAGGATCAATGTAAATGCGACTGTCTGTGGATTATAAAACAGAGCGTCCAGCGTATCATCCAATGGCAGTCCGATGATCGCCGCCGGCAGACAGCCCACGATCACTTTACCCCAGAGCCGGAAAGTGTCTTTCTTTTCTACGGCTGTCTTCTTTGGACTGAACGGGTTTAACTTATGGAAATATAAAATGCAGACAGCCAGAATGGCGCCAAGCTGAATGACAACCCGGAACATCTCCATGAATTCATGGGATACGTTAAGCTTTACAAATTCTTCCACCAGGATCATGTGTCCCGTAGAACTGATCGGCAGCCACTCTGTGATACCTTCCACGATACCCAGCAAGATTACCTTTAACATTTCTAAAATCATTTTGTTATGTACCTCCTGTAAACATACGACAATTCTGAAAATACAGTTTATTGTATCACAGATGACTGCCTTTGTGGACAGCGATTTTTTTACATCTCTCGCGCACGCATTTTCACACACATTTCCGCGCAGTTCCGGCAGCGCCGATACCGCCGGAAACCTGTATGCCACCGGCGTCTTTTATATCTCTTCTGTTTGTATCAGGCCCTGTTCCGTCAAAAACTGCAGAGAAAAGATTTTTTTCCGCCCGCCTTTATCAAATCGCAGGGTGATCTTATCCCCATCTATATTGACGATGGTTCCCTCTCCGTACTTTTTATGGCGGATCCTCTGTCCCGGTCGAAACCCTTCTTTATCATACTGTATTTCTGCCAGATAACGGGAAGGTTTCGCCGCTTTCTGATAGAGTTCCTTCACCGAGTAGAGGAAGAGATAGGTTTTTGCTCTGGTGAGCGCCACATACACAAGACGACGCTCCTCTTCCAGGTCTGCAGGCTTCACTGCCTTCTTGTGCGGCGTAATCCCCTCATTCATATCCATAACGAAGACCACCTCATACTCCAGTCCCTTGGCGCTGTGCATGGTGGTAAGGGTGACTCCGCTGCTGTCATTTTTCCGCCCGGCTTCCAGCTGTTTTTTTAACTCTTCCCCATACTCCTCGATATAGGCAAACCACGCCTCCACCGTAGGACAGTCTCTGGCCGTCTCCTGAATCTGGTCGAGAACTTCTGTCAGATCATCGGGGTTCATCCGTCGGAAAGCGGCGTATTCCGCCAGATACTCCTCATAGCCGATACCGTTTCTTATGTAGGTGATGGCGGCGTAGGGATCCATTTTTTTCAGCAAATATAAATCCATTTCCAGCTTGTCGATTTTCTCATAGAGCCATCTCTTCCCGAACGTCTGCTGTTTTAAAGCCGTCAGATCGACTTCCGGTTCTGTCAGCATATTTCGGGAAATGTACCGTTTCGGCCGGTTCATGACCTGTAAAAACAGTTTCCGGTCTCTCGCTCCCATGGCGAGCTTCAGATAGGCAATGATGTTCCGGGCGATCCAGTGTTCAAAAATGTTTGGCAGTACATCCCGCATCTGAAAGGGAATGTTGTATTCCATCAGACGCCCTGCCAGCAGTCTCGGCTGGGTGTTTGTCCGGAATATGACGGCAATCTCCTCCGCAGGAATCCCCTTTTTCATGTAAAAGCGGATGCCGTTTACGATATCACTGCATTCCGCGCTGGTGTTTTCCATCTTCCGGTATACAATAGGCACTTTGCTTCCCCGGGCGGCTGTCAGTTTCTTTTCAAATCGCTTCGTGTTATGTGCGATCAGTCTTCTGGCGCCCTCCACGATCTCCTGACTGCACCGGTAATTGATATTCAGTATCATTCGTCTGGCCCGCGGATAATCTTTTTCAAATCCAAGCATGATCTCCGGTTTTGCTCCCCGGAAGCGGTAGATAGACTGGTCATCATCTCCCACGATGAACAGATTCTCCCGGCTGCCCGCCAGCAGTTTTACGATCTCATACTGGATACGGTTGATATCCTGAAACTCATCCACCAGGATGTACTGAAACCGCTCCTGCCACATCTTTAAAATGTCCGGCCGGTCCCGCAGCAACTCATAGCAAAAGACCAGCATATCGTCAAAATCGAGCATCTGATGGCTCCGCAGTCTTTTCTCATATCCCTCGTATAATTCCCGGAATAACTCGTCCGCACAGTTGCTGCTGTGATAGAGAGACAAATCCATCATCTCTCCCTTGACAAAGCTGATCTCATTGAGAATACCCGTGAGAAACTCTCCCTCGTCCTCAATCTCCAGCTCTTTTTCGTCCACCATCTCTTTTATGTATCTTCTCCGGTCTTCTTCGCGGATGATATTGCTCCCTGTATATCGGTACGCATAACGAAGAATCCTGAAAAAGACCGAGTGGAAAGTACCGAAGAGAACCGGCGTCCGTTCTTCCCCCATCAGCTTCTCAAAACGCTGCTGCATCTCCTTTGCCGCCGCTCTGGTAAATGTAATGACCAGTATATGGGACGGATGCACTCCTGCTTCCTCGATCAGCCATTTGACGCGGTAAGTGATCACCAGTGTTTTTCCGGAACCAGGTCCCGCCAGTACCATCGCCGGCCCATCCTGATGGGTTATGGCTTTTTTCTGTTCTTCGTTAAATTCTGCGCTCATTTTCTCCATCCTCACAGAGAAAAAGGGTGTTTTTATAAACACCCTTTCTCCTTCGTCTCAGAAATATATTCTGATATATTCTTTATTTTGCAACTGATTCCAGATATGCTTTTACTTCTGCTTCTGTAACCAGAGACATTGCTTTCTCAGCTACAGCGTTGGCCTCTTCCATCGTCCAGAGAGAAATCGTCTTTCTGGTCGCCAGAATGGATGTAGCACTTACACTGAACTCGTCCAGACCAAAGGAAAGCAGCAGCGGTGTCAGCAGCGGATCAGCAGCTGCCTCTCCACACATGCCTACCATAGTTCCCTCTGCCTTGCCGGCCTTGATGACTCTCTCAATGGAGCGGAGCACAGCCGGATTGTAAGTAGAATACAGATAAGCCACATCCGGATTACCACGGTCAGCAGCCATAGTATATCCTGTCAAGTCATTGGTTCCGATGCTGAAGAAATCTGCTTCTTTTGCGAAAGCATCCGCCATCAGGCTGGCTGCCGGTGTCTCCACCATGATACCAACCTTGATATCTTTGTTATACGGAATACCTTTTTCATCAAGTTCCGCTTTGATCTCTTCTAACATTGCCTTTACTGCGCGGAACTCATCCACACAGGAAATCATCGGCACCATGATCTTAATCTCACCGTAAGCGCTCGCGCGAAGCAGGGCTCTTAACTGTGGACGGTATAAATCCTCTCTCTTCAAGCAGAGACGTACTGCACGGAATCCAAGGAACGGATTCTCCTCTTTAGCAAGGCCAAGATACGGAATCTCCTTGTCACCGCCGATATCAAGAGTACGGATGATGACCGGCTTGCCCTTAAGCATCTCAGCCACTTTTTTATAAGCCTCAAACTGCTCATCCTCTGTAGGTACCTGTGGACGGTCCATGAACAGGAACTCTGTACGGAACAGGCCGATACCTTCTCCGTCACATTCCACTACTTTCTCTGCGTCTTCCGGTTTTCCGATGTTTGCGCACAGCTCAACGACATGTCCGTCGGCCGTTGCGCTCTCTTTTCCGATGAATGCCTGCAGAGCGGCCTTCTCAGCCAGATACTCTTCTCTCTTTGCAGTATATTTCTTAAGAAGCTCTTCGTCCGGAGAAGCAAATACCTCACCGGTAGAGCCATCCAGGATTACGGTCTGTCCGTTTTCCAGCTTGCTCACGATCCCTTCAATACTGAGTACTGCAGGAATCTCCAGCGCTCTTGCAAGGATCGCGGAATGCGAAGTCTTTCCGCCGATCTCAGTCAGAACACCAGCCACGTTGGCAGGATTAATCCCTGCGGTCATGGACGGCGTCAGATCTTCTGCCACAAGAACTGTTCCTTCCGGAACGCTTGCCAGATCGAGATCTTCCACATCAAGAAGGATCTTTAAAAGTCTTGTCTTGATGTCGCAGACGTCTGTCGCTCTCTGCTGGAACATCTCATCCTCAATGGATGAAAACATCTGTGCGTACATATCGCAGACCTGCTCAACAGCGGCCTCCGCGCACATTTTCTCATTTTCAATATTTGCGTTAATCTGTCCGGTCATCTCCGGATCCATTAACAGCAGGACATGTCCCTCTAAAATTTCTGCCTCTTTTGCCCCCACGCGAGTTTTCATGTCTTCTGCCATAGCCTGCGTCTTAGCAATACATTTCTCCAGTGCATTGTTAAAACGTTCTTTTTCAGCAGCAATGTCGCTGACTGTAACGTTATCATATGCCAGAGACGGTTCCTTTACGATCACTACGGAACCGATACCAATTCCGGCAGATGCACCAATACCAGTATACATGATTTCCACCTCTATATTATTAACTTACTCTCCAAGACCGGATTCGATCAGCTCTACAGCTGTCTTTAAAGCTTCCTCTTCGTCTGGTCCGTTACATTCCAGTTCGATCTCGGAACCGCATTTGATACATGCGCCAATAATATTAAGAAGGCTCTTTGCATTGATGTCTTTGCCGTTGAAGTGGATCGTTACATCGCTCTCAAACTTTGCAACGCCTTTGGCAAAAACGCCTGCCGGTCTCATGTGAAGTCCCTGTGGATTAGTGATTGTGATTTTTTGTGATACCATAATATTCTTCTCCTTTTCTTTAAAAAGTTGTAAAACAGCCGGAAAAGCTGTTTTCATGTTATAGAATAACAGAATTAAAAATAACCGGTTCAACTCACTGCTGGTAGATGCATTTTGATTAGTATTATACGTACTGCCGTCAACAGACTCCGCAGACAGTAGCGGATACGTGCGATCTCGCAGAAACCCCCTAGTTATTTTATAGGACTAATTTTACCATTGATTGGGTAGAGTGTCAACCAATTGACAGGGATAAACTTATATCCTCGTGGATAAAAACGTCATCTCCCGCTGTCCTGCCTCGTCTTCCGGAAACAGTTCACAGTACTCCTGTACCGCCTCGTAGGCGGCCTCATAATCCAGAGAACGCTCATAGATGACGACCTTCTGGAACATAAAGGTCTGCTTGCTCTCTCCTCCGGCCGCAATCCCCTGCTCGGTAAAGGCAAGTGCATTCTCATAATCTTCCTGTTCGAGATAAATATCGCAGATCAGCTGTAAAAACACACTGTCCTCCGTCTTCTCCCATCCTTCGGAATATATGGTGAGCGCCCGCTCATGATCGCCTTCCTCTCTGGCGCATCTTCCCTTGAGCTCATAGTAGCGAGGCTCTCTGGAATCCGACGCGATCAGCCTGTCATAGATGGTCTCCGCCTGCGCGTAATCCTCAAGCTGATAATAGCTCTCCGCCAGATAACAGGTCATATCGTGATTCAGACCGCCGGCAAAAATGCAGTGCCTGTCCAGAGCACTCTCCAGATACTGGATCGTCTTGGAGTAATCTTCCTCCGCAAAGTATAAGAGCGCGTCGTCCCGAAGCTCCTGCTTCCTGCCGTATTCTCTCCACTGCCAGATGCCGCTGAGAAGAAGAAGGACAACCGCCGCTGCGATGATTCCCCGTAATAATCTGCTCATATACATACCCTCATTGTCAAAAAATTGTTATGTTTCGTTCTGTTTTTCTGTTCTATTTTATCGTATTCATACTGAAAAAACAACCGGAAGATTTTTTCTGTTTCGCTCTCACTCCGCCGCAGTGTGATCCCCGCGCCGGCCGCGGTCGCTTTAGCGACCAAATTCTGTTTTGCGCAAATGCGCATCCTTTCCGGAGGGATTTTTATCTTATCAAAATTCCGACGAAATTTCCTATAAGCAAAACGAACGCCGCTCCCGGAGGATGCGGCGTCCTATCTTTTGTATTATTTTCTTAAGCCTAACTGCTCGATCAGAGTTCTGTAACGCTCAATATCTTTTGCTTTCAGGTATGCGAGAAGGTTTCTTCTCTGACCTACCATTTTAAGAAGACCTCTTCTGGAATGATGATCCTTCGGGTTCGCCTTGAAGTGATCCTGCAGGTCGTTGATTCTTGCTGTGAGAATCGCTACCTGTACTTCCGGTGAACCTGTGTCTCCCTCGCTTCTTCCATATTTTGCGATCAGTTCTGCTTTCATTTCCTTTGTGATCATGTTCAAATCCTCCTTCAATGATAAACACCTTTACGAAGACAAGGTCGGAGTAACTCCATATCCTGGCAAAGGTTATTTCGGCCTGCGCTTTCTTCCCGCACAGACACTTTAGCAAGTTTACCATACGGAAAAATGTTTGTAAAGAATTTTTTTCACGGATCGTTCTCTTTTTACCCTGCTCTCTGCCGCCTCAGCCGCCAAGTTTACCGAGAAGCTCTCTGAAATATTCCGGCAGAGGCGCCTCGAACTCCATATACTCTCCCGTTCTCGGATGGACAAAACCGAGCACTCTGGCATGTAGACACTGTCCCTGCAGCCCCTTTCTGCCGCTTTTCGGCCCGTAGATCTCATCGCCTAACAGCGGGTGTCCGATACTTGCCATATGGACGCGGATCTGATGCGTCCGTCCCGTCTCCAGCTGACATTCCACATGGTTAAACTGATGATTCAGATGGCTCAGCACCCGGTAGTGGGTGACTGCTCTCTTTCCGTTTTTGTATTCCACCGCCATCTTTTTTCTGTCAACAGGGTTTCTGCCGATGGGAGCGTCGATCACGCCCTCCTCCTCCGGAAAATTGTTGTACACGATCGCTTCGTATTTTCTTGTGATGGAATGTTCCTTCAACTGTTCTGCCAGACTCTGATGGGCGATGTCCGTCTTACAGACGACAAGCACTCCCGTGGTATCTTTGTCAATGCGGTGCACGATCCCCGGCCGCAGCACGCCGTTGATGCCGGAGAGATGTCCCGCACAGTGGGCGAGCAGTCCGTTGACCAGCGTCCCCGAATATCTGCCCGGGCAGGGATGCACCACCATATCTTTCGGCTTATTGATGAGAATGACATCCTCATCCTCATATAAAATATCCAGATCCATCTCTTCCGGAAGGACGCTCAGTTCCTGAAGCGGCGGCACTGTAAGCACGATCCGGTCCTCCGTCTGGATACGGCTGCCCGGCTTCGCCGCCTTCTCATTTAAAGTAACCTTTCCGCCTTTTATGAGTTTCTGGATATACGAGCGGGACTGTCCGCTCAATTCCGCCGCCAGAAACTGATCCAGCCGCAGTCCCTCCTGCTCCTTTTCCACTGTATAAAAATAACGCTGCTCCTGTTCCATATCGTTTCGTTCCCTCTGTTTTTCTTCTTTTCTGACCGGCATTCTTCTTTCTGGTCACTGCTCTGCTTGCGGGCGTCCCCGTCATCCCGCGGTTCTTATTTCTTTCCGGAGAAGATCCGGTCAAAGTCTTCCTCCCGGTACAGCACTATAACGAGGATGATCAGCACAAAGGAGGCTGTCGTCACATAGATATCCGCCACGTTAAAGACCGGAAAGTCGATAAGTTTAAAGTACAGAAAATCCACCACATATCCCCGGAATATCCGGTCTGCCATATTTCCGACAGCTCCGGCTCCGATCAGACAGAGACAGACCTTCAGCGGAAGAAAATGTTTCTCCTTCGGAATCCTCGGCAGCACCCACAGAAGCGCCGCAAGCACAAGGACTGTGATGATCAGGAAGAGCCACTGTTTATTCTGCAGGATGCCGAAGGCAGCTCCCCTGTTTTCCACATAGAGGAGCTGAAATACGCCAGGCAGGATGTCGACCGGCTCTCCCCCTTTCAGCGTCTGTAATGCCAGCAGCTTGGTGAGCTGGTCGAGAACGACCAGCAGGACACAGCCGACAAATGCTTTTACTCCCTGTTTCATGGCTGCCCTCCTTTATACTGACGCGCTGTCCGTGGAAACGTCCGGAGATTTTTGTGACTGTATTGTATTCCTTCCGGACATTTTCTTTTCCTCTTCCAGAATCCCCGTCATCTCTTCATCCGTCACATCGCGGAAAATGTCTGCCACACCGACTTCTTTCAACAGGATAAACTTGATGGTCCCATGTTCCATTTTTTTATCGTGTTTTGTCTCCCGGACGATGTCCGCCGGACACAGTTCTTCCGGCAGCTCCGGAAAATCAAAATACCGGAAGATCTCCCGGATATCCTCATACTCTTTTTCGGAAATGTAACCCCTCTTGCAGGACATGCCGGCGGCGAGCACAGCGCCGATACCCACACACTCTCCGTGAGTCAGACGAAAATCCATCATTTTCTCGACAGCATGGCCGAAGGTATGACCGAAGTTCAGGAGAGCGCGGATCCCCTGCTCCTTCGGATCTTCCTCCACGACGGCACGCTTGATCCGGCAGCTTCCCTCCACCGTCACGGCGAGTGCTTCCGGCTCCCGCGCGGCGATGGCTTCCTTATTCTCTTTTAACCACTCATAATATGCCCGGTTCCGGATCAGTCCATGCTTGATGACCTCCCCGAGTCCGCTGTGAAACTCCCGTTCTGACAGAGTATGCAGCGTGTGAATGTTAATGTAGACGAGTTTTGGCATATAAAATGCGCCTACCATATTTTTGTAGGACTGAAAATCCACGCCGGTCTTTCCTCCGATGCTGCTGTCCACCTGCGACAGCAGACTGGTCGGCACCTGCACAAAGTCAATGCCCCGCAGGTAAGTAGCTGCGGTAAAGCCCGTCAGATCTCCCACGACGCCGCCGCCCAGAGCGATCAGCATATCTTTTCTGTCATATTCATGCCGGATCAGATACCGGTAGAGCTGGCTGACCGTATCCAGATTTTTGCTGGCCTCCCCGGCCTGAAAAATAAAGATATCCACTCTGGCGCATACTGTTTCCAGAATCTCCTGCACCTCATTGAGATAATATCCCGCAACATTTCTCTCTGTCACGATGCAGAGCTTTCTCTTTTCCGTTTCAAAAGGTTTCAGCTCTTCCGCAAGCCCTCCAAAAGTATCTCTGATCACAATGTCATAGGCCTTTTTGCCCTCTGCTTTTACTTCCAAACGTTTTTCTAACATAATGTCCTCCTGTTTCTACCTGATGCACTGACCTGCCTGCATTTTCATCTGCGGCGCTGTCATCAATCGACGCACTGACCTGTTCCCATTTGTGAATATTACGGTGACAAAACTTGTCCGGTCTGCGCAAATGTCCGGCCGTTCTGCCGGCATAAGAAATGGCAGAGTCCGCCGCTCGGCCGTCCTGCTGTCCTCAAACAAGACCGTCTGCCGCGCAGCTGCTCTGCCTGCCATGAAAAGATGTTCTCTAAAACTTCGTTAATTCAGGAGAAAGCATACTGTCACTGATAATCTCATCCCGCAGATCTCCGGACACCTCGATATTGCCCGGGGCCACGATGAAAATATTGTTGGAGATAGCCTTCAATGTTCCGTCAATGGCAAAGCAGGCTCCGCCGACAAAATCAGCGATCCTCTGCGCCTCTCCGATCTCAATGCCTTCCAGATTCACAACGACGGTAATTCCGTCTTTTAAAAACTCAGCGACAACGCGCGCCTCATTAAATAACTGTGGTTTTACAACTTTCACGACTTCACCTTCTTCTTGTCTTCCATGAAATGGGATTACTCTTCTCTCTGCTGCCGGTTCTTCTTCCGGTTCCTCCTCTTCCTGCTCTTTTTTCTTCCGTCGGAAGGAAAGAATCGGTTTCTTATGCTGCTGCGCAGGCTGCTCCGAAGTCTCCTCTTCGTCAGTGTCCTCCGTCACCTCTTCGTACTCTTCTTCGAACTCTTCCGGTAACTCTTCATCAGAATCATTGAGCGTCATCATGTTCAAAAACTTCTCTGCGAACTTTACCATTCCTTTGTTCCTCCCTGTTATTTATTGTAATTACGCTCGCCAAAGATACCGGTTCCCACCCGGACCATGGTGGCTCCCTCCTCGATGGCAACTTCATAATCATTCGTCATGCCCATAGATAAAATATCCATGGTTACATTATCAATGTTTTTATCTCCAATGTCAACAAATAATTTATGTAATTTTCTAAAATAACAGCGATTTTCTTCAGGGTCTGCCACGTACGGAGCGCTAGTCATCAATCCACGGATGTGCACATGCGGGAAATGGCTGATCTCCTCCGCCATTTTTATGACTTCATCCCCATCCACGCCAAACTTGGTGTCTTCCTGCGCGATGTTCACCTGCAGAAGAATCTGCGCGGTCACACCTTTTTTGGCAGCTTCCTTCTCAATCTGCTTTGCCAGATGTACGGAGTCCACCGAGTGGATGAGAACCGTCTTATCCACGATATATTTTACCTTGTTCGTCTGCAGATGCCCGATCATATGCCAGTGCACCGGCTGGCTCACATGCTCGTATTTATCACAGAGTTCCTGCACATAGTTCTCACCGTACTCCATCTGTCCGGTCGTGATGAGTTCCTCGATATCTGCAAGAGGCTTCATCTTGCTGACCGCCACCAGAGTGACTTCTGCGGCATCCCTGCCCGCTCTCTGGCAGGCAGCCTTTATCTTTTCCTGTACATTTTCCAGATTTTTTTTCAAATTTTCCTCTGACATTCTGATCTCCTCCATTCCTCTGCTCACAAGTGTGCTGACCCGTTCATTTTCCGTACATCAGTAAATGACCTGATCTTCCTCTATGGTATCACTGTTTAAGATGACTCTGTCATAAAGCTCCACTTCGCTGTCCTCCGCAGAGATGATACAGTAATCCTCTGTCCTCTCCAGGATCTTTACCGGTTTAAACTCGGCATAGCCCCGGTTTACCACATAAACGCCCTGCAGGACGCTGGTCTCTTTTAATGTATAGGTTCTGGCCTTCTCCACATCGGAAATGCGGTCTCCCGCTTTCAGTTTATCCGACGCGATCAGGACGTTATTTCCCTCCGTCCGGTAACGCGTCACTGTCACCTGCGTGAGGATCTCTTCCCCATCTTTGTTCTCTGACAGAACATTGACCTGATTCTCCGCGCTGCTGTTGCTGCCTCTGGTCAGATATTCTTCCGGGACTGTGAAGACATCCTTGCCCACCAGCGAGCTGGACGGGATCTGCAGGCCGCTGGTCTCCGAAAGTTTCAGGCGCACGGAAAGATACCGCTGGTTTATATAACGCTGCACATAGTCCTCAAAGGAAAGGATCACATAACATTCCCCTCCTTTTTTCTGGCAGGCAAACGGAGCGGTCGTGACAAAGTTATCTTTCCGGAAAGTCACCTGCACGGTGCGGACTTCCTTCTTTTCCAGTTCCTTCATGCGGTTATATTCGTCCTCATTGACCGGAAGTACCAGCTCCCAGTTCTGCCCGGTGACGATACGGTAAACCGGAGAACCGGCTGCCACCTCCTCCCCGCTCCGCAGGTCTTTCATCCGGGAACTGCTGCCGAAATCCTCGCTGGTAAAGTTTGTGGCACTCACCTCTTCCATACCGTCGGAGAAAAAGGAGACCAAACCGGACTCTCCCGCCTTCACTTCCAGGTAACTGCCGCTCCCGTATTCTTCTTCCAGATTCTCTCTGTTATCGGCAAGGATCGTGTCCGTATAGGACATCAGATCATGGTCGATCTCGCTTTTCGCTTCATAGATCTCATAAAAACTGTTATCGGAAAAACTGTCGGAGAAGGTCAGCAGATCCTCATACACTTTCTGCTTCTCCTCATCGCTGACAGCGGTTTTCTCTTCCAGCAGCTTGTCCAGATACGACTGCAGTTTTCCTGTCGTATCGAGAGTGTAGACCACGCCGTCCTTTTTTACCCGGGAGCCGTCTTTTACGTAATAATTGACGTATCCCTTTTCCTCCGTATTCACCAGAGCTTCCTGGCGGAGGATCAGTCCGGTCTTGCTCATCTCCTCTGACACATCGCTGGCGCTCACCTCGTATATGGCCAGCGTTTCCTTTCCCAGATACTGGATCACATAGGCTGTCAGATAGATGATGATCACCAGAAAGACCAGAGTTCCGAGATTGATGACCGATAATCGTTTTTTCTTTCTTTTCTTTTCCATCTTTATAATCCCCATCTGTTCAATGCCGCACCGTTCAGATACTGACAGTGGATCCCCTGCACATAGTTCTTCTCTTCCATCAGTGCTTTCCACTCATCCATCAGCTTCCACCAGCTGCAGCCCCAGTTACAGAAGGCGGAGTCTTTTTCCGGTATTCTGGCAAATAGTCGTTCCACCGCGATATCCGGACGCAGCAGGGCGATAAATTCTGCCAGCCGCTCCAGATATTCCTCTTTTGCGCATACGCTTATTCTACCATTTCTGTATTCCTGATACAACACAGATTTTTTGGGAATATAGAGAGAGTGAAGCTTTACCATGGACACGGGCAGCGCAGACAGTACTCTCGCCGATTCTCTGGCATCCTCCATCGTATCTCCCGGCAGATTGAGGATCATATGCACGCAGACCGGGAATCCGTAAGGAGCGATGGCAAGTACGGCATCTAAAAATTCCGCCAGGCCGTGCCCCCGGTTTACCGCCCGGAGCGTGTGATAATTCACCGTCTGCAGCCCAAGCTCCAGAGAGACCTCCATCCCACTTTTCTCCCGAAAGACAGCCATGGCGTCAAGATAATCCCGGCGGACACAGTCCGGTCTCGTGGAAAGACAGACCTCCACCACATTTTCTTCCCGGGCCGCCTCCTCCAGATAACCGAGGAGTTCCGGAAGCGGAAGAAATGTATTGGTATAGTTCTGAAAATAGGCAATATATTTTTTGGCATGATACCTTTTTTCGACTTTTTCTCTCGACGACCTCAGCTGCTCTCTCACAGAGATCCGGGCATCTGCGGACTCAAATCCGGTTCCCTCCTCCGCACAGAAGGTGCATCCCCTGCCCTCTCTCCGGTTGGGACAGGATACCGGCAGATTGACCGGCAGCTTATACACTTTTTCCCCGTATTTTTCTTTCAGATATTCACTGTAGGAATAATACATTCTCTCTTCGGCCATAAACTGTCTTTTTATCCTTTCTTCCTGATTCAGTACTCCGATGCTTTCCTTCCCATACGGCGGACAGTCATTCAGATAACTTTGTCCACCGCACCATAAACATACCTGCTTTTCGGACGGAAGTATGTTGTTTTATGGCATCAGACAAAAAGAGGGTGTTCCAAAATCCTGTCCGTCCGCTCTGCCGGAAATGTATCTCTCCTGCAAGTCGGCATCCTCTTTTTTGCAACACCCTCATCCATTTTATCCACATTTTATTATCCGCTCTCCCAAATCCACGGAAAAGCTGGTTTCCAGTATACACCGGAGCGTTTCTCTCTGATACGCCTCTTATGTACTCCTATAAAGAAACCGTTACATACTGCTGTACGGACTCCGGCATATCGTCCTTCTCAGCAGATGCGCTGATGACGAAATCCACATCGTATTTCTCAGACAGTACGTTCAGTTTGCCAACGGCATAGTCCAGATTGCCATCGATGCATGCTGTTGTTAAGAAGCTGTCTAAGTAAATCTTATCCAGGTCGTGATCCTGAGACAGGATACCTGCGATAAATCCGATGAACATATCTGTATTCTCAATGTTGAATTCAGGAACCACAATGAGACGAATCTGATTACTCAGCTCGTACATATGTTTATTATTTTTGTCCAGATAGACGATCGTACCTTTGGTAAGCTTGATATCATCATTGACCTTCTGAATTAATATTTTGGTTTTACCGTGTCCTTTCAGTCCTGCAATAATTTCAATCATGTTGGTGTCCTCCTTAAATATATATTCTTGTCTGCCTGTCAGGAGGCGGAGCTCTTCTTCATCCGGAAGAGCACTGCCTTCTGACAGGCAGCTATTGTACGGATTATACATACATTATAGTTGAAACGCCGTAAAATCACAACCATTATTTCAATTGTTCACAATATTTTCTAACAATTTCGTCATGGATTTGTATAAATCATCGTGCGTCTCCGCTCCCATCACCACGGAAAAGAATCTTTCACCCTCATCATTCTCCGTGAGCAGGATCAGACAGGCTTTCGCCATGGATGTGGTACCTGTTTTTCCTCCGTACAGAGTGACTCCCTCCGGGACCGGGTAATTGTTCAGAAGGAACTCGTCCGTACTCTGCATATACTCGCTGACTTCGCGGCCGTCTGCCGTCACATAGGTCATGGTGTAGTCCTTAAGAGCCGCCGTCTCAAGGAAGGCATCATGTTTTACCACTTCTTTAAAAATAAGATACAGGTCGTAAGCGGTCGTATAATGATTGTCGTCATGCAGACCGTGAGAATTGGCAAAGTGGGTATGTGTCGCGCCCAGCTCTCTGGCTCTCTCGTTCATCATATCCACAAACTTCTCCTCAGTCCCCGCGATGTATTCCGCCAGAATAACGGCACAGTCGTTGGCCGATTTGACCAGCAGACCGTGAAACAGGTCGTTCACAGACACCGTATCCCCTTTGGACAGGGTGCTGGCAACCGCGCCGTCCTCGTTTAAGTCGATATCATGCTCCAGCGTCACCTCATCATCCAGATCACCATTCTCCATCACAAGGAGCGCTGTCATGATCTTTGTGACACTGGCCGGATAGACACGCTCAAAGCACCGGTATGATTTGAGTACTTCCCTGGTATCATCATTGATGAGCAGGTCTGCGTAGTCGTTGCTCTGGAATCCGGGCGTATTCTCGCTGCCGGCATCGATCACCGCCAAATCCTCCGCCATTCCTTTTAGTTCTTCCGTCTCCGCCTTCTCCTGCTGTTCATAGTAGGAGTCGTATGAATTCGTAATCTGAAAAGGATTCTGTATACATCCGGACAGATTTACACTGAGGATGACCAGCATCAGAATCCAGCCCAAACGGGCAAATCTTCGTTTCTGTCTCATATGCCTCTCTTTTCGTTTTTGTTATTTTTGCGTGCTGTCATATCTGTGAATATGTCCCCGTCGCTGTCACTGTTTTCACCGGATTTTACAACGATCAGCGGTACATCTCCCGCCATTCCAGATCTCCGCGGTCCAGAGCCATGATCAAAAGCTCCGCTGTCGCCAGGTTCGTGGCCAGCGGGATATTGTGCATATCGCACAGGCGCATCACATTAAATAAATCCGGTTCGTGGGTCTTCTGGTTCAGAGGGTCTCTCAAAAAAATCACCATATCAATAAGATTATGTTCAATCTGTGAGCCCAACTGCTGTTCGCCGCCCAATGGACCCGCCAGATATTTGTGCACAGTCAGGTTGGTCACTTCTTCAATCAGCCTTCCGGTTGTCGCAGTTGCAAATAATTCGTGTTTGTTCAGTATGCCTCGGTACGCGATGCAAAAGTTCTGCATCAGTTTTTTCTTGCCGTCATGTGCAATCAATCCTACATTCATCAAAACCCCTCCTAGTATTAATAATGTCGCTGCAGACCGATATTAAGTACCAGCCCGATTCCTGTCATGCAGCTCAGCAGTGATGTCAGCCCGTAACTTACAAACGGAAGCGTCAGTCCTGTATTCGGTAGAAAATTCGTCGCAACTCCGATGTTGATAAAGGACTGAAATCCAATCCAGGCAGCCACCCCGGTCGCGATCAGTCTTCCGCTCATATTCTTTGCCCGTTGGGCTATTACTAAACATTGTATCACTATTATTGCCAGTAATGCAATAACAATAACACTTCCGATGAATCCGGCTTCCTCTCCGATCACGGAAAAAATAAAGTCGGTCTGCTGCTCCGATACGAGCCCGGTATCCGTCACCGTCACCTCGGAGATTGTATTGTTATTCAATCCTTTTCCATAGAGCTGTCCGGAACCGATGGCCATCTCTGAATTCTGCTGCTGGTAAGCGGTCGTGTCCGCATACTCCGAAGGATTCAGAAATGTCATGATCCTTGTTACCTGGTACGGCTGCAGCAGAATCTGATTTGGCGTCTGGATATACCAGATAAACAACGCAAAAAGCGGGACACCGATAATAATGCACCGGCGGACCAGTTTCATATTCAGCCCGCCGACAAAAATGACCGCCAGCAGGATGACAGTGATATCAATGGTCGTGGAAAGATTCGGCTCGATCAGAACGAGAATGATCGGAACCGCACACAAAACTGCCAGTTTTACAAGGTTCTTCCACTCATTAAAATCTTCCTCATGTTCCTGAATATACACTGCCACCACTATGATCATAAATATTTTGGTCAGTTCCGAAGGCTGGATCCTGGTAAATCCGAGATTCAGCCATCGCTTTGCCCCTCCGGCGCTGGAACCGACAAACTCCACCAGCAAAAGGAGGATCAGGTTCACTATATAGAAAATCCTGCTGTAGTCACAGATAAAATTATAATTGATCAGCGACAGGAAAAACATTACGGCTGTACAGAACAAAATCCCCAGAAACTGCCGGCTCGTGTAGCTGCTGTCCGCACTGTTGATAAACACCACGCTCAGAGCACATAAGATCAAAACGGCAGCTACCAATGTCCAATTATAATTTTTAAACTGGTATTTCTGTCTTAACATACAAGCCTCCTGTTATCATCTGTGAAAACGGACCTCTTTAATGGGAATATTAGCGTAGAGCGCCGGACCGTTTCCACCGCCTTCTTCTGTTTCTGTCTGGGTGATCTGAATGTCCAGACCCTGGGTATCAATTTCCATATATTTGGATATCACTTCGATGATGTCGTTCTTTATCATCTCCAGCGTCTCCGGCGAGCAGCTCGCTCTGTCGGAAACGAGCACCAGCTTCAGCCGGTCCTTGGCCATGGTTCCGGATGCTCTTTTTCTGAAAAATGTATCTATGAAACCCATGTTTCTTCCTCCTTTAGTAACCCCGCTTAAATAAGCCGATGATCTTTTTGAATATGCCATCTACATCGAACTCCATAAACGGCACCTCCTCACCGAGGATTCTGCGGCAGATATTCTCAAAAGCCCGCCCTGCCTGGGTATCCTTTCCGACCAGCGGTTCTCCTTCGTTGGTTGCCACCACGATACTCTCATCATCCGGTACGACGCCGATCAGGTCAATGGCAAGGATATCAATGACGTCATCCACAGACATCATATCGCCGCGCTTGACCATATCCATTCGGATCCGGTTTATGACCAGATCGATCCGTTTTAAGTCATTGGCCTCCAGAAGGCCGATGATCCTGTCGGCATCGCGGATGGCGGAAACTTCCGGCGTTGTCACGATGAGCGCCCGGTCCGCGCCGGAGATCGCGTTTTTAAATCCCTGCTCAATGCCCGCCGGACAGTCAAGCAGTATGTAGTCAAACTCATCCCGGAGCTCGTCCACCAGCTTTTTCATCTGTTCCGGATTCACAGAACTTTTATCTCTCGTCTGTGCGGAAGGGAGTAAAAAGAGATTAGAGTATCTTTTATCTTTGATCATCGCCTG
Source organism: Candidatus Anaerobutyricum avicola (assembly GCA_019113845.1). GTDB lineage: Bacteria > Bacillota > Clostridia > Lachnospirales > Lachnospiraceae > Anaerobutyricum > Anaerobutyricum avicola. The sequence goes on from DXGQ01000009.1 coordinate 66,169, forward strand.
CTTTACTCTGCAGTTGCCCTCGATCACATCCACAAGATTGTAGACAATCCTGTTCTCCAGTCCCATGACCACATCCAGATTTCTCAGTCCGATATCCGTGTCGATCATGACAACCTTCTTGCCCATTTTCGCGAGCCCTGTACCAATGTTGGCTGTGGTCGTTGTTTTTCCCACACCGCCTTTTCCCGATGTAATTACAATTACTTCACTCATCTTCAATCTCCTTTACACCCTTAACTAATACTTATTTCACTGATCAACGACCGGGTGATCGTCTCAATAAAAATGCTGTCGTTTTCTACAAAAGCAAGCTTTGCCTCCAGCTGCTTCTGATTCTTTTTTCTTCCCGCCTTCTGTTTCTTTGCCTTCTGGTCCGGAGACCGGGCGATGCAGTCACCGATTTGAATCTGCATGGGCTCCATCATCAGAGAAGCCACAAATGCGCTTCGATCCTCGGGATATCCCGCATAGACATTGCCTTTCAGGCAGCCGAGGACGACCACATTGCCCCCGGCGATGATCTGCGCGCCGGGATTGATATCCCCCAGGACGACAATACTGCCGTCCACCTCTATCTTCTGTCCGGAACGCAGGGTCCCGCGGTAGAACTGTCCGTTCTTTCCGATAAGACTCTCCGGAAAAGAAATCTCCTCCCCGTCGTCCTCTTCTTCCTCCGGGTTTTCCTCCTCTTCCCTGATACCGGACAGCGCTTCCGCAAATTCAGTCTCCACGGCCTTTCCTCCATTGATGATATAATTAATCTTCAGACCGCTGTTCTCCACGATGGTATCTACCAGTAAATTCTGTTCTCCCTGTGTAAGATCTCTTCCCTCAAAGCTTACTGCGATAGACTGGCTGAAATCAAAGAACCGAATGGACTCTTTGAACTTCTGCGCCACCTCGCGTAGTAGTTCCTCAAAAGGAAGGGTAGGATTCAACACAATCTGAAATCCATACTTATTTCCTTTGATGATAACGGAACTTTTCATACTTCCTCCTGTCTTAGTCGTTGCTGCTGTCTCCTCCGGTCGGCATCAATGCCGTCGTCGCCTTCTTCTCCTCTTTGCTGGCCTTGTTGAAATAGTACTTGTAAATGTCTCTCGCCACTGCCGCTGCATTGACAGAGGTATATCCGTTTGGCATAACTACCGTCATGGTGATCTCCGGATTGTCGTATGGCGCATAAGAGATAAACAGTGCGTGGTTTGGCCGCTCCGTATTTTCCTGCGCGGTACCGGTCTTTCCTGCCACCTTCAGTCCCTGTTTGTCATAGAGAGAACGGATGGTACTGTTCGGCCCGCTGACCACGTTGATCATACCCTGTCTGATCAGGTTGAAAGTCTCGTCTGATACGTCAAGCTTATCCTCCACTTTTTTTTCAAAGGTTGTCAGGTCGTTGCCATCCGTATCCGTGGTCTTCTCAATGAGAGAAAGTCCCAGAAGATTATCCTCATTGACAAGCGAAGTCACATAGCGGGAGAGCTGCACCGGCGTATAACTGTGCGTGCCCTGTCCGATGGCGGAACGCACGGCGTCTTCATCGGAGATATGTGGCTCATACTCTGTGATCTCCACACCGGACTTGTGGTCCAGTCCATAATATTTCGCATATTTCTCCAGCTTTTTAAGACCTGCCTCGCTGCTGTAAGAGCCGTGTTCTGTTCCCAGATTATATCCCATCTGATAAAAGAAGCAGTTACATGACTGGGCGATGGCTCCGCTCACATTAAGCTGCCCGTGCGCGCTCGGATAGATCCAGCATCGCGGGCTCGGTGTGATCTCCTCGAAGATACCCGTACAGCGGACATAGCTGCCTGCATCGACGATCCCTTCCTCCAGAGAGGCGGTCGCTGATACCGGCTTAAATGTGGAACCCGGCGCCGTTCTCGTCTGCGTGGCACGGTTCAGCATCGGAGAAGACTTATCGCTGTTCAAAGACGCGTAATAGTCTGAGTCAATGCCGTTGGCCAGCCGGTTATTGTCATAGCTCGGATACGATACCATCGCCCGAACTTGTCCGGTCTCCGGGTCCGTGATGACGACGGAACCGGAACACGGGTCAAGAGCCAGCTGCGCCGGAGTGATCTCAATATTTCTTATTTTTTCATACATGAAATTGTAAGCGGACATCTGGTCGCTGCGAAGCGCCTCATAATCTTCATCTTTTTCTTTGTCAAGGACTCCCTGGTCAAAGAGAAGCATGCAGACCCTTTTTCCGCTCAGCTCTTCGCTCTTTATCATGTATTTGTATAAAATTTTATCAAATGCTTCATCATTTTTCAATGTATCTACAATATAATCGATCAATTCAGCATAAATTTCATCGCTGGAATAATAATCCGAGGCGATGTCCAGAGCGGAGATATCTACCCAGCCGCTGTTGACTGCATACTGTAAAAACTCTTTCGGGCTGATGCTGCCCTCCTCCCAGTCTTTGTAGACGTCGTCATTTTCATCCACGAGAGAGGAAGATACTATTTCACTGTCCACCAGCATATCATAGATATAATCCATGTATTCCTTCCGCTCTTCGCTCAGCTCCTCACGGGAAGTATTGCCGTCGGAGAGTTCTTCCCGGAGCATCTTCATGACGGAATCCTGCTTTCGCACATAGATCTGGTAGACTTCTTTTTCATTCTGCTCCGCTTTTTTACGGTTCAGTTTTGTTATATCAATAATATTATTGTCAATCAGCGCGAAATATACATCTTTTATCGGAATCATGTTGGAATCTCCGCCGTCATCCGCCGTGGTCAGATGCGCCAGCACGATACCGGCAAGTCTCCGTTCCAGAATGTTATAGGCATATTTCTGCAGGTCAAGGTCGATGGTCAGATACACATCGTTACCGGCTTTCGCCTCGGTGGAGCTCACCTCCTGGATAATCTTGCCCAGATTATCCACCAGCACCTTCTGTTTCCCCTTTGTGCCCTGGAGAGTCGCCTCCATCGTCTTTTCAATACCGGTCTTTCCGACCACATCGTTGGCCTCATAGTCGCCGCCGGCGCTGTTGTATTCAGTGAGCTCATCCTCAGAGATCACGCCGGTATATCCGACGATACCCGCGATATATTTCGCATCATTATACTTTCGCAGAGAATCCGTCTTGATCTCCACACCAGGAAAAGAATCCTCCTGTTCCGAGATGGCTGCGATGCTCTGCTCGCTGATATTCGTTGCCACCGTGATCGGCGTTGTCTGGGAATATCGGTTCATATACTGATCATAGCGGACGGACATAATCTTCAGGGTATCTTCCATGGAATAGCTGTCCGCGATCTCAAACATCAGTCCGGTACCGGTCGGTCCGTCTGTTCCCATACGCAGGTATTCGTACACTTCCTCCGGAGAAGAATTCAGCCATTTTTCGGCCTGTTCTTTTTCCTCTCCTGTCAGATCATCCAGGTTGACGATACCGTAGATATCCATCTTGAAACGCCGCAGGGAACTTCCCGTCTCTGTAAAGACCAGCTTTCCCTTGCCGTTGATCTCCAGCGGAAGATTATACTGGATCTCGTCCCCGTTTGCCTCCAGAAGCTGAATGAGACGATAGATCACCTCGTTCCTGATCTCATTTTCCGACACATCCCGGCCTTCCGCCCTTCCGCGCTCTCTGGCCAGCTCCGCCGTCTCATCCGTGGATTCCAGTGTGACCGAGTACGCCAGCTGATTGTAGGCGATCAGCTTTCCGTTGCAGTCATAGATATTTCCCCGGGAGCCGCTGGTCTCGATGGTTCTTTCCACCTTATAATTAAAGCTCTCCAGATGTTCCTCCCCCTGTACGATCTGGAGGACGAACAGCCGGTAGACGAGCAGGCAGAATAAAAAGAGTACCACAACTCCCACCAGCACAAGACGATTCGTGGCGATCTCCCTGCACAGCTTTTTTATTTTATTTCTGTCTATCTTCAGGCTTTTTTTAAACAAAATCTGCACTTCCTTTATTTTTCTTCTCAAGCCAGTCGTTGATGCGCAGCAGGATCTGATAAAGAATCAGTCCCACCGCCACCGTGTAGACCATTTCCGGTAATATAATGCTTCTGATGTAAAACAAAATGCCCATATGATTCTGCAAAAGACCGTATACGAGAAACATGACGAAACCGTATACCAGGTCGTTGACGCCGATGACGATAATCGGAAGAAAGTTATCGTCCGAATAATAAATCTCGTGAAACAGTCCGTCCACAAAACCAAAGAACATATATAAAAATGCAAATCCTCCCAGCCAGGAACCATAGAACATATCCAGCAGCAGTCCGCTGAAAAATCCCGTCAGCATGCCTTCCTTCTGGCCCCTCATGACAGACACGGATGAAACCAGGATCAGCAGCACGTTCGGCACGGTATCCGCCAGTCTGAACAGGTCAAACACCGACGTCTGCAATAAAAAACACACCAGGATGGTAATGGCTGTCACAATTATCCGCCTCATAAATTACCCCTTCTTATACAATCGGCGGAAAAGACGGCATCTCCTGCGATGCCGGATTTCCGCCGAAACAATTCTAATCTGCACTTTCACTGCCGGCCGGCACCTCTTTTAACTGGGTGATGACCAGTACCTCATCAATATGCTGAAAATCAGCCACCGGCGTGATGACCGCCGACTTTGTCAGATTGGAGGAATCCATCTCAATGCCGCTCACTGTGCCGATGCGCAGCCCCGGCAGATATTTGGAACTGATATTGGATGTCACCAGTTCCTGACCGTCCACCATAGTCGCATCCTTACTGATGTAAGTGACGTCGATGACGCCGTCCCTGCGGGCGGACTCGCTGTTGCCCCGCACCACGCAGGTATCCGCCGTCGTCGCGGACATGGCGCTGACGTTGCTGTCGTCGCTGATGATGGTCTGCACTTTCGCGTAGTTACCTCCCACCTCCGTGACGATACCCACAAGGCCCTCGCCGGCGAGCACGTTCATATTGACGGCGATCCCGTCGTCTGCGCCCTTGTTGATGATAAAATTCTCATACCAGTTGCCGCTGCCGCTGCTGATGACTCTCGCACCGATCTTTGTGTAACTGGCATACTGCTGACTCAGAGAGAAAAGATTGCGCAAATCGTTAAGCTCCTGCTGGTCGCTGGCAAGTCCCGCATTCTGCTCGGTCAGATCCGCCACCTGCTGCCTTAACTGCTCATTTTCCTCCCGGAGCTCTTCCATGCTCTGCATGGAACTGAAACGGTCGCTGACCCACACACCGACAGAATTGATCCCGTCCTGCATCGGTATGACCACCGCCGCCGCTATATTGGTAAACGGTCTGGTCACATCCTTAAAAATGACGCTCACAGACACGAGCAGCATACAGATGACCGTCAGCAGGATCAAAAGCATCTTCGGTGAGAACTCAAAATTACGGCGATGTTTCATAATTCCACTCCCAACTCTATCTCACGACTTCTAACGGAAATCGGTTCCCAGAAAATCGTTGGCAATTCTCTCGTACTCCGGATTCTCCATGATCATTCCAAGACCTTTGACAACAGTAAGTTCCGGCTCATCCATCTTCATGATAGACAGACCGGTCTCCTGCTGGATGAGCAGATCAAGGTTCTTGATATGGGTGGAACCGCCTGTCATGCAGATACCGTCATGCATGATATCCATGGATAATTCCGGCGGAGTCTTCTCCAGAATGAACTTGATCGCGTCGATGACAGAGGACATACTCTCAGACATGGCGTCAAAGATCAGATGATTGGTCACCGTCACCCTGTTCGGCAGTCCGGTGATCAGATTCCGTCCCATCACATCGTATGTCACTTCCTCTTCTTCCTTGATGCCGCTGGCCAGCTGCATTTTCAGACGCTCCGCGCTCTTCATTCCGATCACGAGATTGTGTTTCTTCTTTACTGCCTGCTGGATCGCCTCATCAAACTTCGTTCCTCCGATCTTAAGGAGACGGCTCTGCACGATCCCGCCGAGACTGATCAGACTGATCTCCGTCGTATCCGCACCGATATTGACGATCAGACGTCCTGTTGCATCCATCACATCAAGTCCTGCGCCCAGAGCGTCCGCGATCGGTTTCTCCACAAGACGGATCTTTTTGGTCTTCAAAGAGGAGCTGGCGATGAGATCGTGGAACGCTCTCTTCTCCACCTCCGTGATATCCGTCGGAACCGCGATATAAAACTCCGATGTTCCGTTGGCAGACAGGCCTTCCGCCGCCTTCTTGCCTTTAAATCCTTTAAAATACAGCTGGATCATGGTCTGCATGGCAGAGAAATCCGCAATGACTCCGTTGACGATCGGATGCTTCACCTCTATGTTCTTCGGCGCCTTCTCATACATGGAGTAGGCCTCATCTCCCATCGCCATCGGCTCATTTTTCTTCACCATGGCAATCATGTTCTTCTGATGTACTACAACACCTGCGGATTTTTGATAAATTTTAATGGAATTCGTTCCCATATCAATTCCATATATTTTCTCGGACATCGGTATGTCTCCTTTCCTAAATCTTTATGCATCGCCGGGGCAAAAATACTCCGGACGGTTTCTTTCCTGTTTTATTTCACTTTCAGTATCTTTACGGCAAATGTACGGCGCTCACATCATCTTCTGTTCCCGGAGACTGGTAAAACACTGGTCTCCGATGATGATATGGTCGGTCAGCGGAATGCCGAGAAGCTCTCCCGCTTCCCGGATCCTTCTTGTGAGGACCAGATCCTCCCGGCTCGGTTCCGGGCACCCGGACGGGTGATTGTGCAGCAGAATGATATGCACCGCTTCATGGCGGAATGCCTCGGTAAAGATGGACTTCACCGATACATAGGCGCTGTTCGCCGTCCCCTGGGAGAGAAAGATCTCTTTCATGAGACGGTGCTTGCCGTCAAGCAGCAAAAGAAGCACCCGTTCTTCCTCCAGATGCCGCATACTCTCCATATAATATGCCGCAATGTACTCCGGCGAACTGAAATCAGCCTCCCTCGCCACCGAGGCGCGGGACAGTCTCTTGGACAGCTCCAGAATACAGAGAATCTCAATAGCCTTGACATTGCCGATCCCCGGTATCTCCTTGAGCATGCCTATCTTCATATGATACAATCCTGCAATGCCTTTGTAAACCGGATGCTTTTCAAGGATTTTCCATGCAAGCTCCAGCGCGCTGCACTCTCTCGTGCCGGACCGCAGGATAACGGCGAGAAGTTCTCCGTCGCTCAGCGCTTCCGGGCCGTATGCCAGACATTTCTCATAGGGCCGTTCTGAGACCGGCCTCTCTTTCATAGTCATAAACTGTTTTTCCATCCTGCCTCCTCCGGTCTCTCCGCGCGCAGGCCGGCAAAACAGCTTCTGTCTCTGTAGTGTGCCGACGCTCCCGGAGCGCAAAGCACACTACACTAGTAAATCATTTTATCATATAATACACGGTTTGTATATACTTTCCCAACAGCGGTTTCCTTAATTTTTTGTGTATTATGTTACAAAAAAATGACGGTTTCCGACGCCTGTTTCAGGCTTTCTGCTCTTCCAGCTGAATTTTTCCCGTCTCATAGATCTTCTGCAGAGACGTCATGATTCCATACTTGGCATGTTCCCAGGTAAGTCCGCCCTGAAAATAGACCGCATACGGCTCCTTCATCGGTCCGTCCGCAGAAAGCTCAATGGAAGAACCGGACACGAAAGCGCCTGCCGCCATGATGACCTGGGCGTCATACCCCGGCATATCCCACGGTTCCGGCCGCACGAAGCTGTCCACCGGCGCCGCCGCCTGGATTCCTTCGCAGAACGCCGTCATCAGCTCCGGATCATGGAACTCCACCTCCTGAATGATGTCATGCCGGCTCTCCTTTCCGTCCGGAATCACGGTATAACCGAGCGCCCCGTAAATATTGGCGGCAAAGATCGCGCCTTTCAGCGCGCCCTTTACCACTGTCGGTGCCAGAAACAGGCCCTGCGTCAGCGTGGACGTCACGCCCAGCGTCGCGCCCACTTCTTTTCCCAGACCCGGGGAAGTCAGGCGGTATGCCGCACGCTCAATACATTCTTTTGTGCCGCACAGATATCCGCCGATCGGTGCCAGGCCGCCGCCCGGATTTTTGATGAGCGAACCTACCACCAGGTCTGCGCCCACTTCTGACGGTTCTGTCAGTTCCACAAACTCTCCATAGCAGTTGTCGACCATGCAGAGTACGTCCGGCTTTCTTTCCTTTATAAATGCGATCAGTTCTCCGATCCTCTTCACAGACAGCGTCGGTCTTGACGCATATCCCTTGGAACGCTGGATCGTCACCAGCTTTGTCTTTTCGTTCAGAGCTTCCGCGATCCCGTCCCAGTCAAAACTTCCATCCGGAAGCAGATCCACCTGCCGGTATGTAATGCCATACTCGGCCAGAGAGCCGTTGGAGGGCCGGATCCCGATCACTTCCTCCAGCGTATCATACGGTTTTCCCACCGGCGAAAGCAGCTCATCACCCGGCCGCAGCTGACTCATCAGCGCCAGCGCCAGCGCATGGGTACCACAAGTGATCTGCGGGCGAACCAGCGCGTTCTCCGTCCCGAATACATCCGCATAGATTTTCTCCAGCGTCTCCCGGCCGATATCATTGTATCCATAACCGGTCGTCGGAGCAAAACACGCCTCGCTGAGCCGATTATCGCGCATCGCCTTCAGCACCTTCATCTGATTACACTCCGCCACCTCGTCAATGCGGGCAAAGCGTTCCTTTAATCCCTCTTCTATCTTTGAACAAAACCGGAACACCGGTTTACTGATCCCCATGGATTCATAATATTCTTCCAAAATCTGCTTTTCTTCTTTCATCCTAGTATCTCCAGACATTCTTTTTTTTATTATTGTTTATTGCGATTCCCTTTGCCGCCGCAGTCCTGAGCATCGTATCGAGAATCGCATCCTCACTGCCATAGTCGCCCCTGTTCAGCCAGATCACTTCTTTTTCCCGGCGAAACCAGGTCAGCTGCCGCTTGGCAAAATGTCTCGTGTCAAGCTTAATCTGTTCCACCGTCTCCTCCAGCGTCTTTTTTCCGTCAAAATAATCAAAAAATTCTTTATATCCGATCCCCTGCATGGAGACGAACTCTCTTTTACAGCCGGAATCCAGCAATCCCCGCACTTCTTCCGGAAGACCTGCCTCCATCATGGCATCGACCCGGGCGTTGATCCTCTCATACAGGATCTGCCGGTCCTCGTGGAGGACAAAACAGGCAAACTGATACGGAGATTCTTTTTCCCTCTGGCTGGCATTATGCGCAGACAGTTTCTCTCCCGTCTCGTGAAAATACTCCAGCGCCCGAATCACTTTTTTTACATTATTGGCATGGAGAGACGCCGCGTACTCCGCGTCCACTTTCCGGAGCATCTCGTAGAGGTATTCCTTCCCTTTCTCCTGCGCAAGAGCGGTAAGTTCCCGGCGGTACGTCTCCTCATCCTCATGGACAGAAAAATCAATATCGTAGAGAAGCGCCTGAATATAAAAACCCGTTCCTCCCACAACGATCGGGATGTGGCCTCTCTCATAAATGCCTTCCATAGCCTCTTTCGCCATCTCCTGAAAGCGGACCACATTAAACTCTTCCTCCGGTTCCAGCACATCCACCAGAAAATGGGGGACGCCCTGCATCTCTTCCGGACGGATCTTCGCCGTTCCTATATTCATTCTTTTATAAACCTGCATGGAATCCGCGCTGATGATCTCTCCCCCCACCGCTTTCGCCAGCCGGATGGACAGTGCTGTCTTTCCGGCTGCTGTCGGCCCTGTGAGGATGAGCAGCGGTTTTCTCTCTTTCTTATTCATATTCCTACCCATTCCCATTTATTCTGCATTTTCTTTCCATATTCCACAAAATGTCTCAGACGATTCTCTTAAATTTCTTTTCCAGCTCATGCTTGCTCATGGAAATGATCGTCGGCCGGCCGTGCGGGCACTGGTATGGATTCTCCAGTTTCAAAAGCTGGTCCATCAGACTGTCCATTTCCTGAAAACTCATTTTCTGATTCCCTTTCACCGCCGCCTTGCAGGCCATGGATGCCAGCTTATCTGTGATCACATCAAGGTTCAGCTTACTGCTTCCCTCATCCAGGCTGTCCAGCAGTTCAATAAACAGATCCTGCTGGTTGAGTCCGAAAAGATTGGACGGCACCGCACGGATGCAGTACTCGCCGCCGCCGAATTCTTCTATATGAAATCCCAGCGCCGCAAAGGCATCCTGAAAGAGCAGATATTTTTCCTGCTCCTTGATGGAGAAAGAAAGAATGATCGGCGGAGCCACCATCTGCTGTTCCATGGTCTTTTCCTGCAGATTTTTGCGCAGACGCTCGTACATGACCTTTTCATGCGCGGCATGCTGGTCCACAAAGAAGAGCTGTTCCTCGTACTCCACGATCCAGTATGTCTTAAATACCTGTCCGATCAGCCGGTGCTTTGGCCGCGCCTCCTCCGAAAGGAGCGGGATGTCAGTAAGACTCATCTGCTCCCCGACCGTATAACTGTCCGCCTCTTTTACCGGAAGCACACTCTTTTGCTCTGCCTGTGCCGCCAATGAGTTCTCCGGCTTCTCCTCCGGACTCATTGTCGAATTTTTTTCCGGACTTTTCCTTTCCGGCTGCTCCTGCGTTCCGGTGATGGCTCTGTCGATCTCTTTTTTCACCTGCGACAGTTCGCCATCCTTCAGACTGGCGATCCTTCTTTCCTCCGCTTCCCGGCCGCTGCTCTTTTGCCCGGCAAATTGTCCGGCAAAACGTCCGGCGGCGTCAGCCTCCGGGGCGCCTGCACGATCTCCCGGAGAGCCTTCCCCGTGGAAGCCGGTTTCCCCTTCCTGTTTGCGCCGCGCGATCTCATCGATGCGCTCTCTGGAAAGATTTGCAAAATGTTCCTCAATCTCCCGGCGTTTTTTTTCAAAAGGCTCCGGTGTGTTTTTCCGTTCCGGCATTTTCCCTGCTTTCTGCCCGGACAGCGACACCTTCGGGATCAGATCCTTTTTCACAAAACTGTCCCTCACCGCGCTGACGATGGCAGAGTAGAGCTCCTCCCCGTTCTTAAAACGCATTTCCATCTTGGCCGGATGCACATTGACGTCGAAAAGATGAGCGTCCATCTCGATCATCAGCGCGGTAAACGGAAACTTATGCACCATGGAATGTCCCTTGTAGCCTTCCTCGATGCCCCTGGTGATGATCGTATTTTTCAGGTATCTTCCATTGACAAAATAATTTTCATAATTCCGGTTTCCCCGGGATATGACCGGCTTTCCGACAAAGCCGTCGATGGAGATGCCGTTTTCTTTATGATGTACTTCCAACAGGTTCATGGCGATGTCTCTGCCGTAAAGATGGTAAATGACATCTTTGAGATGACCGTTTCCGGAAGTGGATATTTTATTTTTATTGTCACAAATAAATTTAAAGGAAATATCCGGGTGACTGAGCGCCAGCCGCTGCACAAAGGCTTCCACATAGCCGGACTCCGTCATGGCGGATTTTAAAAACTTCCGGCGGGCCGGTGTGTTATAAAACAGATTGCGCACCACAAAAGTCGTTCCTTCCGGGCAGCCGATCTCCTCGAAGGAGATCTCCTCCCCGCCTTCCATCACATAGCGGACGCCGGAAATGCCTTCGTCCGTCTTTGTGATGACTTCCACTTTTGCCACTGCAGCAATACTGGAAAGCGCCTCTCCCCGGAACCCCAGAGAGCCAACCGTCTCCAGATCTTCCGCGGAAGTGATCTTACTGGTAGAATGCCGTAAAAATGCCTTTTTAATCTGATCCTTTTCTATACCGCTGCCATTGTCCGTGATGCGGATAAAGTCGATACCGCCGCCCTTTATCTCGATGGTGATCGCCGTCGAGCAGGCATCCACCGCGTTTTCCACCAGCTCCTTCACGATAGAAGCCGGTCTCTCCACCACTTCCCCAGCGGCGATCTGATTGATCGTATTCTGGTCCAGTACATGTATAACCGCCATGATCTCTCCTTTCCGTACATCTGTTTTTCCCTCGTATCTATTTATTACCCACAGATTTACTTTCTGCACATCGATATCGCTGTGATGCCGCGGGAACTACCGGCATTTCTGCTGCAGTTCATACAGAACATTGAGTGCCTGGATCGGCGTCATATTTCCCAGATCCATTGCTTTTAACTCCTGCTCCACCGGACTTTCCTTCACTTCCACCGGCATGATGCCCATGGTATCAAAGAGGGACAGCTGCACCGGTTCTTCCTCCGGATCTCCCGCTCTGGAAATGTTTCCGGTATTGGCAGCGATATCTGAGCGCTCCAGCTCCTCCGCGATCTCCTTCGCTCTCTCAATCACCGCCTCCGGCACACCGGCAAGCTTCGCCACCTGGATGCCGTAGCTTTTGTCCGCGCTGCCTCTGATGATCTTTCGAAGAAAAATGATATTATCGCCCTTTTCCTGCACGGCAATGCAGTAATTATTGACGCCAGAAAGCTTGCCTTCCAGCTCCGTCAGCTCATGATAGTGGGTCGCAAACAGCGTTTTCGCTCCCGCGAGACTGGAACCGGCGATATATTCCACCACTGCCCAGGCGATAGACAGACCGTCGTAAGTGCTGGTTCCCCGGCCGATCTCATCCAGGATCAAAAGACTGTCCTTTGTGGCGTGGCGCAGGATATTCGCCACCTCGCTCATCTCCACCATAAACGTACTCTGTCCGGACGCCAGGTCATCGGAAGCACCGACTCTTGTAAAAATGCGGTCCACCAGCCCGATGCTCGCTGACTTTGCCGGCACAAAAGACCCGATCTGCGCCATGAGGACGATAAGAGCCGTTTGGCGCATGTATGTGGATTTTCCTGCCATGTTTGGCCCGGTGATCACATTGACCCGGTTCTTCTTGTGGTCAAGCAGAGTATCGTTCGCCACAAACAGCTCTCCCCGCATCATTTTCTCCACCACCGGATGCCGTCCGTCCTTGATATCTATGACGCCTCTCTGATTAATGGATGGCCGCACATAGCCATTCTGTTCCGCTACCACCGCCAGAGACGCAAACGCGTCCAGCCAGGCTATCACGTGCGCAGTCTTCTGGATCCGTTCCATCTCGGCAGCCAGTTTCTCCCGGATCTCCACATATAGCTCATATTCCAGCGCGCAGAGTTTTTCCTCCGCGCCCAGGATCGTCCGCGCCAGCTCCAGCAGTTCTTCTGTCGTGTAACGCTCCGCGTTAGCGAGTGTCTGCCGACGGATATAGTAATCCGGCACCAGTTCCTTATAAGAATTGGTAACCTCTATGTAATATCCAAATACCTTGTTGTACCGCACCCGGAGGTTCTTGATGCCGGTCTTCTCCCGCTCCCGTTCCTCCAGCTCAGCCAGCCAGGTTTTTCCTTCCGTCTTCGCCTTTTTCAAGTGGTCGACCTCTTCATGATAGCCCTCTTTCAAGATGCCGCCCTCCTTGATCGGGATCGGCGGATCTTCCTCAATGGACTCTTCCAGAAGCGTATACAGATCTTCCAGAGGATCCAGTTCTTCTGCCATCTTTGCCAGCAGACCTTTGCTGAACTGCCCTAAAATGTCTTTGATATACGGCAGATACTGAATGGAAGTCTTAAAAGAGATCAGATCTCTCGGGTTTGCGGAACGATAGCTGACCTTCATGGTCAGTCTTTCCAGGTCATAGATTGAATTCATGTACTCCCGCAGTTCTTCCCTCGCCATCACATTTTCTTTGAGCATCTCCACAGCATCCAGCCTGTCTTTAATCCCCTGCTTGTGAATGAGCGGCTGCTCCACCATCTTTCGCAGCATCCGGGCGCCCATGGCCGTTTTCGTCTTGTCGAGAACCCAGAGAAGGCTTCCCTTCTTGCTCTTTTCTCTTAACGTCTCGCAAAGCTCCAGGTTTCTCCGGGTGGAACTGTCAAGGACCATATAATTCTGTGTGGAATACGGAATCAATTCCATGAGGTGGGACAGGGAGGTCTTCTGCGTCTCATGCAGATACTGGAGAAGACCACCGCTGGCCACCACGCCAAAGGGATAATCGGCGAGCCCGATCCCCTCCAGGTTTGCCAGATGATACTGCTCCTTTATCATTTTCTCACAGTGTTCCGTCTCAAAATAATAGCTGGCCACCGGAGTGATGACCGTCCCGATTTTTTCCTTTATATATTCAAAATCCACACCGCAGATGCAGAATCCGTCGTTACAGATGATCTCTGACGGCTGAAACTTGTTGATCTCGTCTAAAAGCGCATCCTGATGCTCGATCTGCGTGGTCCTGAACTCTCCCGTCGACAGATCGCACACGGCGATGCCAAACAGTTCATTTTCACAGAACACGCACATAATATAATTATTTCTTGTCTCATCAAGGCTCTGCAGGAGAGTGTTCGTTCCCGGCGTCACCACCCGGATAACGTCCCGTTTTACGATCCCCTTTGCCGCCTTCGGGTCTTCCACCTGCTCACAGATGGCGACCCGATAGCCTCTCTCCACCAGCTTGTTGATATAAGGCTCACAGGAATGAAAAGGAACGCCGCACATTGGCGCCCGTTCCTCCTGTCCGCAATTTTTTCCCGTCAGGGTGATCTCCAGCTCTTTGGACGCCGTCAATGCGTCATCATAGAACATCTCATAGAAATCTCCCAGCCGGTAAAATAAAATGCAGTCTTTATACTGATTTTTTATCTCAAAATACTGTTCCATCATGGGGGTCAGTTTAGCCATTGCTTAACCTCCCCAGATAATAAAATCCTTTCGCTTCTTCCAGTACGACCGGCACGATCTTTCCGATCACGGACGGATCTGCCGTGAAATGTACCACGTTATTATTGGAAAGCCGTCCGGTGATCATGGACGCGTCCTTCTCATCAATACTCTCCGCCAGCACCAGTTCCGTTCTTCCCCGGAGTCTTGCATTTCTCTCTTTTGCCACCTGGTTGACCACTTTCAGTAAACGGTCAAAACGGTCATGCACCACGTCTTCCGGCACCTGATTCTCCATCTTTGCCGCCGGGGTGCCGGAGCGTTTGGAATAGATAAATGTGAACGCGCTGTCATACTGCGCTTTTCTGACGATATCCAGCGTCTCCTGAAAATCTTCCTCCGTCTCTCCCGGAAATCCCACAATGATATCCGTGGTCAGAGACAGATCCGGCATGGCCGCACGAAGCTTCTCCACCAGCGTGAGATACTGCTCTTTCGTATATTTCCGGTTCATCAGTTTTAAAATACGGCTGCTGCCGGACTGCACCGGCAGGTGAAGGTGACGACAGATCTTATCCGAAGCCGCCATGACCTCGATGAGTTCGTCGGATAAATCCTTCGGATGAGAAGTCATAAACCGGATTCTCTCAATGCCGTCTACCTTTTCCACCATCTGGAGCAGCTTCGCAAAGCTCACCGGTTCTTCCAGATTCTTTCCGTAGGAGTTGACGTTCTGTCCGAGAAGCATGACCTCTACCACGCCTTCCGCAGCCAGTTTCTCCACTTCCGCCACAATGTCTTCCGGGCGGCGGCTTCTCTCCCTTCCCCGCACATAAGGGACAATACAGTAGCTACAGAAATTGTTGCAGCCGAACATGATATTGACGCCCGCCTTGAAGTTAAACTTCCGGTCGCTTGGCAGGTCCTCGATGATCATGTCCGTACCTTCCCACACGTCAAAGATACGTTTTTTGCTGCGCAGCGCTTCATACAGAAGTTCCGCCAGCTTGAAAATGTTATGTGTGCCGAAGACAATATCCACAAAAGTGAAGACGTCCCGCACTTTCTGTACTTCTTCCTCCTCCTGCATCATGCAGCCGCACATGGCAATGACCATATCCGGATTCTTTTTCTTGTAAGTCTTCAGCGTACCCAGCCGGCCATACACGCGGATGTTGGCATTTTCCCGCACGGTGCAGGTGTTGTAGTAGACAAAATCCGCCTCCTCATTCTCCGTCGGCACGTACCCGATCTCCTCCAGAATACCATTCAGCTTCTCTGAATCTTTAAAATTCATCTGACACCCGAACGTCTGGTCATGAAAGGTCAGCTTCCGCCCCAGTTCCCGCTCTCTCCTCTGTACCAGTTCCCGGCATTTCGCCATAAAATACCGCTGTCTTTCCGGCTCCTGTACCGGTACAGATTCATTTATATCAATGTTACTGTGATTTGCAGTCATATTACACTCCTTCACTAAATCAGGATTGCTCTCCTGATGGGATTTTTCTTTTGATCTGCCGCTCTGCATCCGTTTTATACAAACGGAACATAAGCAGAATAATTATAGGCTAACCCTCTGTTTTTTTCAAGAAAAAGTCTCTGCTTTTTCTTTTTTCTTCTCCCTACGCCCATTTCTGACGTTATTCTTCATTTTTTTCATCCAACAGCATTTCTGCTCTGCCAATGGATCTCTCCCCGTATTTACTTCGTATTTTATCCATGGCCGCATCCAGCTTCTCCATCTTCCGATGGCGTTCTCTGTCCGGTTTCTCCTTATGAGCTTTTGTCACGTTATCCACAGCGCTCTGTTTTCTTTCCACATTTGTCCACAAAAAATCCATCGTGATCTGTCCTGACTGTTCATTTTCGACCAAAAACGGCGTTGGCGCTTTCTCCGCTTCCTTTGGCTCTATTTTCTCTTCTGTCAGTTTCGTACAGCGCACACCCAGAAGCCGGATCGGCGTTCCATCCCACAGCTCTTTAAATAACTGACAACTGATCTGATAAAGATCGTCCGTTGTGTTCGTGGAGTAATCCAGTACTTTTTGATGCGAACGTTTCCGAAACTGGCAGTCTTTAATTTCCACGTCGATTGTCTGGGCATAAATCCCGTCTTTCCTCAGTCTCCTTGCCACCGTTTCACTGAGCTTACGCAGTATTTTTGCTGCCTCTTCGTATTCCGCAACATCTTTGCTGAGTGTTGTGGAATTGCCGTATCCTTTTGCCTGCTCCCTCTCCTGGCGCACCGGCGAATCATCCAGACCATTGGCATATCTCCATAACACTTCTCCCTGACTTTTCAAATGCGATTTCAGAAATGCCACATCACTTTTCGCCAGATCGCCGATCGTCTGAATCCCCAGGCTGTTGAGCTTCGCTGCCGCGGCAGCTCCGGTGAAAAATAACTCCCGAACCGGAAGCGGCCACATTTTCTCCTCAATCTCGTCCGGAAAAAGAGTATGGATCTTATCGGGTTTCTCAAAATCAGACGCCATCTTTGCGAGAACTTTACAGTTTGAAATACCAATATTGACAGTAAACCCCAACGTATCCCTGATCTCTGTTTGTATCAGCCTGGCAGCATCTGTCTCATTCTCATAAAAATAATGAAGGCCGCTCATATCCAGATACGCCTCATCAATGGATACCTGTTCCACCACCGGCGCATATTTTTCCAGGATCTGTATAAATGCGTGGGAATATTTTTTATATAAAGCAAAATCGGGAGAAAAACTCTTTAATCCGGGACATTTTTTCAGAGCATCCGTCACCGGTTCTCCCGTCCGAATCCCGTACTTTTTCGCCGGAATAGATTTTGCCAGAACAACCCCTTTTCTCTTCGCCGTATCTCCACCGATGATCGCCGGAATCTTGCGGATATCCGTCTCTGCCCCATGTCTCAGCTGTTCCGTGGCTTCCCAGCTTAAATAAGCGCTGTTCACATCCACATGATAAATCAAACGTTCCATCGTATCTTCCTCACATTCCTTATACAAAAGCAGGGCCGTTGCAAAAGCGTCATCTGCACAAAAACATTGTACTTGTTGTCAACAAGTACTGTTCTTCGCACAGACGGCAAATCTGCAGCAGCCCTGCCCGGGACAATATTCCTTTATTCATCTTCAAAAAAATCGTCTTCTATATCATCCTCTTCTTCCTCGGAAGCAAGAACCTTTTCTTCTTTTAATTCTGTCTCATAGGCAACTGCCGCGCCACACTTCGGACAGTAATCATCCGACGGTGAGATCTCTGCCCCACATTCCGTACATCGTATCTTTTCCTGCATCTTCTGCAACTCTTTTTCTTTCTCAGCCAGAGCCTCTTTCACTTTTTCCAAAGCTGTAAAATACTTTTCATATTCTTTTTCATAGTCATCTTTATGCAGACTGATATACGTCTTTCCGATTCTGTAGGTGATATCCCGTATCTCCCTCTTATCCTGCCGGATCTGCTCCCGGAGTTTCAGAAGATCCGCTGCCTTCTTCGCTTTATCCACGGCTGTCTGTCCTGCCTGTGTCACATTTTTCTTCAATTGTTCAAAAAAATCCATATTTCTTCCCTCATTTTCTCAATATGTAAATATGCGCATGACAGATGCGAGCATCTGCTTTTGCCATGCCGTTTTCATCCTCTTACCGGATATTTTTCTCAAATCATATTATAGCATAGGAATATGGGGGTGTCCACAGATCAGACAGAAACAAATATCGCAGAAACGGTATAAACTTATGTTGAGCCACTTTTTGAGTACCTTTGATTTTTACAATAAAAAAATAAAACGCTAAAACCCTTTATCTATGCGGGTTTTCAGCGTTCTCATGAAATAGTCCGTAGGGGAATCGAACCCCTGTTTCCGCCGTGAGAGGGCGGCGTCTTAACCGCTTGACCAACGGACCATGTATTCTGTTGAAGGAACTTGGTTTAACAGGGGATGAGAGAATCGAACTCCCACCAAAGGTTTTGGAGACCCCTATCATACCATTTGACCAATCCCCTGTATGAAGATTTACCTTCAAAACTGCACACATTATATCAGATTCTTTATCTTTTGTCAAATCTTTTTTCTGGATTTTGGTCAAGCTTTCGACCGATTAGTAGCAGTCAGCTCCATACATCGCTGTACTTCCACCCCTGCCCTATCTACCTCATCGTCTCTAAGGGGTCTCTCACATTTCTGTTAGGAGATCTCATCTTGAGGGGGGCTTCACGCTTAGATGCCTTCAGCGTTTATCCCGGCCCGTCTTGGCTACCCAGCCGTGCCATTGGCATGACAACTGGTCCACCAGCGGACGGTCCATCCCGGTCCTCTCGTACTAAGGACAGCTCCTCTCAGATCTCCTGCGCCCGCGCCGGATAGGGACCGAACTGTCTCACGACGTTC
>DXGQ01000052.1 GCA_019113845.1 Candidatus Anaerobutyricum avicola
TCTGTACTGTTATATCCGGCCTTTGAATAAAAATTCAATGTGCTTTCTTCTTTGGAACCTGTCAGCAGCATCATTTTATAACAGTTATTTTCTACCGCAATCTGTTTTGCGTAGTGCAGACATTCCGTTGCGTATCCACATACCCTGTACTTTTCATGTGTAACTACATTTTAAGGCATATGGCCGAATGTTTCTTGTGAGATTGGGAATGATTACGCATACGCAGAATGACACGAGGATTCCATCTCCCCCCCTTTTGCTATTGTACAATATAACTCTAACGCTGCGGCGTCCCCACCTCGATCAGATTGCCGTCCGGGTCATAAAAGCGGAGCACTTTCTGACCCCAGCTATGGGTCATGAGTCGGTTGACATATTGAATGGATGGATATCGTTTTTCCAGTGTTGCCGCAAATGCTTCTATATCACTTTCTTCAAAGTACAGCTCACAGGAGTTGCTGTTCGGGATGATCTCTTTTCCCAGAAAATTCTTCCAGATTTTTTCATCCTGCAACACCAGCCCTTCGGTCAGCATTACATTTCCGTCGTTATCAAGTATCACATCAAGACCAAACAGATCGTGATAAAATTGTTTTGATCTTTCGATGTCCTTTACTACTATTAAAATGTTTTTTAATTTCATCGCTGTCCTCCTACTTTTATCATTGCCCTGCGCGCTCCGGATTACCCGGCATTCTGTCCGGCTATTCTACGATTGTATACCCCGCCCGACTTAGGACGTCCAGCGCTTTCTGATAATTTTCTTCTTTTGTCAGTATGTAATCAGTGTTAAAAGTCGATATGGCAAAGATTCCGATTTTGTTTTCTGCCAGGATTCGGGAAATGTCCGCCAGGATTCCGATGAGCGAGAAATCCAGTACGCCCTGAATCCGAAACGCTCTCCATCCGTCTTCCCTCTCCGTCGTATTGGCTGGCACGCTGTCTGTCGGGCATACCAGTGAGTGTTCCTCATCCGTTGTGCCTGTAAAGCAAAATGCTGTGTGTTCATCCACAAGCGAGTAGTCCTCGACCTTACACACAGAAAATGTATCTGGCAGTTTCCTGAGTTCCATGGTTAATCCTCCTCTGTAAATGTGCAATGTTCTTTTCCTGTCTTCCCGGTGGTAAGTGCCACCGGGTTTATGCGGTTACTTCTTCCTGTTTTCCCATTTCGGTGGCAGGCACCCCGGAATCTGCCGTCATAACCGAAAGTTCTTGATTCTCAGATGCGCACCTGTAGTTACTCCACGCTCTTCAACGATTCCACCATGTCGATCTTCCGCAGTTTGAAGTACATCATGCCGTTGATGATGACGGAGAAGAGGATGGTGAAAAGAAGGCTGTAAAGGTAGCTGGTCCCGTGGATGATGCGGCCGAACATGGCGGAGTCCACCTCCACGGTCTGGATGATGAACAGATGCAGAAATTTGCCGAGGATGCACCCCAGGGCTGCACCGATGAAGGTCAGCAGGATGTTTTCACGGTAAACGTATTCGGCGACTTCCAGGTCGTAAAAGCCCAGCACTTTGAGGGTGGCAAGTTCCCGTTTCCGCTCGGCGATGTTGACGGTGTTGAGGTTGTAAAGTACCACGAAGGCCAGCATGCCGGCGGAGATGATGAGGACGATGATGACAAGGTTTAAGCTTCGCAGCATATCGTCCAGCTGCTGTTCGATGTCGCTCATGTAGCTGACGTTCAGGACGCCGTCTTCTTTCAGAAGGGTTTCGCCCACATTTTCCAGCTGTTCTTCCGGCGAAGCAGCTTCGCTTTCTCCTGCGCCTGTTCCTGTCACGTCGGAAAGCATATCTGCCGCAGAGCTGTCTGTTTCGGGTTCATCCATGATGAACAGGATGGTGTTGTATTCCGGTGCTTCTCCGTAGATGCTTTCGTAGTATGCCGGAGTCATGTACATATAATGTTCCAGATAGTTTTCACAGATATGTTCGATGTGCACCGGTTTGTTGCCCTCGTCCTCATCTTTGATGTATACGGTGTCGCCTTCTCTTACATTAAGAAGCTTTGCTGTTTTTTCGCTGATAATGACGCCGTTGTCGGACAATGTGTATTTTTCTCCGGTTTTCCGGTCATGGAAGTCCACGTAATGCGCTGTTTCCTCCGGTGTGGACGGAAAGACGCATTCGTAGGTTTCTCTCTCGATCCCCGCGTCGTTGACCAGGGTGAGGCTCTGCATTTCCACATCCATATACCGTTCCACCCCATTTTCTTCGCCGAGGATCTGGTGCAGGCGTTCCCTCTCCTCGTCTGTGATGTCTTCATCCAGATAGACGCTGGCGTCATAGAACTGAATCTCCTCGTATTGCAGAGTGGCGATCTCATAGCAGGAGTCTTTGAGTCCAAAGCCCACGAGCATGAGCGCCATGCAGCCCCCGATCCCGAAAATGGTCATGAAGAAACGTTTTTTGTAGCGCATCAGATTCCGGATGGTGGATTTCCAGGTGAAATTCAGGTGATTCCACAGAATGCGAACGCGTTCTAAGAGAACGCGGCGGCCGTTTTTCGGCGCCGGCGGCCGCATCAGCACGGATGGCTGCGCGCCAAGTTCTCTCCAGCAGGAGAAGAAGGTGGCGAACATCGTACAGAAAATGGCGATGCCGGACGCCATGAATCCATATCCCCAGTCATAAGGCACGAGTATCTGCGGAAGATGCGGATACAGGATACTGTACGCGTAAATGATGATATACGGGAATACCTTTTCTCCGAACAGAACGCCGATCACACTTCCTCCCAGGGTGGCAAGAAATGCGTAGCCGAGATATTTTGACGCGATGGCCAGCTGCCCGTAGCCGAGGGCTTTCATGGTACCGATGGAAGTACGCTGCTCCTCCACCATACGGGTCATACTGGTGAGGCTGATGAGTGCCGCCACCAGGAAGAACAGCACCGGAAAGACTTTGCCGATGGCGCCGAGTCTCTCTGCATTTTCTCCAAAGCTGCTGTTCTCGATCAGCGTAGTTCTGTCATACACGTACCACTTCGGGTCTTCCAGATCTGCCAGCTCCTGCTTTGCGTCGGCAATCTCCTGCTCTCCGTCTTTAATCTCCTTGCGGGCATCTTTCTTTCCTTTTTTGTATTCCTTTCTGGCGTCGACGAGTTTTTCCTCATTTTCTTCTATCTCTTTCTCTCCGTCAGAGAGTTCCTTTTCTTTATCGGCCAGTTCCTCCCAGGCATCGTCGATCTGCTTCTGCCCGGATGTAAGCTGCTCTTTGGCGGAATCCAGCTTTTTCTCCTGTTCCCGGAGAGTCTTTTTCGTGGAACTCAACGTCTTTTCCCCATCGGAAAGTTCCTTTTTTGCCGCCTTCAACTCCTTTTCCGCCTTGGAGGCGGCGCTTTTTTCCATGGTCAGCTTCTGTTCCATGCCGCTGACTGCGGTTTTCAGTTGGGTAAGCTGGTTTTGCAGATCCGCTGCCGCATTTGCTGCCCCGGCGGCAGTACTGTCTCCGCCCTTTTGAGCGGCGCTGTCCTGGCTGCTCCGGATCGCATTTTCCAGCTGAGAAAGCTGCTTTTTCAGATTGTCATATGTCTGTTCATCCTCCGCGATCTGGTCTTTGAGCGCTTTCAGCTGCGCCTCGCCGCCTTCGATCTGCTCTTCTGCCTCCGGTCTGGCTTTTTCAAACTTTTTCTTTCCCTTTTTGTATTGTTTCCATCCCTTTTCCAGCACTTTCTTTCCGTCCTGATATTCCTTCCGGGATTCATCCAGCTTCTCCTGCTGGGTATTCAGCGTATCCTTCGCCTCTGCGATCTGCTCCCTGCCGTCCTCGATCTGTTTCTTTGCATCCGCCAGCTCCTTTTCGCCGTCTCTGATCTCTTTTCTCGCTTTGCGCAGCTCTTTCTTCGCCTCTTTTTTTCCGTCGGCAAGCTCCTGCTCCGCATCGGCGATCTCCTCCTCGGCATCCTGCACGATCTCCGCTTTCCGGATCACGCCGCGTTCCTCCGCGCAGTCTTCCACCCGGGTCTGCACCGATGCGATCTTATCATCATAGGCGTCCGTAAATGCTGTGAGCGCTTTTGCCCCTTCCACCTGAAGATAAACTTCTGTAAATGTGTCGAGCTCAAAAGTATCCGCCGGCACTACCACAAAGGCATATATACTTCCTGTTCCGATGGTGGCGCTGCCCCTTCCAAACGAGACGTAGGCTGCAGTGTTACCCCGGCCCACCACCGTCAGCGTATCCGTGCGCAGCGTATCCGATACCGGATCTTCGGTCCCGGACGTCAGCACGATCTGATCGCCGATCTGATAGTCTGAGGCGTCGTCCACCAGACACTCACCCACGGTCTCCGGCATTCTTCCTTCTGAAACGGTGATCCGGTTCATTTCTTCCTGCGCTCCCATCACATGAAGTACCCGCTGGTCATCTTTCGTATTATGAAGGAAGTCCGTGCTGTACGCACCTTCCGCCAGTTCCACGCCTTCCAGATCCTGAAATGCATTTACATCATCTTCTGTGACTCCGTAGATACTCAGCGCCTTAATATCCATGAGATTTTCCGAATCAAAATACGCGTCGCCGGTAATCCTCATATCCGGCTCAGACGCACGGATTCCCGAGAAAAAAGCGACGCCCAGCGCCACGATAAACAAAATGGACAGAAAGCGCCCCGGACTTTTCCGGATCTCCATATAAAAAACTTTCCACATTGCTTTCTTTTTCATGGACTGCTCTCCCCCCCCTATTCATCCATACGTCTGTTTTTTAGAACCTTCTTGCACCGTTCCACTGTCTTTTGCACAACAAGGCTCCGGTTCTTGCCGCATCCGCGATACTCTTTTGCATTGCCTCTACCACTCGATCGTCTCCACAGACACCGGATGTTCATTCACGGTCATATCCGACACCCGCCCGTTCTTTATCTTTATGACCCGGTCCGCCATCGGCGCGATCGCCGAATTGTGCGTGATGAGAACTACCGTCATCCCCTTTTCCCGGCAGGTGTCCTGCAGCAGTTTCAGGATGGACTTACCCGTGTTATAGTCAAGAGCTCCCGTCGGCTCATCACAGAGCAGAAGCTTCGGATTCTTCGCCAGCGCTCTGGCGATGGACACCCTCTGCTGCTCTCCGCCGGACAGCTGCGCCGGAAAATTGTCCATGCGGTCGCCGAGCCCCACTTCTCTCAGTACCTCCCCGGCATCCATGGGATCCTTACAGATCTGCAGCGCCAGCTCCACATTTTCCAGTGCGGTAAGATTCGGAATCAGATTATAGAACTGAAAAACGAAGCCGATATCGTCCCGCCGGTAAGCGGTCAGCCTCCGCCGGTTATACCTGGCGATATCCTGTCCGTCCACCAGCACCTCGCCCTCCGTCGCCGTGTCCATACCGCCAAGGATGTTTAGCACCGTCGTCTTCCCAGCGCCGCTGGGACCCACGATCACCGCAAACTCGCCCTTCTCAATCTCAAAATCAATCCCGGCGGCGGCTTCAATGTCCACCTCACCCATGTGATAGATCTTCTTTACATTTTTTAATTCTACATATCCGCTCATACGCCCTCCTGCCTGCGACTGCCGTCTGTCCGCCCGTTGATTTTGTCAGTTTTTAATCAAATTATAGCACAAATCGCACGAAATAATTGTGAAAAATTAAAAAAAGCAGACATACCACGGCATCTGCCGCAGTATGTCCGCCTCCTTTTTTATCACATTGTATCAATCCGCATAAATGACAGAAACACCCTCATCGCACTGGAGTCCGGAAGCATCTCTGATCTTTGTGTTGGAGAGATCCAGATTCTGAATGTTGGTTTTTGTACAAACCAATGTCTTTAATTTTCTGTTATTTTTAAGATTTAATGTCGAAATCCCGGTCTGATCACAGTACAGTTTTTTCAGATTCGGATTCTTCTTTACATTTAATTTGGTCAGAGCCGTATTATAGCAACGGATATTTTTCAGTTTCGTACATCCCTTTACTTTTAATTCCGTCAGCCGCAGATTGCCGTTACAGTCTATCTTCTCCAGCTTTTTGTTATTGCGTACATCGAGAGAAGACAATTGCGCCGCAGAACAATCCAGAACTTTCAGCCCTGTATTCGTGCTCAGGTCAAGCGTTTCCAGAGAACTTGCTGCCAGACGGATATTTTCCAGCTTCTTTGCCTCTTTCAGTTTCACTTCTTTCACCGTATCGCTGATGACAAGCAGAGTTTTGAGGCCGGAACATTTTTTCAGGTTCAGCTTCTGCAGTTTACCTCCGTGAAGATAGAGAGTCACTGTTTCCAGTTTTTTCAGTTTGGACAGGTTTAACTTCTCCACTGTCAAACTGCTGCATTCCAGTGTCTCAAGGCCTGTGCATCCCCGGAGATTCAGACTGTCGACACATTCCCGTCCCCGTATATACACATATTCCAGCTTCGGACAGTCTCCCAGATCTACAGATCTCAAATAAGAGTTGTGACAGATAATGCGCACCCGCTCCAGTTTTTTCATGCCGCTCAAATCCAACTCCGAGGCTGTGGAATCTTCATAGGACCAGATCTCATCATCGTTTCCGGCAGAGGCGATATTGGCTCTGTAGAAAAAGTCTTTCAGATCCGTAAAATATTCGATTCCCCTGAAGGAATCAATATTCTGCCTCGAATCAAAGCGTACTGCTGTCACGCCTGCGGCCTCTTTTTCAGAAAGATAGCCATCTCCGTTGTCATCTGCCTCCACGGCATATTCTTTTACCGCCCACGAGAAGTTGTCATCGTTGATGGCAACCTGCGCATCCGCCTGCACGGAGATGCCGCCTGCCAGCAACAGCGAAAACGCCGCAGTAAACAGAATTGTTTTCATGTGGTTTTTCATAGTGATTCCTCCTCTCAAAATTTTGATTATAAAATATATTATATCAAAAGCAGATGATGCTCTCAATATAAATAATGTGGATAATCAACATAATCATTTTCATTTCCCGTTACAGATCCATTTGGACGATCCACACGATAATTAGAAGTCGAACATGCGCTCACATCAACATGTCCATAACCGGCACTGTTTACATATGCCTGAAAATTATTAAGTTGTCCTGTAAAGCCAGTATTTAAATAAAAGTTCTTTATTCCAAATCCTCCATCATTATCATATCGTCTGAAAAAAGTTGCAACACCTTCTTTAGTAGCAGAATACTGATTTCTCTGAGGCATTAACATTCTTAACATGTATTCCAAAAACAACTGCTAAAACCAACGCAAATACTATACCCTTTGTACATTTCTTTTCTTTCATAATAACCTCCATATCTTTTTTATTACTTTATTTTATATTCTGCATTATTCCGGATATATTTATAAAATCTATAATCCTCCTTTCTGATTCATCTGACATAAATTCAAACAAATATCCATTTTTTATGAAAAAAACGGTGTTTCTTTTACCATCTGATACGGAATGCACCTCTACTCCATTTAAGTCAATGATTTTGTTATAGCCTTCCTGTTCATCATAAGTAATTGATGTTGTAAATATAGAAGCGTCATTTTGCATATAATGAATAAAATTTCCTTTTTCATTTTCAAAGTCACTTTTATATAAACCAATTTCTGAATTATCTTCTTCATATACCTGCTTATATCCTTCTGGTATATTCTCCCATTTATATATATGAAATACATTTTCATCTTCTTCCATTGTACCCGTCATCTCCCGGACAGTGACATTATCCGGAAAAAATTGAAGGCAAAAACGATTAATACTCTGGCGCACATCATCGTTAGCCAATGCTGCCATGGACATACCGACCATGATAAGAACCGCAATGACGAAATATCGACGACTGACACGAATACGTGTCCTGACGCTCTGATGTTGATTTGCTTTAAGTCGGCAGAGAAAAGAGTGATTTCTCTTTTGCATGACAGAGGGCCTAAAAGAATCCAGAAGACAGTCCATCCTTTTTTGAAACTGTGGACGGAAAATAACCGGATACAAATGAATTTGTCTGTCTATTTCCCGCAATTCTTCTTCTACCACCATACGGGTTGCTTGTCGCAGGACTGTATCATCTATAATAATATCCCTCATTGGTCATACCCCCTCTCCATCCATTTCTTTTTGAGCTGTTCTTTTGCTCTCCGGGCAATCTGACGAACATTATCTTGCTTGATATTCAAAGTCGCTGCTATATCCTTAGTGCTCATCTCATTATAATATTGCAGACAAAGTACTTGACGATATGGATATTTCAATTCCCGGATCAGGTCACGAACAAGTCGGATTTTTTCCTGATGAAGTATATTCTCCTCCGAGTTATTTTCTGAAAATGTATGTAAATCCTGTATATTCTCTTCCCATGCTATGGTTTTTTGTTGTCTTTTCAATGCATTAATACAGAGGTGGCGCAGGATAGTGGACAGATAACTCCATGTCTTCGGATTGTCCACCTTTTCAATTTTATCCATATTTTCTGTGAGAATCATAAAAGTTTCATGTACCATATCTTCTGTCTGCGCATGGTCATTCATAAGATAATAAGCAGTGCGATACAACTGCCGGGAAAACCGTTCGTAGATTTCCCGAAAAACTGTTTTTTCTTCTTCTGTATCCAATGCTTCCAAATATTGTATCATAAGAGCTCCTTGATATTTTTCTTCTATATATATAACAATTGAGAAAGCCAATTTGTGACAAATTTTTTTGAATTTTTTCGTAAACTAAGAGAAAACTATCAATTATTTTGTCATCTGAGCAAAAATAAAGGCCAGGTTCAGCAGCCGAACCTGGCTTATAACATTTTATTCCCCCATCACACTGGCGGCGAATCCGCCCTTCGGGTGGTCTGTCTTGCTGACGGAAGGAAGTCCCTTTGTATTCCAGCGCATTCCAAAGCTGTTCTGGAATGTCTTTCCGCTTACCAGGAACACACCGCTCTGGGCGTCCAGGACATACCATTTTCCTCCGACCTTCACAAAGTTCCACTGATGGCTCGGGTTGGACGCTCTGGAGTTGGCGTGGACATAGTAGCACGGAACCCCGATACCGTCGCACAGCGCCTTCATTCCTCTGGCAAAGCCGGAACACTGCGCTTCCCCGTACACGAGGGCGCCCCAGGCTGTGTTTGCGTTGTTGTACTGCCATCCTCTCCAGGCATACCCGCAGTTGGCGCGGATGAAGTTAAAGGCGGAAAGTACCTTTTCGTAATCGCTCATTTCCTTGCTGATGTAATTATCTTTAAAGCTCTGCACGACACGGCGTACTTCCAGAAGTTTGGAAGTACTGAGAGACGGCCCGTACACGCTCCCCGATTTATAATTTCCTTTCACCTTCGGTGTTTTGGTGGAGATCCTGATCACGGAGCTGTAGGCACTGTAGCTTTTCCTGCCGCCCGACTTATGAAGAGCTCTGATCTTATAGGAGTAGGTCTTTCCGGATTTCAGGCCCTTGTCAGTGTATGTCTTTGCCTTTTTCAGCGTCTTCACCTTCACCCATTTTTTGCCGGACTTGCGGTATATGATGTACTTCTGCGCTTTGGACACCTTCTGCCAGGAGAGTTTTGCGGATGTATTCGACGCGGCATACCCTTTCAGGATCTCAGGAGTACTCAACATCGTCTCTCCTGATACCACGTTCGAGTACAGGACTTCGTCGTCAAAGTTTTCGATAGAGATCCGGTAATAATAGGTCTTGCCCAGCTCCAGCCCGGAATCAATAAAGTACACCTCTCCCTCCATCGCAGAATCTTCGGCAACACAGGTCATTTTCTCTTTTTTCCCGGTGGTCTGCCAGTATCCGCCGTTTGAACTCCATGTATTTCCATAACTGTCAAAGGAATCTGCCAGCTGCCACTGGCCTCCGGCGGCAGGATCTGCCTCTGCCCGGTAAATGTTTATCTCTCCCCAGCTCTCTGACAGCTCTGCGCTGAAGACCAGAGAGTCCGCTCCGTTTGCCTCAATCTCTTTGAGTACCGGTTCACCCTCCGCTGCCTGTGCCTGCCGTGCGGGCAGGCCGACGCCGACGATACATAAAAGTAAAAACAAATACATATACATTTTTACACTTTTTCTCATTTCCTGCTTCTCCTTTTTCTTTTCAGACAAAGCAACAGGTATCGCTATCCCTGCTGTCTTTTTTACCTGAAAATGACCTCCCGTCATTCCTGCAAGAACACTACACGGAAGGTCATTTTTATCAGTTATCTTCTATGAACTTATATCACCGCTTCCATCACAGGCGCTCCGGCTGCGATCCCCTCTTCCACTTCTTCCATGAGTTCTTCGTATTTTTGAAGAACCATCGTCTGGACAGTGTCACGGGTCTCCGAGTTGATCGGATGCGCGATGTCACGGTACTCGCCGTCAGCAGCCTTGCGGCTCGGCATGGCGATGAACAATCCCTTTTCTCCCTCAATGATTTTGATGTCATGCACCACAAATGCATTGTCAAATGTGATGGATACGACCGCTTTCATTTTGCCCTCTTTTGAAATTCTGCGAATTCGTATATCTGTGATCTGCATGTAATGTAATCCTCCTGAAAATGTTATGGTATTTACGCCGGAACCGGCGTATACATGTCCGCCGTCACCCGTTCCACCGGAGTGGTCCCCACCGTCACGGCACATGCGCGTCTTCTATAGAATGTATCTCACATTCTTCTCCACGACGATCTTGATCTCTCCATCGGTACCCACGTAGTTCGTACCCGGCCGGAGGGTGTCTCGACTCTCCACGATACAATTCTCAATGTAAGAGTCGTCGCCGATGTAAACGTCATTTAAGATGATCGAGTTCTTGATGGTACAGTTGTTGCCAATGTAAACATCTTTGAACAGTACGGAGTTCTCCACCTTACCGTTGATGATACAGCCGGAAGAAATGATACTGTTACGGATGTCGGAGCCGGCATTATATTTTGCCGGCGGCAGGTCGTCTACCTTGGAATATACGTCCGGATACTGTTTGAAGAAGTAGTCCCGGACATCCTTTTTGAGGAAATCCATGTTGGTCCTGTAATAAGAATCCACAGTGGCGATGTTGCGCCAGTAAGTATCCAGCTTATATCCGTAGATCTTGCGGACATTTTTGTAGCGGACAAGGACGTCTTTTACGAAATCATGCCGGTCTTCCTTGGCACAGCGCTCCAGAATCTCGATGAGATGCCGTCTTCTTATGATATACACGCCGATGGAGACATTGTTGGTCTCCGCCACCAAAGGCTTCTCCTCGAAGTCCACGATGCGCTCGTTCTCGTCCAGCTTCAGGATTCCGAAACGGGTGAGATCGTCGTCTTTATCAGACATTTTCGTGTAAACTACCGTAATGTCCGCATTTTTCTCGATATGTCTTTCCAGCACCTTGCCGTAATCCAGCTTATACACACCGTCGCCGGCGGCTATGATCACGTACGGCTCATGGCTCTTTTTCAGATAATCCATGTTCTGGTAGAGTGCGTCCGCCGTGCCGAGATACCAGGAATTATTGTCCTTCGTGACTGTCGGTGTGAAAACGTACAGCCCTCCCTGTTTTCTTCCGAAGTCCCACCATTTGCTGGAACTCAGATGCTCATTTAAAGAACGGGCGTTAAACTGTGGAAATACCGCCACTTTATTTACCTTGGAATTGGTCATGTTGCTGAGCGCAAAGTCAATGGCGCGATAACTGCCTGCGATCGGCAGAGCCGCAATCGCCCTTTTATCCGATAACCGGCCGACTCTCTTACTGTTACCGCCTGCTAAAATAATACCTATCGCCTTCATCTATATGTCACCTGCCTTACTGTCTGATAATGGATTCACCGCTTGCCAGAATACCATCCGGATAATCTTCCGCGGTTGTTTTGCCCACAATGGCAACGTTCTTGCCAATCTTTACATTTGCCGGAATGACGGAACCTTCGCCGATCGTGACAAGTCCGTCACAGTAAATGTTCGGCTTGAACTTATTCGGCGCTTCTTCAAAGGCGCCAAGCTCCGTGTTCTCGCCAATCTCGGAATCCTCGGCGATGATGGCCTTCTCAATCCTTGCCCCGGCCTTGACCACAGTACCGTTCATGATGATGGAATTAGTGATGAAAGCTCCCTCTTCCACCGTCACTCCGGAACCGATGACAGAGTTATAGATCTCTCCGTAAATCTCTGTCCCCTCTCCGACGATGCATCCGCTCACCTTTGCATTTTCCGAGAAATACTGCGGCGGAAGCACGGTATTCTTCGTGTAAATCCTCCAGAACTCTTCGTACAGATTAAACTCCGGTATGATGTCGATCAGCTCCATGTTGGCTTCCCAGTAAGCGGAAAGCGTTCCTACGTCCTTCCAGTATCCCTGGTAATTATAAGCCATGATCTTATCGCCTCTCTTATGACAATAAGGGATGACATGCATACCAAAGTCACATCCGGACTGATTCTTAAGGCTCTCCAGCGCGTCCTTCAGGACATCCCAGTTGAAAATATAGATACCCATGGACGCCTTGTTGCTCCTTGGCTCCTTCGGCTTCTCCTCAAACTCCAGAACCTGATTATTCTCGTCAGTGATGACCAGTCCGAACCGGCTGGCATCTTCCCACGGAACCTCATACGTGGCCAGAGTGATCTTGGCGTCATTCTTCTTATGGAACTCCAGCATGAGCTCATAGTCCATCTTGTAAATGTGGTCTCCGCCAAGGATGATCACGTAATCCGGATGATAATACTCCATGAACTCCATATTCTGATAGATCGCATTGGCCGTTCCGGTGTACCAGTCTGTATTCTCACTCCTCTCATACGGAGGGAGAATGGTCACACCGCCGATATTACGGTCCAGATCCCATGGAATACCGATTCCTATATGCTGATTCAATCTGAGTGGCTGATACTGGGTCAGAACACCGACTGTATCAATACCGGAATTGATACAGTTGCTCAGCGGGAAGTCGATAATCTTGTATTTGCCGCCGAAAGCAACCGCCGGTTTTGCCAGTTTAGATGTCAGAACACCGAGACGGCTGCCCTGTCCGCCAGCCAGTAACATAGCTATCATTTCTTTTTTTATCATAAAGAATCACCCCTTTGTCACATATATGTTTATTATATCACTCAACCTTCTAAATTTAAAGTATTTTAGCACAAAAATCTAAGCATTTTCTAAATTATTTTATATAATTTGTACCACATTTTCTTTTTGTTCCTGTTTTTTATAGACGAAATGTTATTTTTCCATGTGCTTTTCGATATTTTTTTACCGATTTTTCTTTATTTTTGTTGAAATGTGACGCAGGACTTCGGCGATGGGCGGTTCAGGCGAGAACTGGAAGGCAGCTTTAAGCGGCGGATGTTCCCGGCGAACGGGAACATCCGCGAGGAGGTGGATGTCCTTGGAAGTTGAGGTCTGGCTTGATAAGGCAGATGCTCCCGAGACTTAGGGATGAATTAAGCCTGTAAATTTCTCCGCCGCCGTGGGAAATTCCCTGAATCTTATGAAAGAAGAAAGACTTGAATCTGCGTTTTTGCTGCGGTATACTAACCTAGATGTATTATACTGAAAATGAACAGGTCAGTACATCTAGAAAATAAAGGTTCACACGCTGATTCAGTTAATATAGAAACAGAGGTAGAGAAAATGTATAAAATAGACTTCCAGAAACCAATCCACATCCACTTTATCGGCATCGGCGGCATCAGCATGAGCGGCCTCGCGGAGATTCTCATCGACCGCCATTTTCCGGTCTCCGGCTCTGACATGAAGGCCTCCGATATCACGGCTCATCTCACCGGCATCGGCGCCCGCATCGCCATCGGACAGCGGGCGGAGAACATCACCGATGACATCGACCTTGTTGTGTACACCGCTGCCATCCACGAAGACAACGAAGAGTTTGCCGCCGCAAAAGCAAAGGGCATCCCGATGATGACCCGCGCCGCTCTTCTCGGACAGATCATGGACAACTACGCCCGCTCCATCGCCGTTGCCGGAACCCACGGCAAGACGACCACCACCTCCATGCTGGCAGACATTCTCCTTTCCGGCAGCATGGACCCGACTGTCAGCGTCGGCGGCATGCTCGACCAGATTGGGGGCAACATCCGGGTCGGCCAGTCCGACGTCTTCCTGACCGAAGCCTGCGAGTACACCAACAGCTTTCTGGAGTTCCACCCGCTGTATTCCATCATCTTAAATATAGAAGAAGACCATATGGACTTCTTTAAAGATATCGACGACATCAAGCATTCCTTTCATATCTTCGCTTCCCAGACCGCGCCGGATGGCCAGATCATCATCAACGGAGACATGACGCACACCGCTGATATCTTAAACGGACTTCCGCAGAAGGCCATCACCTTCGGACTGAACGCGGACAATGACTACACGGCAAAGGACATCTCCTATGACAGAGAGGGCAACGGCTCCTACACACTGGTTGTCCGCGGAGAGGAACTGGGCCACATCAGCCTTAAGGTAAAAGGCGCCCACAACGTCATGAACTCTCTGGCTGCCATCGCCTGCTCCCGCGCTATCGGACTGTCCATGGAACAGATCACAAACGGCTTGCTGGCATTCTCCGGCACACACCGCCGTTTTGAACAAAAAGGCACCATCGGCGACGTCATCGTCATCGACGACTACGCTCATCATCCGACCGAGATCCGGGCGACCTTAAACGCCGCCCGCGAATACCCGCACGACGAATTATGGGTGGTCTTCCAGCCGCACACCTACACGAGAACCAAGGCCTTTCTCCCGCAGTTCGCCGAGGTACTCTCCAGGGCCGACCATGTCATCCTGGCAGATATCTTCGCCGCCAGAGAGCCGGACACCGGCATGGTATCCTCCATGGACATCGTGAACCTCATGAAAGACACTGGCTGCGACGTTCACTACTTCCCGACCTTCGGCGAGATTGAGGACTACCTCCTCGCCCATGTGAAAGGCCATGACCTTCTCATCACCATGGGCGCCGGGGATGTGGTAAAAATCGGGGAAGAACTGCTTGCGAAGACGGCGGGGAAATAGAATATCATGGAGTTGATTTTGTCCGGAAAAATCTTCAACGGTTCCATCATCCCAGGTATTCTGCTCCACGGAGCGGGAAACTTTATCGCCACTATGCTGGTGGCATTTTAAGACCGCGGTTAATCGCAATGACAAAGTGCCAGCGACATGAACCTGTCTATGCCGGAAGGGGAATTTGGGGAGCTGGGGTTTTAAATGGGAATTTGTAGAGGCAATAACAGGTTTCTCATATAACAGACGATGCCATCCGTTCTCATACAGTTCCTCCCGACTCGACCCTCACTCGGACTACCGACGTTTTCTGATCGGCAGGAAGAAACCGCTCTGCATTTTCTCCCTGCCTTCCACAAGTCTTAGACAGTCCTCCCTCACAGCTCGCGGTCGGAAACTGTATGCACTCCGAATGGCATCTGTATATTTGGAA
>DXGQ01000053.1 GCA_019113845.1 Candidatus Anaerobutyricum avicola
TTTTGGTTCGTTGAACCGTTTTTAAAAATGAATGTAAAAGAATTTTCAGTTCATGTGTTTCACTGTTCAGTTATCAAGGTCCCTGTCTTGCGACAGCCATATTAGA
Organism: Candidatus Anaerobutyricum avicola; assembly: GCA_019113845.1. GTDB lineage: Bacteria > Bacillota > Clostridia > Lachnospirales > Lachnospiraceae > Anaerobutyricum > Anaerobutyricum avicola. The sequence continues at coordinate 107 of DXGQ01000053.1, forward strand.
TTATCACATCTTTTCTGGCTTGTCAAGAACTTTTTTCATTTTCTTGAAAATTTCTTCTTTCAAGAATTTTGAAGTTCTTGAGAGCACCGCTCTCGCCGACAGCTATGTTAGAATACCACAGTGTTTTTCCTTTGTCAACAAGTTTTTTGAATTTGTTAAAAATTATATATTTTATATTTAATTTAGAATATTCTGATAATTATAAGCTGCTTAATTGTACCCTTTTAATCACCTTGAAAGCTGTTTCTCTGGCTGCTTTAATAAAAAGGCTGTCCTTCTCATGGCATATAAGCCTCCTGAGTTCGGACAGCCTGTCTTTATGATAGGATAAGAGAAACTATCTTCCCTCTTTTTACATCTATCAATCCCTTATCTGTCAGCTTTAAAGCCGGACTTACCGGAAGTCCCAGGGTTGCGAAAGACATGATCGGATTATAATGGGCATACCCCAGATTCTCCATACTCTGCCGTACAGCCTTCAGGCTCTGCGCAGTCTCTTTTAATGATTTTTCTGAAAGCAGACCTGCCACAGGGAGGGCCAGCTCTGCAAGGATTTTTCCTTTATCTACTGTAAGGAAACCACCCTGGAGTTCCTGGAGTCTGCAGACCGCCAAAAGCATATCTTCCGGAGAATCCCCTGCAACAAGAAGATTGTGGTGATCATGACAGTAGGTAGTTGCCACTGTCCCATGTTTCATACAGTTCCCGGTCACAAATCCATAGCCGATATTTCCGTTTTTTCCATGACGTTCTATCGCCATAGCCAGCAGACAGCCGCTGCCCTGCCAGTCAAGTTTTCCGTTTTTTACCGCCATAGGCATCAGCTTCTCCCTGGTCTGGGTCCGGTCTCCTGATACTTCCATGGCACGAACCATAACAGAAGTGGCCCCAGCCGGCGCCGGAATCTCAAAATTTTTCTCTGACAAAGGCGGCAGGATCACACTATTATAAAAATCCTCAGGGAATCTATGGGTTGTCCGTGAGACAGATCCTTTCCTTCCGGAAAAAATCAATGCCCCGTTCTTAAAAACGTACTCCGGCTGAAAATGGGCCGGATCCCGAAGCAGTTGAAAATCTGCTACAAGCCCCGGAGCAATTGCGCCCCGGTCATATAAATGCATACGGCGGCTGGGCGTATAGGTAGCACAATAAATTGCCTGCTCCAGAGGAAATCCTTTTTTCACTGCATTCTCCGCTACCGCATTAAGGTGGCCGGTCTCATAAAGCGTATCTGCCATTGTATCGTCTGTAACAAAACTTACATATTCAAAGAGATTATTCTCTCGAATATAAGCAATGATCTCCTCCCGGAGCATTTTCTCCTGAAGTTCAAAGAACATACCGTTTTCAATCCGCTGACGTACCTCTTCCAAAGTGTGCTCTGTATGATCCCCATTAATCCCCAGATAAAGAAACTTCGCCAGATCCAGCCCTGTTAGAGAGGGACAATGTCCCTCGATCACATAACCTGGCTTTTCTGTGCGCAGGTAGTCCAGAAAGCGGGTAATTTCCAGCTCATTTTCTTTTATAATCTGCCGGTAGTTCATAATCTCGCCTACACATACCACATCCTTTTCCTCCAGCAGATGCTTCATGGCCTGGAAGTCGATCACTCCTCCGGTAGTCTCCAGCTCCCGGCTGGTGGATGGAACACTGCTGGGTATCCCATAATAAATATCAATGGGAGTATCTTCGGCAGCTGCAATCATCTCCAGTATTCCCCGCATGCCCTTTACATTAGCAATCTCATGGGGTTCTGAAACTATCGTAGTCACGCCGCATCCTGCCAGGAAGTTACCAAATGGTCCCGGAGTCATCATCGAGCTTTCAATATGCATATGTATGTCAATAAATCCAGGTATCATATACATGCCCCGGGCATCCAGAACTTCCTCTGCCTGGAAGTCCTGGGATTTTTCCCGGTCGATGTAATAAAATTTTCCCTGCAGGACAGATACATCTGCCGGGACAAATTTTTTCAGGTATGTATTAAACACCTGGGCATTCTTAATGAGAAGAGAAACCTTTTCCATTTTCATAAGGATCCTTTCCTAAATAAGTGTGTAAAAATACAGAAGACAGACTGCTACCATGATATACATCACTGGAGACAGTTCTTTGACCTTTCCGGCAGCGATCTTCATAATGAAGTAGGCCGGAATTGCGGCACAGATACCATTTGCAATATTATTGGCGAAAATTGTAAATGCAATGCAGATAAAGGCCGGAACTGCTTCTGTCAGATCTTCATAATGGATCTTGCTCATGCTGCTCAGCATGTTAATGCCGATAAAGATAAGGATGGGGCCTGTAGCTGCAGAGGGAATGATCAGCGCAAGAGGAGAAAGAAAAAGAGACAGTGCAAAAAAGATACTGGTAAAGATAACTGTAAGTCCCGTTTTTCCTCCAGCTTCAACACCTGCAGAGGATTCCAGATAGGTAGTCATACTGGGCATGCCAAAAAGCGCCCCGAAACTGGTAGCAATGGCATCTACTTTAAAGCACTTATCAATCCCCGGAAGATTGCCGTCTTCATCCAGATATCCAGCTTTGGCTCCTACGCCAAGCACTGTACCGAAAGTAGAAAAAAAGTCTGGTATAAATAAGGCAATAAGGAACGGAATATAGGCAAAATCCAATGCCCCGATAAAATCAATATTCATAAATTGGCTGCCAATGCCTGCCGGAAGGGAAAATGGCGAAGAAGGCAGTTCTGTAACTCCGAAAGGAATTCCGATCACTGTGGTAATTAAAATAGCAAGGATCATGCCTCCGGGAACATTTCTCGTCCGGATCACCAGAAGAATGATAAAGCCGATAACAGCTACAATAACAGATGGGGAAGCCAGATCCCCGAAAGCCAGGTTGTTCTTATCGGCATCTGCCACAATCAGTCCGCAGTTCTTAGCTCCCAGAAGAGCAATAAAGAGTCCTATGCCGGCACTGACAGCCTGCTTTAAGCTCACCGGAATCGTCCGTACCACTGCTTCCCGCAGCCCCAGGAAAGAAATAAGGATAAAAAGAACTCCGCTCCAGAATATGACCCCGGCAGCTACAGGCGCACTGATACCCTCATTAGAAATCATAGAAGCCACAATACCAACACTTCCAAGTCCCGGAGCAAGAGCGAAAGGACGGTTGGTATAAAAAGCCATAGCACAGGTAGTAAGAATGATCAGAAGGATCATAGCCGTGAACATTACGTTCCGGTCCAATCCTGCATTTCCCAGGAGACTGGGAACCGTTGCCAGTACATAAGCCATAGTTACAAAAGTAGTAAGTCCTGCCAGCAGCTCTGTTTTTACATTTGTGCCGTAGGAAGACAGCTGAAATTGTTTTTCAAGCCATTTTTTCATTAGTAGTACACTCCTTCTTCTTTATATTGTCAGGACAAAGCAGGAAAACCCCTTTGACCCTAAACTTCTTCTATTGTAAAATAGGAGAAAGAAATGTGTCCAATTCATATTTTTCAGAAAAATTATGCCAAAATGGAATAAAGAAGGGGGAGGCCAAATGAATTTTCAGGAATTGAATTATGCGTTGAGTATTGCCAGATACCAGAATCTTACAAAAGCCGCAGAAGAGTTGTATATCTCTCAGCCCACTCTGAGCAAATGTCTGCAGAAGCTGGAACGGGAAATGGGCGGCAAGCTTTTTAGCCGCAGCGGAAATACCTACGTCCCGACTTATCTGGGACGCAGATATCTGGAATACGCCAGAAAGGTGCTGGCGCTGAATCAGGATTGGGAACGGGAGCTCAAAGATATGAATGCCTGTATGGATGGAGAATTGAATATCGCTTTTCCTCTGATGCGCAGTTCCTGTATGGTACCTTCTATTATGAAGGTGTTTCATAAAAAATATCCCGGTGTCCGGGTGAATTTTATGGAGGAGGCCCATGCCATTCAGGAGAAGCTTCTTTTAAATGATGAACTGGATTTTGGAATCTTCAACGAGACAAGGCCTCACCCCAAACTTTCTTATGAAACACTGCTTAGGGAAGAGATACTCCTGGTAATGCCTCCGAATCACCCTATGGCGGGCCGGGGTATAAAAAGATCTGAAATGAAGCATCTCTGGATGGACCTGAGACTTCTGGAAAAAGAAGAATTTATCCTTCATTTTCCTGATCAGACCACTGGTCAGCTTGCTCTGGAGCTTTTTGAAACCTGGGGTATAAAACCTCAAGTCTCTGTCCGCACCAGAAATACAGAAACCAGCGTCCGGCTTTGCATGGAAGGTATGGGATTATGTTTTGTGCCGGAAACTTATATTAAAAATATGCACTTTGATACCCCTCCCGCCTGTTTTACCGTGGGAGAGAAGGGCGTCTTCAGCACCCTCACCATTGCCAGCAGAAAAGGCGCCTATCTTCCCTCCTACGCCCAGGACTTTATCAAAATTGCCCAGGAACAGCTATAAAACCTGGTTTCCGCACTGTCTCTCCCTGAAAAATTCTATTCTGGAAGGAGTATCCCCTCCCCAGTGGATTTTGATTTTGGCTTTCTGAACTTTATCACTGTCAAACCCTTCTTCGGTATTGCTGTTAGGGAAGATAAAATTCTCTCCGCTGGATGTTATGGTAAGTCGAATCCTATGGCCTTCCCGGAAGGTGTTGGAAATCTTAGTCGTACGGATTCTTATAGGATAAACTTTCCCCTCTTCCATATACTGAGGATGTTCAAATCCATTTCTGTATTTGGCTCCCAGGACTCCATCCGCCAGTTTCACAGATTTTCCCTGCTCGTCCACATCGGTGATCCTCACGAAGAAATCTGTGTCCGGACAGTCGCAGGATGCATAAAGCAGCACGGACAGTTCTCCGGTTATGGTCACAGGGCTGGACAGTTTCTCTGTAGTAAAGGAAAGGATATCCTCCCGCTTTTCCTCCTTGGTATAATCCTCCGGTACTTCCAGCTCATTTTCCGACATATCCACCAGATGTACTGCAGGATTCTCTGGATCGTAGGTGTATTCCTCTGCGCCCTTTTCCTCACCAAAGGCAGCCGTCAGCCTTCCCTTGCCGCAGTTCTCCCTGTCTCCTTTTGCAGGAGCTTGTCCCCCTGCCAGATACAGCTTCTCTGATACCGTATTTTCGGGGGGCCAGTTCTCAGCACTTTTCCAGCAGCCTTCTCCCAGAGTGTAATATTCCACAGCCGGAGTCTTCTCAATACCATTTTCCGCGCCTTTTAAGAAGTGTTCCAGCCACATCATGCAAAGCATATCCACATCATATCGAAGGGCGTCTTCACCCATATAGATATTGTGAATATCGTAATCTGCATTGCCGCTGTGCTTCCACGGCCCCAGAACTGCCTTCCAGGTTCCCTTTGGCCAGGTTTTCACAAGCTCCAGAGCCTCTGTGGTTCCCATGCCGTTGTCATCAAACCAGCCGGAAAGGATCAGGGCCGGCACCGGATTGCCCTGATACCGGGCCTTCCAGTTATTCTTCTTCCAGAATTGGTCCATATCCCTGTGCTCCAGCCATTTTGTGAGGAAGTCCACCTCATGGCCTAAAGCGATTTTGGGAATGTCCTTCAGAGGACGGATTTTCAGGATCTCGTCCCAGTTCTCCTGAGCCATAAGCTCTGGCCGCATCTGACGCTCTGCCATGGCAAATCCCCAGGCCAGCATGCCCGAATTAAAGCAGCCGCCTCTCCTGGGAATGTCCACAAAAGCACTGCCGGCGCAGACACTGCTTAACATAGCCTTCAGATGAGGATTTCCACTGGCTGCTGCCGCCCACTGCACATAGCCCAGGTAGGAGCCTCCCGTCATGCTCACCTGGCCGTCGCTCCAGGGCTGAGCAGCAATCCAGTTCAAAGTGTCATCTCCATCCTCCACTTCAAAATGCTGGGGCAGCCATTCTCCTGTACTGTCCTCCCGTCCTCTGGTGTCCTGGATCACCACAGCATAGCCTCTTTGGACAAAGCGCCAGTAGACCTCTGTGCCCTTGGATTTTCCATAGGGAGTCCGCACCAGGACAGCAGGGCATTTTTCCTGGATTCCCAGGGGCAGGTACACATCTGTAGCCAGCCTTTCCCCGTCTCTGGTGGTCACATAAAAGGTTTTGGGCTGAGACACCGGCCATACCGGCCCAGGCTGGAATTCTTCCCATTCCGGATTCTGCCGGGGATATACTTTTTTCCACTCACTCAGCACTGTCTTTTCTTCCCAGCCTTTTTTCACCAGCACTCCTACTGCATCTCTGGCGCTCATGAGCACAGCATAGATTCCTTTCCCGTCAAAGAAAAGGTCCTTGGGGAACTTCTGGTGCCGCTGGAAATAGCTCTCCCCCCTGCGGCAGGTAAACGCTTCTCCTTTGCCCGTCACAAAACCTGCCGGAGCTTTTCTAATATTTTCTTCATACTCACTTTTTTCCTCAAAGAACTCCAGCAGATCCCTGCTGCACAGCTTCTGGAAAAAGAGACTTTCTTCCTGAGTAAAGGGCTTCTCCTGCCCCCATTTTCCTGTATATACGTCTAAAAGAGAAACGGTCTTTGTTTCTTGTTCTTCATAAATCTTTCCATATAAAATACCGGAAAGATAAAAATCCCACTGTGTTTTCATATTTTATGCCCCCGTGATCATACGGATCAGATACGCAACTGCGATTCCCACATAGTTTCCACAGACGCCGCCGATAACGCCCATGAGCATCCCCACGCTTACCAGGCTTTTCCACCTTGCTCCTGAAGCTACCAGGGAGGAAGTGGTGCCGTCAGCGATAGCTCCCACAATTCCCAGAAGCACATACTCATATCGGATCTTTAAAAGTCTGGTAATGAGTACATGCAGGAGCAGACTTCCTGCAATAACGCAGAGGCAGAACAGGGTAATCGTAGCTGCTGAGGTCAGGAATCCCTTAATATTTACAGAGAATCCCACAATAACAAGATACATCATTCCAAAGAACAATCCAAGGTTCATCGCTCCCCGGAGCTGCCGCACAGCCGGCACCTGGGCCACAATAATGGAAATAGTAGAAATCAAAAGGATCCTTCCTGCACTGGCAAAATCTGCGCTCATAAAGCTGGAAAGCTTTGTGGAAACTGCTACCACTGAAACGGCAATCGCCAGCAAAATGGCAATCTCTTTAATGCTCCATTCCTCCGAGGCCATAAGCTCCTTCTGGCTGCCGTCTCCTTCCAGTTCCTCGTCTGTAAAGGAATAAGGCCAGAATTTCTGAAATTTCTTAGAATTTTTCATCAAGGCAGGAGCCAGGAACATCAGCACTAAAGTAGGCATTCCCACTACATAGTCCGCTGCATTGGCTGCCGCAATAGTTGAGGCCGAAGCATTTAATCCTGTGGCAATGGCCGTCAGGTTAGAACTTCCTCCGGTATATGTTCCTACGAACATACCTGCTACCTTCCAGCCTTCATCTATAGAATCTGCAAAGATACAGCCGAAAATAAAAGCTACAATGCTCACACTGAAGATCGCACAGAAAATAGCAATCAAAGGCTGTTTCGACATCTTTATAATACTTTTGAGATCCACATTCATCAGATAAAGGGACATGGAAATGGGAATACAATAGGTTGACAAAGTGCCGTATACTTCGCTGCTCTCCGGCACGATCTTCAGGTTCACCAATAAGATTCCCAGAATAATCACAATAAGGGCAGGACCTATCATCTTACATGGTTTAAATCTCTGGGCCCAGAAGTCAAAAGCCACCAGGCATAAAATCACCGCCAGCACGGCATCTGTTGATTGAAATATTGGAAACATGTCTCTCTCCTCCTGTCCTTAAAATGTGATATCAAGCCCCAGTCCAGGTCTGTCCAGCAGACGGAACATATCCTGGTCTCTTTCAAAGCCTCCCGGCATTCCTGTATCGCCGTCCTTATAATACAGGAAGCTGTCACAGTCTGCTTCCGTAATATTCTTCTTTGCTGCCACCAGGCTCAGTCCGGCGGTAATGGCAATCTTAGTCTCCATCATACAGCCCACCATACAGGTTACTCCGAAGCTTTCTCCAATGGCACTGATCTGGGCGCCTCTGTAAAGTCCGCCGCATTTCATCAGCTTAATATTCATAATATCTGCAGCCTCTGCCTTACAGATCCTGGCAGCATCTCTCGTGGTATGTACAGATTCGTCCAGCATCAGCTGGATTCCCCCGCCCTGCCTTCTAAGTCTGGCTGCACCGTCCACATCCCAGTCAGGAAGGCATTGTTCAATAGCTTCAACCCCGTATTTCTTCATTTCTATGAGCATAGAAGAAGCCTGGGTGAAATTATAACCCTGGTTTGCATCTACTCTCAGACGGATATCCGGTCCTACTGCCCTGCGGATAAGCTCCAGGGTCTGCAAGTCCTCCTGAGGACAGATTCCGGCTTTGATCTTCAGGATCCGGTAGCCTAAATCCTTAACATAGTGCTCTGCTGTGGCTGCCATTTTCTCCGGGGCGCTTATTCCTATGGTAATGTCATTCTGAACTTCACTCTGATATCCTCCCAGTACCCGGTACAAGGGCTGATTCATAACCTTGCCCTTCAGGTCATAGAGAGCAATATCAATAGCGCATTTGGCAGAGCCGTTTCCATGGACCAGTCCATCCATCATAGCATGGGCTTTCTCAATATCCAGAGGATTCATACCGATAAGCCCCTGGCGAAACATCTGCAGCACCTCCAGACACCCTTCTGTGGTTTCTCCGGTTACCGGAGCGAAAGGAGCCGCCTCCCCGTAACCCACGTAACCTTCATCTGTCTCTACCTTCACAATAATGCTCACCGTGTGGCTTACTTCTGCGAAAGCTACCTTAAAAGGCTCTGTCAGCTCAATGGAAAACTTCTCCATCTTCACGTCTGTAATTTTCATGTTTTCCTCCTTATAATTTTATAAATACTGTATTTCATCGCATATATTGCATAAGATTTTACTATTTATAAAACTCTTTGTCAATCTAAAGCAATGAAATTTCATTGTTTTTTCTTTTTTGATGATTTATAATACCTGTACGGAGGTTTATTATGTTAAAGATAAGAGAATACCGAAAACAACAGAATCTGACTATGAAGGAACTGGCTCAGGAAGCCGGCATGTCCATCAGTTATATTTCTCAGGTAGAACGGGGGGAAATCGACCCTTCTCTGTCAAGTCTGAGGAGGATTGCTTCCGTGCTTCAGGTTCCTTTATATCTGCTTTTAGATGATATGGAAATCCGGGGAAACCTCACCCTGCGAAAGGAGCAGCAGCTTATCCGCTGCTCAGAGGACGGCAAGGTACTATACCGTTTCCTAAGTCCTCTTCCCTCTCCGGATTTTTCTCCCCAAACTCTTCTCATACACTTTGAGGTAGCTCCCCATGCCCAGGACGTGGCTGTGCCTATCCGGCACCACTCGGAAGAATCCATCTATGTCACGGAAGGAACCCTCACTGTGCAGATAGGGGAGACAGAAGTAGTTTTGAATCCCGGAGACAGCACAGTGATTGAAAAGGATTTTCCCCATATCTGCAAAAATACCGGAGATGTCCCCGTAAAAGGCATTTCTGCTATTTCGCCGCCGGTATGGGGACGGATGGATTTAGTAAGGTAATTGTCTATGGACAGAGAACACTTTTCTTCTTCAGCTTCCAGGGATCAAAGATATCTCCAGGTCATGATGGACATTTTTTCAAAAGCTACCGGTTTAAACGTAGTGGCAGTGGACTTGGGAGGCAATGCTTTTCTTTCCAGTGAAGATTACTCTCAGGTAGGTTTTTGTCAGTACATAAAAAGAACCCTTCCCGGCGGCTGTGAAAAATGCAGGAAAACCTATTATAAGGCCTGCCGGGAAGCCTTTCGCTGGAACGAGCCCTATTTCTTCACCTGCCATGCAGGACTTGTGATGTGGGCGGTCCCGATTGTCATGAATCAAGTTCACATAGGGGCCATGATCTGTGGGCAGGTCCTTTTGTGGGAGCCTGATGAACTCTTTTTTGAAGAGCTGGAACAGTTCCACACAGGCCTTCCCAGGGAGAATCTCTCCCGGCTGGAACAGGAGGCAAAAAAGCTAAAAGTTATTTCCGTAAAACAATGCCAGTCTTCCGCCAATCTTCTGTCAGTAATCGTAAAGTACATGGCCAACGCCTGTGACTCTGACCTTATGGAACAGAAAAGTCTTATGGAGTGGAGGCACGTTATCCAGAGCCGTCTGGAGGAGCAGACCAGCGCCCTGGCGGGAGAAACCTTCGATTTCTCTGTATATCTGAAACGAGAAAGGCGCTTTCTCCAGGCTCTGCGCATGGCAGACAAGGAAAAAAGTACCCGGCTGATTCCCTCGCTTTTCACAGATATTGAAATGCTCAGTAATCACAATCTGGACAAGATCCGGCAGATGCTGGAGGATTTGGTAACCCTCTCCTCCAGGGCGCTCATGGAGGCTGGTATAGAGACCGATCCTATTCTCTCCCAGGTGCAGGAATACCGGAAAGGCCTTAAAGAATATCTGCACAGCGAGGAATTGTTCCGCTATACCTATCAGCTTTTCGGCAGACTTTTGGATTCCGCTTATCTCAGAGTGGAATCTCCGGAACACAACAGCATTATCAAAAACGTGCAGAAATATGTGGAAGACCATTACAGCGAAAAGCTCACAACAGCCAGGATAGCTGCCAGCGTTTCCTTGAGTCCTTCTTATCTGTCTGCCCTATTTAAGGAGAAAATGCATCTTTCCATACATGATTATTTGATCCGGGTACGGATTGAAAAGTCCATAGAGCTTATGGCAAACAGAGATTTAAGTATCAAAGAAATCATGGTTCAATGCGGAATTGAAAGTCAAAGTTATTATAATAAAGTGTTCAAAAAGTTTATCGGAGCAACCCCCGGCAGATACCGGAACCGGCTGCTCTGAGGAAAGGAAAAGGCGCAGGGGAATACTATGGATATTTATGAAGACATTCGGACAAACCTTCTCATGGGCCATGCCAAAGAAGTAAAGGCTCTGGTGGAAAAAGCCCTGGCCCTTAAGTATCCCCCGGAATCCATCTTAAAAGACGGACTTATCCTGGGGATTGAAATGCTTTCCTATAAATTCCGGACCTGTGATGTTTCTGTTCCTGAAGCACTTATGTCAACCCGTGCTCTGAATATGGGACTGAAAGCTGTCACTCCCTATCTGAAGGTAAGTCAGCGGCCCAAATCCTGCCGGGCCATTATCGGCACCGTGGAAGGAGATCTCCATGATATTGGAAAAAATCTGGTAAAAACTTATGTTTCTACTTTGGACATTGAAGTTATCGACTTAGGGGTGGACGTATCAAAGGAGGAATTTGCTGAAGCTGTGCGGAAATGGAAGCCCCAGCTTGTAATGATTTCTTCCCTCCTTCTCACCACCGTAGATGAGATTAAAGAGGTGATACAGGAACTGAAAAAACAGCATCTCCGAAAAGATGTGATCATCTTCGCAGGCGGCCTTCCTGTAACTCCCGAATTTGCCAAAGAAGCCGGGGCAGATTATTATTCCCATGATGCCCTGGAGCTTCGGAACTTTCTGGATAAGAACCTGGACAAAATTTTAAAAGTTAAAAAGAGCAACAAATAGTCAAATACAGCAACACAAATCCCTTTCTTCTTATGCTATTGTAAAGATACAAAAAACAGGCAGTTTTAAAGATATTTGTCAGACATTTAAAGCTGCTGCGGAAATTAACACAATACCATATGCAAGGAGGGATTTTTTTGAAACCAGAAGTTATGTTTTTAAGCAAGAAAGAAGTGAAGCTTGTCCATGAAAAGGCTCTGGAAATGCTGGAAAATTTAGGTATGCGTTTTGAAGGCGCCGAGGCAAGAGAATATTTTGTAAAAGCCGGGGCCAAAGAGGAGAACGGAATTGTGAAAATTCCCCGGTCTATTATAGAAGAGGGTCTGAAGACTATGCCTAAACGCAATGATTTTGTCCTGTATGGCAGAACTCCCGACAAAGATGTAAAGATCAGCCGGGAAATCCCTTCCATGGCAGCTATGACCATGGCTACCCATGTGCTGGACATTCATACTGGCCAGAGGCGCAAGGCCACTGACGAGGATCTGGCCATGCTGACAAAAATGATGGAACGGATCGACACCGTCACTGTAGCCAGTGCTCTGATCACGCCCCAGGATGTTCCCATGCAGTCCTCAGACTGGTATACCTGGGCTACCTCTATTAAAAATACCACAAAACACATCACCGGCGGAGCCGTAGGCAAAGAAGGGGTCCGGGATGCCATTCGTATGGCCAGTCTGGCCATCGGCAGCGAAGAAGAATTTTTGAAAAGGCCCTTTATCTCTTTCTGGGTCCTGACCATGCCTCCTCTGCGGGTTGATGAGAATACCTCCAACGTGTTGATGGAAGCTGCCCGCTGGGGTGTTCCTTCTGTCATCAGTTCCGGCGGCATCCTGGGAATGACTTCTCCTATGTCCGTAGAAAGCGCCCTGGTACATACCCATGCAGAAATCCTGGCATGTATTGCTTTGGCCCAGCTGGTAAATCCCGGATCTCCTGTGATCTACTCCAGCTTTGTCAGAGGAATGGACATGAAAACCATGTGTATCACCATGTCATCTCCGGAGAGTATTATCATGAAAGGGGCTATGGCACAGCTTGGCCGCTACATCGAACTTCCTACCCAGATGCCTGCCAACTTAAGAGACGGTAAGATCCTGGATGCGCAGAATGGCTTTGAAACCGGTATGGGCGGAGCTGTAGGCGCCCTGTCCACAGACTTTATCATTGGTATGCAGATGGATATGGACCTGCTGGTAGATTTCGCTGATTTGATCTATTCTGACGAATGTATGCGTATTCTTCAGAGACTGGCCCGCCCCATGAGTTTTGACGACGAAACCCTGGCCTACGACAATATGGAAGAAGTGGGCCACGGCGGAAACTTCCTGGAATCCGAACACACCCTTTACAATTATCAGGAAGAACTGTGGACGCCACGGGTTATGGAACGGGGCAACTGGGAGAACTGGCAGTCCAAAGGTGCCAAAGATATCCGGGAGGTATGCCTGGCAGAGGCCAGAAAGCTCTATGACGAGGTAAAAGATGTGGAGCTGCTGTCCAAAGATGTGCAGAATGCCATCGACGCCATCGCTTCCCAATCGGCAGACAAAGCCAAAAATATTAAACGATGACCATAGAGTGCTGTATGCGGGCCGGGAAATTCCGGCCCGGCACAGATAAGGAGACTGCCTATGAAACAGACTAATAAAGCCGCAGGCATGGCCGCCATGAGTATTGTAGTCTTCATTTACGGCATTTCCTATATTGCCAGAGAGGCTGTAGGAGTCTACCTGGGCACTACGGCTATTGTAGGACTGCAAATGGGCATTATGGCCCTGCTTTTCACCATTTATAACCTGGTTACTCATAAATCTTTTAAGGTAAAGAAAAAAGATTTATGTTGGATTCTTGTTTCCGGTATTTTCGGAACCACCTTTTTCCACGGTTTTACCCTTTTAGGCGTAAACTCCATCGGAGCCACGGTATCCTCCCTTCTCTACGGATTTGCCGCCGCCTTTGCCCTGATCATTGAAATACTTTTGTTCCGCAGAAAAAAAACTGCCCTGGGTATTGGAAGTATACTCATTTCCCTGATCGGAGTCTATATCCTGATGGACATGAACCTCCAGGATCTGGCTTCCACCAACTTTGAGGGATATATCCTGAATCTGGCCAGTATCGCCTCCTGGGTAATCTATACCTTCCTTTGCGATAAGATTCCTACGGAATATGACAAAACAGTGGTGCTGAACTATCAGGCCTTTGTGGGAGTAATCACCGTACTTCCCTTTGCCTTCTTAAATCCTGTGGCCGGCGAAGTACTCCTGAAGCCTCAGGTGTGGGGAAATCTGATCCTTTTAGGCGTCTTTAACTCCACATTTGCCTACTTCCTGAATCTCTACGCTATAAAGCAGATTGGCGTTACCTTGTCCAATCTCTTCCTGAACTTCATGCCTGTTGTCACTATTCTGGCAGCTCTGGTGCTGTATCACACAGTACCTTCCGCAAAGCAGGTGGTCGGAGGAATTTTGATTATTGCTTCGGTGTTTATGCTTAGCAGAGATCAGAAAAACATTGAAGAATGTTAGATAATACAAAATATCCCTGTATCAGTCATGCTGAAAAAAGTTTCAGCCTGAACTCACACAGGGATATTTTTCTATTTCAATTCTGGCTATTCTTTCCTTTCTGTTCCATAAATCTCAAACTGCACCAGAGCCGGAAAAGGCGAGGGATCCTCCGTCTTCTTCAGATCGTGGATCCTGCGCAGTATCCGGTGCGCATTGCCTCCAGAATTTTGCCTGCCTTTCGGCAGTCGCCTACAAAGATCACCTCTTCTGCAAGATCATTCCATTTTTCATACTGTGGAAGGGTTCCTCTCATACCGGTAGCGTACAGAACCGTGTCCGCCTCTAAAAAACGTTCCTGCCCGTCTTTATCTGTGATCTTTACGCCATTATCTTCTACAGACTGCACTTTTGCAGAGCAGTAAGAATGTACGGCTCCTTCCATTTTTTCCAGCAAATGACGCCAATGGATATAGGGAGCATCTTTTGCCAGGCCGTCTTTCATCTCTACCACAGATACATCGTGGCCCTTCCATGCCAATTCCAGACCTTCTTCACAGCCTGCCAGACCTCCTCCGATCATAACCACTTTCTTTCCAATAGAAATATGTTTCTTATAGATATCTGTCACATGATGCACTATGGCCTTATCCAGCCCCGGGATAGGAGGGGACACAGGTTCTGCACCGCAGGCAATAATCAGAGTATCCGGTTTTTCTTCTGCGATCAGTTCATCAGTAACCTCCGTGTTCAGGCGAAGCTCCAGATTGGGAGTTCTCTGTACATTGATTACCATAGATCTCAGAAATTTTACAATATCTGCTTTAAAAGAAATCTGTTTTGCATAGTCCAGGCTCCCTGCCAGATGGTCGTCCTTCTCACACAGGATCACATGATGTCCCCGCCGGGCAGCTGTGATGGCTGCTTCCATTCCCCCTGGACCGCCTCCTGCCACCAGAACCTTTTTGGCATGCGGCACCGGTTCTTCTTTACGGGTATTTTCGTATTCTCTTCCCCAGGTGGGATTTACGCTGCAGCGGAGTACTCCTGAAGAAAAAGGCACATGGGGAATAAATCCAGCGCTTATACATGTTTCACAGCGAATACATTTTGTGATCTCCTCTGGCTTTCCAGCCTTTGCCTTTCTTGGCCAGCTGGGATCTGCGATAAACTGACGGCCTACCACAACAAAATCTGCTTTTCCCTCTGCCAGGGCATTCTCCATGAAATCCGGATCGTTAATACCCCCTACCACAGAAACCAGAGACTTCTTGACTACAGCTTTGATCCTGGCCGCATTTTCCACATTACATCCTCTCGGATAGAAAACCGTAGGAAACATTCTTGCGGAACTGCTGGTATCATGGAAAGTAGCGGCGGATACATGGATAATATCCACCTTGCCATCCAGAAGTTTTGCAAACTCTACAGTTTCGTCAATGGTAATACCCCCCTCTGTTTCCTCATCTGCACTGAGTCTGAATTCCAGCAGCAGGTTTGGACATTTTTGACGGATACGATCTACGATCATCAATGGGAAACGGGCTTTGTTTTCAATAGACCCGCCGTACTTATCCGTCCTGTGGTTGTTCAGATCTGACAGAAACTGGCTGATCAGCCATCCGTGGCCTCCATGGATATTTACCATGTCACATCCGGCAAATTCTGCCATATATGCAGCCTGAGCATAGGCGTCTGCGATCATATCCATCATATTTTCGTCCATTTCAATAACCTTGTCTCCATACAGGTTTGCCTCCATAGGGCTGGGACCGATCACATATCCCCCTTCTGCCAGAAACGCTCCTTTTGCCCGGCAGCCGGAATGGGTCAGCTCGATGGATGCCAGAGCTCCCCACCTATGTACCGTATCCACTGTCTGTATCAGAGACGGCAAAAGAGTTTCATCATCCAGATGCGGCATCGTAGGATGAGCGTGATCTGTCAGACTGTGGACGCCTGCCTCACCCAGAGTAACGATTCCGGCGCCGCCCTTAGCAATAGAATTATACATTTCATATGCTTCTCTGGTATAAAAGGGCACATCACCGCTGGGTGACATTGGTGCAGACTCAATACGGTTCTTAATATAAACATTTCTCACATGGATTGGCTGAAACAAATGTGGATATCTTGGCATAATAACCTCCTTGTTGTCAAATATTTTATTTAAAATCACTTTTTACGTTCTTTTTCCTATGCTTTTATATCCATATTAGCAGTTTGGTAGCTGAAATGTTATTCTGTATCTTGATATCTCTTTTTAAAATAATGATGCTCCATCCTTGTTTTTGCTTCTGAATTCTCCGGGAGACATGCCACAGAAACGCTTAAAGCAGGTGCAAAAATAGCTGTAACTGTTCATTCCCACCTTGTAGGCGATCTGTTCTGTAGGCATGTCCGTGCCGATCAGCAATTCTTTGCTGTGGCTGATCCGGCAGTTTGTGAGATACTGTACAAAAGTCATGCCAAATTCCTCTTTAAATACCCTGGTAAAGTGCCCCTCGCTGAGGCCAACCAGTTTTGCCAGATGCTCCAACCGAATATTTTCCATATAATGTATTTCTATATACTCGCTTACCGGAATACGAAAAAGGTATTCTGTCCCTGCGTTTGTCTCTTCCAGCATTTTCGTAAATCCGCCAAAAAAGTCCATAAAATATTTTCTGGCATCTGCTATAAATCCGCAGGAAAGTACTTGTGCCATTATAGTATTGCTGTATTCTTTCATCCGCTTTTCGGCGATCCCGCAGCGGATACCATAATCGGAAATCTGTTGCAGCAGACGGATCAGTTCCATTTTTGCCAGATCAGGATTTACCTGTCCCTCCAAAAGGGCCTGCATCATAGACTGCAGCAAAATCTCCGTCCGCTGACAGTTTCCCCTTGAAAAAGCCGCCATAAATTCCGGATAAAACCCTCCAAGATCCATCTCTTTTTCCGGCAAGGGCACTTCTACATCTTCCAGAAAAATGCTGAACTCTTTTCCGGAAAAATAACTTTTATTCAGGGCCTGATCCATCTTTGGCTGCATCTGGGAATACTGCCATATACGGCTGCAGCGGCGACTGATACAGATAGAAACTGTATAGTCGCTATGGCTGCGTATTTCTTCCTTGAACCGTTCCGTAATCCCGGACAGATAAGCATGTATATCCTTTTTTTCTTCTTCCTCGCAACATAAAAAGCATATGATCTTATCAATACCCACAAGATTTGCCATAAACCCTTTTAGTTCAAGTTTTCCCATACATTCCCGCAGTAAATTAATGAGTACAGTCTTCTGGTAAAATTCCTGAGTGATCTGCATCTTGCTGCTGTAATTGTAATAATCGTCCACCTGGATCAGCAAAAAACGATTGGGAAGACGGGTAAGACCTACTGTGGCAAGAGCTTCTTCTATTTTTTCCGGACGGATATTATTATAAATCAAACTGTAGGATAATTCACAGGCCAGCACATTATGCATAGTAATATAGTCCTTCCAATAGTCCAGGTCTGCATAATGAGGAAAATCCCTTTTATCCCTTTCCATAAGACCATTTTTCTCCCCTTTCACTGCTGTATTAGTAATATTCTATCAAATTACTCAATATCACACAATATATTAATTTTTTATAATAATAAATCAAAATTATGAAATTACTTTCTTACTTTAGCATAGTATAATTCAATCAAACTTTTTTCTATGCTGAAATTTTAAACAGACCATGTTTTTGTAGATACATGGCGGAAAGGAGAACTCTTTTATGAATCAAGCAATCATTCCCACAATCGTAGTTGTACTGGTAATTTATTTTGCAGCTATGGTTTTCATCGGCTGGATGGGAAGAAGTAAGGCCAGCAACTTTGAGGGCTACTTAAGTATGGGACGTACAGGAGGCGTTCTCCTCCTGATGGGCGGCGCCATCGGCGGGCAGATCGGAAACGGCTTCGTGGTAGGCGGTGCGGCAGAAGGTGCCGCATCCGGCCTTGCCGGTTCTGCTTACGGCATTGCCTGTGCCCTGTCTCTTATCCTTGTGGCACTTTTCCTGAACGATTTTATATATAACAATGGTTATATGTCTATGGCAGACTATACACGGCAGCGTTATCACAGTGAAGTTCCAGGCACCATCTATGACCTGAGTACTGCAATTTCCTCTATTGGACTGATTGCAGGACAGATCATGGCCGGCAAAGCTCTGTTCGAAGCTCTGGGACTGCCGGGCACAGTAGGGGCTATTGCCATTGCTGTGGTAGTCTTGCTCTACTCTCAGCTTTCCGGACTGTGGGGCGCTTTTGCCACCTCAGTTGTTCAGACTGGCGTAATTATTGTAGGACTTGTAGCTACTACTATTGTCCTTATCAGCAGAGGTGCTATCGGCGAAATGAATACTGCGATCCAGGCCGGTGAGCTGGCAGGTTCTTCTCTGGATATGAGCGGACTTTCCGCTTCCGGATTCGCCGCTATGATGCTTCCCCTGCTGTTCGGTATGGTAACAGATCAACCTACATATCAGCGTATTAACTCCGCCAAGAGTGCCGGAACTTCCAAGATTGCCTGTTATCTTTCCTGCATTATTATGATACCTCTTGCCTTGATGCCGGCTTTTATCGGATCCTTCGGTGCATATAAATACAACGCCAGCGGAAACAGTGCTTTCTTTGACGTAATCTTAAATGAACTTCCTGCCATTGTCTGTGCCTTGATCATCGCTGCTGTACTTGCTGCAGTTATGTCAACCATTGACTGCGGGCTAATCACTATGTCTACAGTTTTGACTAGAGATATCTGGCAGGGCGCTCTGCACAAGAACCCTTCAGAAAAACAGTTAAAGAAAATTACTCTGGTAATCAACATCCTGTTCATGGGTTCCTCTACAATTCTGGCCCTTTCCTCCGGCAGCATCCTGGGACTGTTAAATTCTGTTTACTCTTTCCTTGCAGCAGCCTGTTTCGTTCCCTTCGTGGGAGGCATTGTCTGGAAGAAAGCAGATGCCAAAAGTGCTATCGCAGCTTCCGTTGTGGGCGTATTGACTGTACTGATCAGTTGGATTCCCGGTGTGACATTCCCTCTGGGGAATATTATCCCTTCCGGTCTGTTCCCGATTATTCCTTCAGCTATGGCATTTATCCTGGTTGGTCTGTTTACGGGCAGCAGCAATAGGACCGCTGAGCGGAATTAAAATACCCTGTCATCTCATCTATTAAATTTAGTGAAGACGAAAGAAAAGCCCAGGCGTAATGCCTGAGCTTTTCTTTTATTATTCTTATCTATTACTGAGCTAACTTAACCGGGTTAACCTTTACGCTTGGTCCCATAGTGGAAGCCAGGGATACGCTCTTTAAGAACACACCCTTTAATGCGCTTGGTCTTGCCTTGATGATAGCTCCCATAAGCGTCTGGAAGTTGTCCGCTAACTGCTCCTCTGTGAAAGAAGCTTTTCCGATTGGCACGTGAACGATGTTGGTCTTATCCAATCTGTACTCAATCTTACCGGCTTTTAATTCCTGAACGGCCTTGCCTACATCCATGGTTACGGTGCCGGCTTTCGGGTTAGGCATTAAGCCTTTCGGTCCGAGGATACGTCCCAGACGTCCTACTACGCTCATCATGTTCGGTGTTGCAACAACTTTGTCAAACTCAAGCCATCCTTCGTTCTGAATCTTCGGGATCAGCTCCTCTGCTCCAACGAACTCTGCGCCTGCTGCCAGAGCCTCGTCTGCCTTGTCACCTTTCGCAAATACGAGAACGCGAACCTTTTTACCTGTTCCGTGCGGCAGTACAACCGCGCCACGGATCTGCTGGTCTGCATGACGTCCGTCCAGACCCATCTTTAAGTGAGCTTCGATTGTTTCGTCAAACTTTGCACTGGCTGCTTTTTTTACGATGGCGATAGCTTCCGGTGCTTCGTATAAATTCGCTTTATCTCTGAGCTTTGCAGCTTCCTGATATCTTTTACCTTTTTTCATCTTAAAAATAACCTCCTGTGGTATTATCGGGAGCGACCCTCCCACTTCGTCAAACTAAATCCTTCAAAATTACAATTAGTCCTCAACAGTGATGCCCATGCTTCTTGCAGTACCTGCGATCATGCTCATAGCTGCTTCGATACTAGCTGCATTTAAGTCCGGCATTTTCATCTCGGCAATCTCTTTGATCTTATCTTTGGAGATAGATGCCACTTTTGTTCTGTTTGGTTCGCCGGAACCGGATTTGATGTTGCAGTATTTCTTTAATAATACTGCTGCCGGTGGAGTTTTTGTAATGAAACTGAATGTTCTGTCCTGATATACCGTGATTACGACAGGGATGATCAGATCGCCTTTATCTGCTGTTCTTGCGTTGAACTCCTTCGTAAACTGTACGATATTTACTCCGTGCTGACCCAGGGCCGGACCTACAGGCGGCGCTGGAGTTGCCTTTCCTGCCGGAATCTGTAATTTAATATAACCTGTTACTTTTTTCGCCATGATAGCTAACCTCCTATTGTGGTAATTGCGGGAACTTCCCTCCCACTGTCCTGTTCAGACATCTTATAATTTCTTTACGTCTAAAAATCCGATCTCTACAGAAGTCTCCCGACCGAACATATCCACCTCGATGGTCACGGTCTGCTTGCTCATGTTAATCTCCTTAACCTGGCTCACACGACCTTCCCACGCGCCGGATACCACCTCGATCAGATCGCCGACTTCCACATCGATCTCAACCTCTTCTTCCGTCTCGGCGATGCCCAGATTACGCATCTCGGCCATCGTCAGAGGAATCGGCTCAGAGCCCGGACCAACGAAGCCTGTAACACCTCTTGTGTTGCGGATGACGTACCATGTATCGTCATTCATCACCATATTTACAAGAACGTATCCGGGAAACATCTTTTTGGAAACATTTTTTCTGACTCCGCCCTTCATCTCTACAACTTCCTGAAGGGGAACTCTGACTTCGAATATCTGATCCTGCAGCTTTCTGTTTTCAATCGTCTTTTCAATATTCGCTTTTACTTTATTTTCATAGCCTGAGTAGGTATGGACCACATACCAGTTCAATTCTGACATATATTCACCTTTACCTTTTTGCTAGACAAGAAAATTAATTCCATACTGAAGAACCATATCCAGGGTAGCAATGATGATACCAAGGATCACAGATACCACTGCGACAGTCACTGTCTCGCGGACCAGCCTGTCCTTATCCGGCCAGGTGATCTTTTTGAACTCGGACTGAAGACCACGGAACCAACCTTTGATTCCTGCTTTCTTTTTTTCGTCGCTCATGTCATCACTCCTTACGAACGGTTCAACTATTTTGTTTCCTTATGAACAGTATGCTTCCTGCAGAATCTGCAATACTTTCTGGTT
Source organism: Candidatus Anaerobutyricum avicola (assembly GCA_019113845.1). Taxonomy (GTDB): domain Bacteria; phylum Bacillota; class Clostridia; order Lachnospirales; family Lachnospiraceae; genus Anaerobutyricum; species Anaerobutyricum avicola. Next base: position 21,504 of record DXGQ01000053.1, read on the forward strand.
TCCAGTCTCTCCGGATGATTCTTTTTCTCCTTCGTAGTATTGTAGTTACGCTGCTTGCACTCTGTACATGCCAATGTAATCTTCACGCGCACAACTTCCACCTCCAATTTTTTAAATAATGCGCTCTTTTTCTCATACCTCAGGCGCCGGAAACGCTCCGGCAGCCTGTACGCTTTTTTAGGCATAAAAAAAAGACCTATTCCATCGCCAGCTTAATATACCATACCGGGCGGCCGGAGTCAATCTTTTTCTTTTTATTTATCCGGGAAATTATCCGGACTCCATTTCAGAATATGTCGTCGATCTCTCCGGACATTTTTCTTCTTTCCTATAAAAATGTACCCAATGCCCATCCGTCTATTTTTGTTGTGCATAAATTATCCACAGCGCATTGTGGATTCTGTGGATAATGTGGATAACTCTTCTGTTTTCTGTTGATAAATGCCTGTTTTCCTTATCCACAGAGCTGCCCTCATCCTGTCCACAAAATGTGGATAACTTCCGGAGATATCCCCTTTATGAACAAGTCTGCCAATTATCCATGCCGTCATTTATTTTCTGATAATATTTCCGGAAAACGCGACAACTATTTTCCGTTGACGAAACCTCCGTCCGGTGATACTATTGTTTTACGATTCGCATTATATTGTGTTTGTCTCATTTTTCATTCACTATATATTGTGTTTCATCGACAAGATTTATTAAAGGAGTTTTATCATATCATGGAAAAACAGATTCAGAAGCGCAACGGCGATCTGGTACCTTTTGATTCCATCAAGATCCTGAACGCGATCCATCGCGCCAGCACTGCTTCCGAGGACCACCTGACTCCGGCGGACCTCTCCTATCTGACGCAGAAGGTCTGCGACGCAGTGGAAGATGTGGAGATTCCGACCGTGGAACAGATACAGGATATTGTGGAAGCCATGCTGATCCGCTACGATTTCGCATCCACCGCCAAAGCGTACATTTTATACCGGGCGGAGCACGCCAAGATCCGCAGCACGGAGTTTGACCTGATGAATATTTACGAGCGGCTGACCTACTCCAGCGCCAAATCAGAAAATATTAAGCGGGAGAACGCTAACATTGACGGCGATACCGCCATGGGCACCATGCTCCGGTACGGTTCGGAGGGTTCCAAATATTTCATTATCAATTATGTTCTTCCAAAGGACATCGGAGCCGCTCACACCAACGGAGATATCCATATCCACGATATGGACTTTTATATGCTGACGGAGACCTGCTGTCAGATCGACCTGATCCGTCTTTTCAAGAACGGATTTTCCACCGGGCACGGTTATGTGCGGGAACCGCAGTCCATCATCACCTACGCGGCTCTTGCCTGCATCGTCATCCAGGCCAATCAGAACGAGATGCACGGCGGCCAGAGTCTCCCGAATTTTGACTACGCCATGGCGGACGGTGTGGCCAAAACTTATACCAAGGAGTATTTCAAGGCGCTGCGCTCTTTCGTGGAAGTCCGTCTGCATTATGATGAGCAGAAGGCGTCCACTCTGGAAAAAGTACTGCGCGGCGCGGTGTCCACTCCGCTCAGGATGGGACAGGAGCAGTTATTCCTGGACGCTTTCCGCCAGCTTCCTCTCGAGGACAGCCTCAAGGAGTGCCTGGACGAGATGCACGCTTTTGGCATGCAGCAGGCCATGAAGTATACAGAGGAACAGACGAGACAGGCCATGCAGTCTCTGATCCACAATTTAAACACCATGCATTCCCGGGCAGGCGCCCAGGTGCCGTTTTCTTCTATCAATTACGGTACGGATACCTCCCCGGAAGGTCGGATGGTCATCCGGAACCTGCTGGAGTCCACGATCGATGGTCTGGGCGCCGGTGAGACTCCGATCTTTCCGGTACAGATCTTCAAAGTCAAGGAAGGCGTCAACTATAACCCGGGCGACCCGAACTACGATCTGTTCCAGCTGGCCATCGCCACCTCCGCCAAACGGCTGTTTCCGAACTTCAGCTTTATCGACGCGCCATTTAATCTGGCCTATTATAAAGAGGGAGACCCGAACACGGAGGTCGCTTACATGGGATGCCGGACGAGAGTGCTTGGCAACGTCCACGACCCGGAGCGCCAGACGACTTACGGCCGCGGCAATCTGAGTTTTACTTCCATCAACCTGCCGCGTCTTGGCATCGAAGCTCACGGCGATCTGGAAGTCTTTTATCAGAAACTGGATGACATGATGGACCTTGTCATCCGCCAGTTGCTCCATCGTTTTCAGATCCAGGCTGCCAGAAAGGTGCGGAACTATCCTTTCCTCATGGCGCAGGGTATCTGGATCGACTCGGAGCATCTGTCGATCGACGACACCGTCGGAGAGGTATTAAAACACGGCACGCTGAGCGTCGGCTTCATCGGTCTCGCCGAGACGCTCAAGGCTCTCATCGGCAAACATCACGGCGAGAGCGAGGAGGCGCAGCAACTGGGTCTCGCCATCATCGGCCACATGCGACATAAACTCGACGCGGAATCGCAGAAGACCGGTCTCAACTTTACTTTACTCGCCACGCCGGCAGAGGGGCTGAGCGGGCGTTTTGTAAAGATCGACCGCAAAAAATACGGCGAGCTTCCGGGTATCACCGACAGAGAGTATTACACGAACTCTTTCCACATACCGGTGTATTACCCGATCAAGGCTTACCAGAAGATCGCGCTGGAAGCACCATATCACGCATTGACTAACGCGGGACACATCAGTTACGTGGAGCTTGACGGCGACACCAGCCGGAACCTCCCGGCCTTCGAGTCTATCATCCGCTACATGAAAGAACAGGGAGTCGGCTACGGTTCTATCAATCATCCTGTTGACCGCGACCCGGTTTGCGGGTATACTGGAGTCATCAACGACGTCTGTCCACGTTGTGGAAGGCGGGCCGGAGAACCTATCTCCATTGAGAAACTGCTGGAACTTCAGAAGAAGTATCCGGACGTCCCGCCCATCAAAAGATAGAAAGGAGCATTTTTATGTTAAATAATAAAACAACAGAATCTGCAGGTATCGGCAAGAATGTCGATTTTGACCGGATCAGAAGAATCACCGGATATCTGGTGGGAACCATCGACCGGTTCAACAATGCAAAAAAAGCCGAGGAAAGGGACCGTGTAAAACATGGCCTTTGAGTTACGCTTGAGCGGTCTGGTGGAAGAGTCCATCGTGGACGGACCGGGACTCCGCTATGTGGTTTTCGTGCAGGGATGTCCGCATCACTGCAAAGGCTGCCACAATCCCCAGACCCATTCTTTTACCGACGGCTATGTAGAGAGTATTGATTACATTTTTCAGGAATACCGGAAGAACCCTCTTCTCTCCGGTATCACTTTCTCCGGCGGAGAGCCATTCTGCCAGCCGGAACCTCTGGCAGCCTTGGGCCGCATGGTGCGGGCTACCGGCGGTCATGTGATGACTTACACCGGTTACGTCTATGAAGACCTGCTGAAGATGGCGGAGGAAGATCCCGCTATCAGAAAGCTTCTGGATGTCACCAATGTACTGGTGGACGGTCCTTATGTGGAAGAGCTCCGTGACCTGACTCTGGAGTTCCGGGGCAGCAGCAATCAGCGGCTGATCAACCTGGATGCACAGAACGAATCCACGCTCTGATACATTCGTCAGATATCTGTTCACAGTTTATCTGCCATGTTAACGTCAGCCGGACAACATCCGCAAGGCTGACTGTCGCCGGAAAAGGAGAAAACTTATGGAAACCATACGAATCAAATATTTCTCTGACCAGATTGAGAAATTAACCTACATAGAAAACAAATCGGACTGGATCGATCTGCGGGCCGCCGCAGACGTTGTTCTGAAAAAGGGAGAGAGCGCCCTCATTCCTCTGGGCGTCGCCATGGAACTTCCTGCCGGATATGAGGCTCACGTTGTTCCCCGCAGCTCCACTTTTAAAAACTTCGGTCTTATCCAGACCAACCACATGGGCGTCATCGACGAATCATACTGCGGCGATAACGACCAGTGGTACATGCCGGTTCTCGCCGTGCGGGATACCGAGATCCACATAAACGACCGCATCTGCCAGTTTCGGATCATGAAGCACCAGCCAGTCATCCGGTTTGAGGAGACAGACCGGCTGGAACATCTCGACCGGGGCGGCTTTGGTTCAACAGGAAAGGCGTAGCAATGCAATTTTGCTCAAAATGGTTTTCTGACTATAAAGAACTGCCAAATATCCTGCGATTTCATTTCTACGACAGGCTCCTTCCTCTTCTCTATCCGAGGCACTGCCCTGTCTGTGGTTCTGTCCTGCCATACGGAAACTACATATGCGAAAAATGCGCTCCCGAACTGCCTTATGTGAGGGAGCCGGTCTGTCTTTCCTGCGGGAAGCCCGTGGCGTCTTCCGAGCAGGAATACTGCTATGACTGCCGCATCTTTCCCAAACGCTTCCGTGCCGGCCGGGCACTTTTTATATACAACGATAAAACCCGACCGGCCATGACTGCCTTCAAATACAAGAATCGTCGGATTCTCTCTCCCTTTTTCGCCCGGGAGATCTGTGCCCGCCATGCCGGAACCATCCTTCGATGGAAACCGGATCTGCTGGTTCCCGTTCCTATTCACAAAAACAAGAGACGGCTGCGCGGATATAATCAGGCGGCACTTCTCGCGCAGGATTTATCTGCGCTTCTTCACATTCCCTGCTGCAGTAACCTGCTTCTGCGATGCATCGACACACCCCCGCAGAAGGCGCTCCGCCCGCAGGCGAGGTTAAATAATCTTCTGGATGCCTTTACTATCAATCCGGCATGTCAGAAGCAGCTTGCAGGTGTATCCACCGTTCTCCTGATCGACGACATTTACACGACCGGCGCGACCATGGAGATCTGCACCCGCATCCTTCACGCCGCCGGCGTAAAAAATGTATACATCTATTCCGTCTGTATCGGAATCGCCAGAGACTAAAAAAAGAGGGCGGAATCTTCATCCGCCCTCCATCAGACATTCTTTCAATCCGGTATATCGTTTCTGTTCCGACTCATTGCGTATCATCTGCTCTACCATCGCCTGACGCCCCACAATGGCGACACAGCGCTGTGCCCGTGTCACCGCAGTGTAGAGCAGATTCCGGTTGCAGAGGATGGACGGACCGTTTAAGAGCGGCAGAACGACTGCCGGATACTCACTTCCCTGGGATTTATGTATGGTGATGGCGTACGCCAGCTCCAGCTCATCCAGGTTGGAAAACGGGTACTCCACCTGCCGGTTCTCGTCAAAGACAACCGTGATCTTTTCCGTAAAGGTATTGATCTTTCGGATCACGCCCATATCCCCGTTAAAGACGCCCAGTCCTTCTTCCACAGAAAATCCTTTCCTGTTTACAACCTTCCACTCGATCTTATAATTATTTTTTACCTGCATGACCTTGTCTCCCTCCCGGAAAACGCCGACATGCACTTCTCTCTCCTCCTTATCCGGAGAAGCCGGATTCAGATAGTACTGGAGTACCTGATTCAAATGTTCCACACCCAGCTCTCCCTTTCGCATGGGCGTGAGGACCTGTATCTCAAAAGGATTCACACCGACATATTCCGGAAGCCGGTTCTTCACCAGATAAATGACGCCCGCCGTCACAGAACGGATGTCCTTCTTCTCAAAAAAGAAAAAATCCCGGTTCCGGTTATTCAAAGTGATCTGCTCTCCTTCGTTGATCTTGTGCGCGTTCAGAACGATCTGGCTGGTCTCTTCCTGCCGGTAGATCTTCGACAGTCTCACCACCGGAAATACACCGGACTCAATGATATCTTTCAGTACATTTCCCGCTCCCACGCTGGGAAGCTGGTTGGAGTCTCCCACCAGGATCAGTCGTGTTCCCGGAAGCACCGCCTTCAAAAACGAGTACATCAGAGAAATATCCACCATGGACATCTCATCCAGAATGATCACATCCGCCTCAATCGGATTATCCTCATTTTTTTCAAAATGGTAGGACTCTCCGTTTTCAATGCCCCCGTTTAGCTCCAGCAGCCGGTGAATCGTTTTGGCCTCACAGCCGGTAGCCTCCGTCATCCGTTTCGCCGCTCTCCCCGTCGGCGCCGCCAGAACGATATCCATGTCTTCTGCCTGGAAGCACTGGATCATCAGATTGATCGTCGTCGTTTTTCCCGTTCCCGGTCCGCCTGTCACCACCAGCACCCCTTCTGTGAGCGCCTGACGGACAGCCGCTTTCTGCTGATCGTCCAGCCGGATCTTCGTCTTTTCTTCCAATGCGGCAATCTGCCGGCCGAGCGTCTCCTCCTCTGCCGGAAACTTCAGATCCAGGTTCAGCAGCATGGAAGCTGTATTTTTCTCCATAAAATAATAGCTGCTCAAATATACATGCTCTTCCTCGCCTTTTACACGGATCATCAGCTTTTTGTCCATCACTAGGCTGATCAGGTGATCCCCGATATACTCCGGAGGCATCCCGAGCATCTGCCCGGTATTACGGCAGAGGATCTCTCTGGGCAGATACACATGACCTGCCCCCACGCTCTGCTGCATCGTGTAAAGGATCGCCGCACAGATCCGATGCTCCGAATCCGCGGCAATCCCCGCTTTCGCAGCGATGGCATCCGCGATCCGAAATCCGATACCGTGGATATCTTCCGCCAGCTTATACGGATTCGTCCGGAGGATCTCGTACATCTTATCACCGTACTCCTCAAAAATACGGACAGCCAGATGATTGGCAATGCCGTACTCCGAGAGAAACATCATCGCATGACGCATCTCCTGCTTCTCCTGAAACTGTACGGCAAAATTCATCGCCTTGTGAAGAGAGATCCCTTTCACCTCCGCCAGCCGCTCCGGCTCTTCCTCAAAAATCCGGAAGGTGTCCCCCTTGAACTTCTTTACGATCCGGGCCGCCAGCGCCGGGCCGATCCCGCGCACAGCGCCGGAACCCAGATAGCGCTCCATGGCTTCCTTTCCTTCCGGCTCCTTCACCTGATAGGAAGTCACCTGATACTGTGGTCCGTGCGCCGGATGCTCCGTGAACTCCGCCTCCGCTGAGAGGTACTCTCCCTCGTTGATATAATGAAAAGTTCCCACGAGGATCTCATCCCCGTGGGTCGTTTCCAGTTCCAGAACGGTATACCCGTTCTCCTCATTATGAAATCGAATATGGCTGACATAGCCTTCCAGATGCGCCATCTCTCCTCATCCTATCTCGCGCCCAGATACTCGATAAACTGTCCGGTACCAATGGCAACCGCAGTCATCGGGTCGTCGGCAGTCATCGTAGTGATGCCAGTCTTCTCCTCGATCAGCTGCTCCAGTCCCTGCAGCATACTTCCGCCGCCGGTAAGTACGATTCCTCTGTCAGAGATATCTGCTGCCAGTTCCGGCGGGGTGCGCTCCAGCACACTGTGAACAGCTTCCACGATCTGTGCTGTGGCCTCTCTCAGGGCCTCTCTCGTCTCCTCTGAGGTTACCGTCACGGTCTTAGGCAGGCCGGTCACCAGATTCCGTCCACGAACTTCCATGGACGCCTCTTCCGCACGCACGTAAGCGCTGCCCACCTGAATCTTGATATCCTCCGCGGTACGGTCACCAATCAGCAGGTTATGTTTCTTTCTCATGTAACGGACGATCGCCTCGTCAAAGTCATCGCCGGCCACCTTGATGGATGTGCTGACAACCGTTCCGCCGAGAGAGATGACCGCGATATCAGAAGTTCCGCCACCGATATCCACGATCATATTGCCGCACGGTTTGGCAATATCAATACCGGCTCCGATAGCCGCCGCTACCGGCTCCTCGATGATCTTTACGTCTCTGGCTCCCGCTGCATAGGTTGCGTCCTCCACGGCCTTCTTCTCTACCTCTGTCACACCGCTCGGCACGCAGACGGAAATCCTCGGCTTTCTTCCAAAAAGGCTCTTGCCCACTGCTTTATGCACAAAGTATTTCAGCATCTTCTCTGTCACGGAATAATCACTGATGACACCCTGCCGAAGCGGACGGACCGCCACGATATTGCCCGGTGTCCTTCCGATCATCAGTCTCGCTTCCTCACCGATCGCCTTGATCTTTTTTGTATCTACATCAAAAGCGACAACAGACGGCTCCTTTAATACGACGCCTTTGCCTTTTACATATACCAAAATACTCGCTGTACCTAAATCAATTCCAATATCCGTAGCCATTGGGAATCTCCTTTCTATGCATATCTTTTCTGCTTATCTCTTCTGTTCTTCATCCTGTCTGATGGGAGTAAACTCCCGCAGGAACCTGTCTGATTTATCTGTATAAATGCGTCTGCCCGCCCGGCGCGCTCTGCGAACGATCCTTCACAAAAGCTGCCTTTCCGGATGTGCCTGGCATCCGCCTCTCATTAATTTGCACACTTGTAATTATTATAAACGAAATGAATCGAATTTCCAATACTTTTTTCAAACTTCATAAAAATGACGGTTTTGTCTTTATTATGTAAGAAAAACACGCTGACACAAAAAGAGGTATTGAAAGATGTCTATCTTCCAATACCACTCCGTGTTGCTTATCGCATGCAGTCTCTTATTCTTCCACGCCTTTGGATTTGAGATATTCAACGACATCATTCACAGTCTCAATCTCTCCCAGCTCTTCTGCCGGGATCTCGATGTCATATTCTTCTTCCAAAGCCATCGTCAGTTCGAATAAATCCAGAGAATCTGCTCCCAGGTCCTCTTTAAAGGAAGTCTCCAGGGAAATCTCATCCTCTTCAACACCAAGCTGCTCTGCAATAATCTCTTTCATCTTCTCTAACATAAGAAAATATCTCCTTTTTCCTAAAATCACATTTCTCTCGATGCTCAAAGTATACTATCCATACATTTCTTTGTCAACCTCTTTCTTATACAGATATCGCCCTGTTTTCCCGCTTTTTCCGTGAATAAAACATTTCTTATCTTCTTCCTCGATTCTTGACAAATTTATGACCCCTCATATATAATATGAGAACGATAACGATTATTACTATTACTTAAGGGAGATGATACATCCATGACTGCTCCTATGAAAAAAAGCCGGCAGAGAGAAGCGATCCTGCAGTGTGTTCTTTCCCACCATGACCATCCGACGGCTGACACCATCTACATGGAGGTGAGAGAGACCTTCCCGAACATCAGCCTGGGGACCGTATACCGGAATCTCTCTCTGCTCACAAAAATCGGCAAGATTAAAAAAATATCCTGCGAAGACCGCACCGACCGTTTTGACGGTCTCTCCAGACCACACTCTCACTTCATCTGCGATTCCTGCGGATGTCTGATCGACCTTCCCTATTATCCTGACTCGGAGCTGTACAATCAGCTCAACCAGGATTTTGACGGAAAGATCACAGAGTGCAACCTTATTTTCCGCGGTATGTGCAGAGATTGCCTGTCCAAATAAAAAAGATCTGTCAAAATAAAAATAATGGTTGATTTTTTCTCTGAAATATTGTAGAATAGACAGGTCAGTTCAGACAAGCTTCCTTGGCTCAGTTGGTAGAGCGACGCATTCGTAATGCGTAGGTCGCCGGTTCAAGTCCGGCAGGGAGCTTATTTTTTTTGCAAAAAACCCTGTTTCAGCGATTCTGAACGTACATTTCCATGTACCTTTTCAGAACAGTCGAAACAGGGTTCTTTTTGTTCTGCAGTCCCGGCCGCCGCAGAGACTCTTTCTTTCTCTCATCTCATTGCGCGCTGCTCAGACTACCACACCGTTAATATTCATATCGTCGTCAGAAGCACTGCTTCCGTACTCCAGCTTATCGTACTGTGCCTTCACTGTCTCCCACGGCAGCGTTTCATGCTCTTCTTTCAGATAGGAGATGATCTCCGCGATGCCCTCACCTGTAAAGGAACTGGTGAAAAAGATCTTCTTACATCCTGCCAGGCGCAGCCACTCTGCCGCCTGCTCCGGGTCCGCGGCCCAGTGATCGCATTTGGTGACGATACCGACCACCTCCCGGTTACTCTGAGAAGTACAGTTCGGAGGATAGAGAGAAAATGGTTCCGTGGCGCTTATGAGCAGCCCGATGACGTCCGCTTCCGCGCCGTACACCGCCAGAGAACCGCCCAGCCTTTTTGTCTCCGCGTACTCACCCGGGGTGTCAATGATCACGTCGTAGTGATTGACATACTGTGTCTTATGATAAATGATTTTTTTGCCCTTCATCGCCTGAGTCAGAGTGGTCTTTCCGGACTCACTCCGCCCCACGAACATAATCTTTCTCATGCTGTCATTTCCTCTTTTCAAGCCGTATCAAAAAATCCGGAACGCGCTATTGTCCCGTCAGGATTTCAATCCCTCATTTTTGCGGTACTTCACCATATGAAAACTGTTCCAGATCTGCACCGCTCTCCCTCCGTAGATCAGTTCATAGGAAACGTAGGATAAGAGCAGCCCGCTGATCACATCGACCACCGAATGCTGTTTGACAAACATGGTGGAGAGAATGATCAGAACCGTAATGATCAGGGATGCATAGCAGATCCCCTTTTTCCGGCTCAGGATATCGCTGTCCTTCACCGCCAGATAAATCCCTACAGAATTAAATACATGAATGCTCGGCAACACGTTGGTGGAGGTATCCACACTGTAGACGTATCTGGTCAGCTGCGTGAAGATATTGTCATCCGCAAAACTCTCCGGCCGGATGGCAAGACCGTTCGGGTATACCCACGATACAAGCAAGAACACTGTCATGCCGATCATGCCAAAATACATCAACCGGCAGAATACCTCTTTCTCACAGAAGAGAAAGTATATTCCCGGCACTGCGATGTATACGAACCAGAACAGATACGGAATAATAAACACCGGAACAAACGGAATGAACTTATCCAGCGGTGAGCTGATAATATTCAGATGTTCCGGCGTTATACTCTCCAGATAGCGGAAGACCGCCAGATAAAATGGAAAATACAGCAGCAGCAAAATATGTTTATACTGGTTTAATTTGTCTCTCATAAAAATCACCCTTCGGTTTCGGATCAAGATTATTTATACACGATAAACAGTACCGCATCTTCCACCGTTCGTCAATTCTTTTTCGGTAACTTCACACTATCTTAATAATTCTGTCACTATTTTTTAATTCAGATACCCATGCTGCCCTTTGCCCGCATTTTCATTTTTCTGGATCTTGATCTCCGGAATGTGATACACCGCACAGATCTTCTTGATCGTCTCTTCCAGTTCTCTCATGGCCATCGGTACACAGATGGTTTTATAAAGGCTCATCATGCTCTCCATATCCGGCACTTCCCCCTTTTTCTCATCCGTATCCCCATAGCTGCTGACCTGCTCCAGATAAAGATACAGCGGCTGTAACGGGGAGCCCACCATCATTTTTGTGGTCACAGTTCCGATGGAATTCTCATTGAGTTCCTTCGGAAGCTTGATCTGGTTGTTGACATTCACCTGCAGATTGAGTTTGGTGTTCGGTCCCATCTCATTGCGGAACTCACATTTTGTGATCCGGATTCCTTTCAGATTTAAATTCATGGTCTTACTATCCTTTCTTTCAAAATAATACCTGCGCAGCCATCCGGATATCGATCCGAAAGCTGCCGGGAGGGCTTACGCAAAGCAGTCAGTCAGTCTTCCCGGCCATTTTCATCCCGGGATTCCCGAAGCTTCTCCCTTAATGCCTCCAGAGAAAATCGGTAACGAACAGAGGTCATGGTCGGATTACCCAGGATCCGGTTTTTAAGACGCCTTCTGCGCCCCTGGTGCAGCTTCTCGCTCCGGAATCGTTCCAGCTGCCTGAACACCGTGGAAAACCATTCCTTAAGCTCGGCAAGATCCTCTTTCTGGACATCGTTTAAAATGTCCAGTTCCGACACCCTCTGTCTTAGCATATTATAGCGAAATTCCAGTCCTTTGTAAATCTCTCCGGCCTTATCTGCCGCAGGATTATTTTCCACGAACTCTCTCCAGCTGTCATCCAGGCAGGCGATCACCACATCGGCACGTCTCCGCAGCCGGAGCATCTCCTCCCGAAGGCTCTCCATCTTTTCCAGCATATCGCGCAGGTCGAGCGCTTCTTTCACAGAAGAAATGATATCAAAGACAAGAAAAACGGAAACAATGCCGAAAACGACGTGAAGGGGCAGCGCCGGCACTGCCGCCAGCAGACGAAGCAGCGCCGGATGCACCGCCTGATTCATCGCGATCGTAAAAAATCCCCAGAGCACTGCGGACTTCAGACAGATATATCCTTTATAATTATATTTTCTGTCAGAATAGTCCCAGTACCGGACTTTAAAAATACTTTCCATCACCATGCCGGTCACGAGTTCCAACAGCGTTGCCCCCACCGCTCCGGCAAAGTATGTGAGGATAAGGTTCGACTTGAAGGGTTCCGACACGAAAAGCATCATCACCGCTCCCCCGCCGTAGATCGGCAGGAAAGGTCCCAACAGAAATCCCCGGTTTACCCAGCGCTTTTTTCTGAGAGATACATAAACGGATTCAAAAATCCAGCCAAAAAAACTGTAAATATAGAAAAATATCAGCCATTCATACAGAGAATACTGTCCAATCATCATAACGTCCTTTTCTAAAACACCCGCTTACTGACAGCGGTATCATTCGGAGATATCTCCTGTCCGGCTATTCTTCTGCGGTGTTATCTGCGTTTCTGTTATGGTGCCACTCTATCAGATCCTGCAGTGTCACCGTATCCACCACCTGATTGATGGCATCATTCAGCCGCTGCCACAGTAGAAGTGTCGCGCACTCCTCCAGTCTGCCGCAGCGGTTCTTCTCCCCGTCCAGACAGGATACCGGCGAGAGACTGCCTTCCGTCAGGCGCAGGATCATGCCTGCCGTATACTGAGACGGCGCCTTTGTCAGAAGATATCCTCCCTGCGGCCCGCGGATACTGCGGACGAACCCTGCCTTGTGCAGGGCGGAGATAATCTGCTCGAGGTACTTGCAGGATAATTCCTGTCTGCGCGCGATATCTTTAATGCGAACCGGTTCGCCTTCTTTTTCATTTAATGCAATGTCCAGCATCAGCCGCAATGCATACCGTCCCTTTGTTGATATTTTCAACCTTCATCTTCCCTTCTTTTCTCATCTTTTTTATTCTACAGCTTTTGTGATTATTTTACAAGAAAATCTATTCCTTTCTTGCGTTTTTTCATCTATTGTACTAAAATGATAGCAAACAGTCTGCCGCACAGGTATTTTTTCTTCCGGAAAACGGCAGCCGGGGTTACGCCCCGCACAAGAATCACTAACATCATTAAGGAGGTCTTCCCATGCTCAACAACAAATCTTCCTTCACCAATACACAGATTCTCGCCTGGCTGGAGTATTTCTCCAAAAAGGCAGGTCTGGATATCGAAAAGATCAAATTAATTGATATCAGCAAAAAGCAGAAGAACCTGATCCCGACGATCGAAACACACAAACGGGTTCTGGTCTTCGCCGACGCCGGCGACCCGAACTTCTTTTTCAATCTCTGGGACTACGGTCTGGGCGACTGTGATATCTGGTTCAAGACCGGCCTGAATCCGGAAGGCAGCGTAAATATCTGCAAGCTGTCCGAGATGATCAACACGGAGATCACCGGTCCGTCCGTCATGCTCATTTTTAATCCGCATTCCAGAAGTTCTTACCGCATCGGCATGCAGAATGATAACTTTTCCCAGGGTTCCGTGCGCTACGTGGCCAGCGAGATCCGTTCCATCATCGTCAACAAGCTGCATCTTGACGACCAGGATACCATCTGCATCATCAGCGGTGAGAGTATCGCCGTGGAGTCTGCCATGATCGCCAGCGACGGACAGATCATCGCTGTGGAATATAATAAGCACGACCGCTTTTCCATGGAGGAAAACATCAACAAATTCGGTCTTACCAACGTCACGATCGTGGAGGACACCAGCCGCCGCTCCATGCGCGCTCTTCCGGTTCCGTCCCTGTCTTTCATCGTCGCCACGGAGCGCTTTGAGGAGGAGGTACAGAACCTTCTGAAGATCAATCCGCAGATGAAGTTTGTCGTCTATACGCTGGAGCTTGATATCCTTTCTTCCATTCTCCGGATTTTTGAGAAATATCATATTTCCCGCACGGAAGTCATTCAGATTGCCATGTCCAAGCTGAACCGCAAAAATGTCTTTGAGGCAAAACCGGCTCCATGGATCATCTCCGGCGAAGTTTCCGAGTAGAGGCGTTCTGAAAACATTTTCTTTGAGATTTTTTTCACAGAAACGCGGTTTCCTGCGAAACAAAAAAGCTGCTGCAATACTCCCCGCACGAAATATCCCATATCTGTTTCAATAAACACCGTATTTCGCATCGCAGGTAAGGATTGCAGCAGCTTTTTGCTGCCTGATATCTGCGTTTTTTGCCTCCGGCACGCGCTTACCATAAAGTCGGCTTTACCTGTGTGATAAGTCCGGCTTCCGCCTCCACATAGGCTTTATCGACTATCTGCCGTTCTTCATCAGTCAGACCGTGTGCCTCTGCAAAGCTCTGCCAGGAGGCCATGGCTGTCAACAACTCCGTCATGGTCGCGCAGGCGCGCATTTTAGACTCATATCGCTTTATATCCTGTTCATAAGAAGCCATTTTCTTTTCTCCTGCCTGTCATAATCTTGAAAAATACTCCACTGCTCTGGCAAAATCAGCGATGGTCTTATCCGCATCGCCATGCTCAATCCCATCTCTTACGCAGTGATTCAGATGTCCCTCCAGAATGATCTGACCCACTTTGTGCAGGGCTGATTTTGCCGCGTTGACCTGAATCAGGATATCCTCACAGGGTACATCCTGGTCTACCATCTTATCGATGGCCTTGATCTGTCCCTGAATCCGGTTCAGACGCTGGTGAAGATTTTTTGCATCCATGCATTGTCTCATCGCTGTCTCCCTCCTGTCATTTTTCCACAGCCGCAACGCACACCCTGCCGGGGTGCGCCGCGGGCCAAACTGTCTTTTGCCTGATTATTTTAAGAAACCGGAAATGATCATCTCTTCCGCTTCCGCTTCTGTCAGACCAAGGGTCATCAGCTTGATGAGCTGGTCGCCGGCAATCTTTCCGATCGCCGCCTCGTGGATCAGCTCCGCATCGATATTGTTCGCCTCCAGCTCCGGAGTAGCGCTCACTCTGGCGTTATCCATGATGATGGCGTCGCACTCGCTGTGACCGGCGCAGGCGGTATTGCCGCTGATCTTCGCCCGGAAATCCTGGAAGGACTCTCCTCTTGCCACAGAACGGGAGATCACATTGGCACTGCTGCCCTCTCCGTTTAATTCCACATCAAAAGCCGTCTTTGCCGTCTGCTTTCCGTGAGTCATCAGCTTCTCCGACACTTCCAGCTTCGCTCCTGCCTTCAGATCTGCCGTGGTCAATCTGTTCGTGCTGTCCACACCTTTGATCTGGACTGTATCCATATAGAAGTAAGAATTCTCATCCATATGGATGACCGTCTCCGGGTTCATGATTTTCTCACCGGTTCCTTCCCCGCTGCCATAGTGCTTCTCCACATAGCGGATCCTGGCATTCTTTCCCACATAGAAGGTGTGCACACCGTCATGCTTCGTGAGACTTCCGCCGCCGTTGTGGATACCGCAACCGGCCACGATGGTCACGTCACAGTCATCTCCGATATAGAAGTCATTGTACACAACTTCTGTGAGACCGCTCTGGCTCAGAACGACCGGAATGTGCACGCTCTCATTTTTGGTTCCCGGCTTGATGATGATATCAATGCCCTGTTTGTCCTCTTTGGTCACAATGTCAATATTGGCTGTTGTATTTCTTGCCGCCGACGCACCGTTGGCACGGATATTGTAGGCTCCCGCAGGTACCCCGTGAAGGTCCGCCACCTGCTCCAGCAATTCTTTCTGTATTAAATCCAATTCACTCATATCTGTCCCCGCTCCTTATTTCTGACTCAGCTTCTGGCAGGCCGATGACTTGTAAAGAAGACCCGGAATCACGTCCTCTCCGCGTCCGACTCTCTCCACATGGCCGCCGTTGATCACGATAATCTGGTCTGCGATCTCGAGGATCCGCTCCTGATGGGAAATGATCAGAATCGTTCCCTCTGTCTTCTCATGAAGCTCCTCAAACACATGAATGAGGCTGTTAAAGCTCCACAGATCGATTCCGGCCTCCGGCTCGTCAAACACAGACAGTTTCGTCGCTCTGGCGCGGATCATAGCAATCTCGATCCTCTTGAGCTCGCCGCCGGAAAGGCTGCCGTTTAACTCCCGGTTCACATAATCTCTGGCACAAAGTCCTACCTCGGAAAGCACGTCGCAGATCTCTTTCACCGACATGGTCCTTCCGGAAGCCACGGAGATCAGATCCTTTACTTTCAGTCCTTTAAAATGTACCGGCTGCTGAAAGGCATAGCTGATACCTTTGTTAGCTCTCTCTGTGATATTCAGATCTGTGATATCCTCCCCGTCCAGAATGATCCTTCCGGCAGTCGGATGAATGATCCCCGCGATAAGCTTCGCGAGGGTGGACTTACCGCTGCCGTTCGGGCCGGTAATAGCGACAAACTTGTCGTTGATCGTAAGATTCACATCTTCGAGAATCTCTTTATCTCCCTCAACAATATAGCTGATATTCTTTAGTTCAAGCATAATTATCTCCTTGTATCCGGGTCCGCAGTATCCTCTCAGGAAAAGATGTCGGACCCGGGAAATATTTTATCAAAATCTATCGCATCCAAGCTCTATGTATATCATACCCTAGTGAAAAAGTCAAGATTTGGAACGCTTCCGGAACAGCCTGTCCCTGTATCCCGGTCCATGCGGATATCGACTGCCGCGCTTTATTTTTTTCCTTCCAGATCTGTCTTTCCCAGACGTACGTTTTCCAGAAGCTCTGCCGTCTCATCGTCCGCATGTTCCAGCAGATAATTTTTGCCGTTATTCCGGCGTTCTCTGTTTATACGGCGGATCTCCTGTTCTGCGTGTTCCACCTCTTCCAGAAAATCGGTGGCCGACAGTCTCCTCGCTCCCTGTCCCATGACGATGACCTGTTCCAGATTATCTGAGGTAGCCACCGTCACCCGGTGCTTATGTCCCAGCTCATGGGTCGTCTTCTCAATATACTGGTCGGCCGTCTCCGCTTCTTTTGTGTACACCACATGGATATTGTGATATTTAAAAATCTCGCCGGGATTTCCCTTCACCCGGTAGGCGTCGAAGACCACGATAAGTGTGTCTCCGATAAATCCCTGATAATTGCAGAGAATATCCATCAGCTTGCCGCGGGCCGCTTCAAGGCTGGTCTCCGCCAGCTCCTTTAAAAAATCCCAGGCAAAGATGATATTGTAGCCGTCCACCAGCAGATACTGTTTTTCCCCGTTGCGGCCAGACAGCATTCCGGCGGCGCCTGAATATTTCGAAGTTTCTGCTCTGGATGCGCTTCGGACTCCGGATGCAGTCGTTCCCTTTCGTCCGGCTGAAGTTCCCGCTCCCGTCGTTCTCCGCCTGCCCGGCGCTTCCGCTTCGGAACGGACGACTCCTTTCCGGTACCCCCGGTATCGGTCTTCCTGCTGTTTTTTGCTTCCAAACTCCCGGAGAAAAATCTCTTCCAGCTCTTTGTCTTCTATATAAGAAGAGGCATAGGAGGCGCCGCTGCTTTTCGCATCGTTTTTCCCGGCAGGCAATCCGTTGTTCCCATCTGAAAACGTATCGGCTCCAGATGTATTTCTTTTATTTAAAGATACATTTGCTCCTGCGTCATCCGTCAGGCTATCCGCCGTCGGCATTTTTTCCCTGATATGCATGTGATCCGGCACTTCATTCCATGGCACAAAAAAACCGGCGCCATGGGAGCAGAAGATGGAGCCGGACGGGTTGTCCAGATCGCCCTCACAATCATAATCCAGCGCTTCGATGACTTCCTCCTGATCATGACAGGGGAAATATCCCTCCAGCCGAAGGGAGAGCCTTCCGCGGCCTCCGGTATAGGATTGCACCTGCGCCGGATAGTCAATCATCTCTGACGCCGGCGCACGACCGAAAAGGGTCGCCCTCTCTCCTTCCAGGACCGGAGCCTCAAATGTTCCGTACATTTTCTGAATATCCGCCATGGCCCGTCCCACCTGCTCCGCCGGAAGCTCCAGCCGAAACGCATACCACGGCTCCAAAAGTACCGACTGCGCCTGCATCAGCCCCTGGCGCACCGCCCGGTAGGTCGCCTGCCGGAAGTCTCCGCCTTCCGTATGCTTTAAGTGCGCTTTTCCCGCTGTCAGCGTGATCTTCATATCCGTGATCGGCATTCCCGCCAGCACACCCAGATGTTCCTTTTCTCTGAGATGTGTGAGGATCAGTCGCTGCCAGTTGCCGTCCAGCACGTCCTCGCTGCAGTCTGTGGCAAACACAAGACCGCTGCCTCTCTCTCCCGGTTCCATGCGCAGATGCACCTCCGCATAATGGCGCAGCGGCTCGTAATGCCCCACACCGGTCACGGTATCCGCGATGGTCTCCTTATACATAATGCGTCCCGCTCCAAACTCCACATCCATCTGGTAGCGCTCTGCGATCATACTTTTCAGCACTTCCGTCTGCACCTCTCCCATGAGCTGCATCTGGATTTCTTCCAGGCGGCTGTTCCACACGACATGCAAAAGCGGGTCTTCCTCCTCCAGCTGTTTCAGCTGGCGAAGCGCCTTCGGGACATCCGTCCCTTCGGGAAGAATCACGCTGCGGCTCAACACAGGTTCCAGCAGAGGAGCCTTCAGATCTTTCTCTTCGCCGAGTCCGCGGCCCGCCGCCGTCTCCGAAAGTCCCGTCAGGGCGCAGACTATTCCTGCCTCCGCCTCATCCCGCAAAGTGTATTTTGCGCCGGAATAAACCCTGATCTGGTCCACCTTTTCTTTTCCTTCTGTCCCAAAAACAGTTTTTACCCGGAGACTGCCCCCGGTAACCTTCACATGAGTCAGGCGGTTTCCCTGCTCATCTCTGGATATCTTAAATACCTTAGCGGCAAACGTATCGGGATACTCCGGCATCTTTGTAAACTCTTCCAGTCCCCGGAGCAGGTTCTCCACCCCGGAAAGCTTCAGCGCAGAACCAAAATAGCAGGGAAATATCTTTCTCTCGCCGATCAGACGAATCACATCGCTCCTCCGGATGTCTCCGGTTTCCATGTACTCCTCCAGCACATCCTCATCGCACATGGCGATCTCTTCCAGAATATCTTCCGAGCCGGCGCTGACCAGCGCTTTGTCGCAGGCGTTCTCTGTTTCAGCTTCCAGGTCTTTCGTTCCTTCTTCCTGCGGCAGCCGCACGCCGTCAAAAGCAATACACCCGTCGTCCAGATTCTTTTTCAGCTCTGCCAGCAGGGCGTCCCTGTCCGTTCCATCCTGATCCATCTTATTGATAAAAAGGAATGTGGGAATCTTATACGCTCTCAAAAGCCGCCAGAGCGTCTCCGTATGACCCTGAATCCCGTCGGCGCCACTTATCACCAGCACTGCATAATCCATCACCCAGAGCGCCCGCTCCATCTCAGCGGAAAAATCCACATGGCCCGGCGTGTCGATAAGCGTCACTTCCGTCTCTCCCAGCGGAAACACCGCCTGTTTGGAAAAAATCGTGATCCCCCGGCTCCTCTCCAGCGCAAAATTGTCCAGAAATGCGTCACCGTGGTCCACTCTTCCCAGCTTCCGCAGACTGCCCGTCAGATAGAGAATCCCCTCGGAAAGCGTCGTCTTTCCGGCGTCCACATGGGCGAGGATTCCCATACAGATGCGCTTCTTTCTCCCTGTCTCTATCTTACCCTTTTTATTTCCAGACGTATCTCCCATAGAAATACCCCTTTCTGTTCTAAAATCATACATTCCTAATCATAGCACAGAAAGGGGTATAAGTCGATAAACGATAATTTTAAAATGGTTCTGCCCGATCCGGCAATTGATGGTATCAAAAAAACGGCACAGCCTAAGCCATGCCGTCGTTACGGAAATGGAGGGATTCGAACCCTCGCGCCGGTTGCCCGACCTACCGCATTTCGAGTGCGGACCCTTCAACCACTTGGGTACATCTCCAAAAATACAGGAAAGCAGACGAATCTGCCTTCCTGTCTGTAAATTGTGCTTTTCTATTCTAGCAGACCTTATCTTAAAATGCAAGAAGTAATTGGCGTCTGCGGGCAAACAATCGCCGCACGAACGCATCGACGTCTTGTACAGGATGATCTGCGCCAGGACATATTAGTGTCTGTACATGGAGAAGGAGTCCAGATCGACTTCGGACAGGTTCTCCAGAATATTTCTGCCGTCTGCTTCTTTGATCAGTTTGTCTCTGAAACGTTTGGTCTCCATCTCAGATTTGTGTCTGCTCGGACCGCCGACACAGCCGCCGACACAGGCCATACCTTCGATGAAGTCTGTCTTTAACCTGCCTGCCTGCAACATGAGAAGTGCTTTCTTACATTCTGCCGCGCCGTTACATACGGTAACGGTAACGTCCGCGTTCTGGTTTTCCTCTTTCAGAGATTCCAGTACGGCGTTGGTCACACCGCCGCTGTTTCCGAAACGTTTACCGAATACGGATGCCTGCTGGTAATCGTTCTCTTCCGGCTCCAGTTCCACATTTTTCGCTTTCATCATCGCGCGGAACTCACCGATGGTCAGAACGTAATCTGCATTGCCCTCGATACCGGAATCTGCCGCCTCGCTCTTCTTCGCTACGCAAGGTCCCACAAATACGGTGATGGCGTCCGGCTCTTTGGCCTTTACCATACGGGATACCGCACACATCGGGGATACGGTGGTGGAAACGTGGTCGGCAATCTTCGGGAAATGTTTCTTTACCATGTTGACAAAGCCCGGACAGCAGGATGTGGTCAGCTGCTTGCCTTCTTTGTAAGCTTCCGCCCACTCTCTTGCCTCGAAGAGAGCCGTCAGGTCGCCGCCGAGACCAAGCTCGATCATATCGGTAAAGCCGATCTCTTTTGCTGCTTTTTTCAGGCTGGCCATGGTGATCTTGTCGCCGAACTGTCCTTCCAGAGCAGGAGCGACCATGGCATATACTTTTTTGCCTTCACGAATGGCATTGATGATATCCACGATGTAGGTGATGGATCCGATGGCGCCGAACGGGCAGCTGTGGATACACTGACCACAGGAGATACATTTCTCATCGTCGATCATGGCGAGACCGGTGTCCGGATCTACCTGGAGCGCGTCTACCGGACAGCTCTTGCGGCACGGACGCATCAGATCAGCGATCGCATTGTACGGACAGGCTGCCGCACATTTACCGCACTCTTTACATTTGGACGGGTCTATGTAAGCCTGATTCATACCGATGGTGATGGCGCCGAAGTTACAGGAATTGTAGCAGGCCTTACCCATACAGTTCTGGCAGTTGTTGGTGACGGTGTATCTTGCGATCGGACATTCCTCGCAGGCGGAAGGGATGACATACACGATCTTATGTCCCTTGGAATAATCCGGCTTCTCGCCTGTCGGCGTTTTGCCCTCTGCCAGATTCACTCTCTGTCTGATGACCTCTCTCTCCTTGTAGATACAGCACCGAAACTGTGCCTTCGGTCCCGGGATCATCTCGTAAGGGATCTTATCCTTTTCTTCTTCAAGCTTACCCTCATAAGCCAGCTTTGCCACGCGATACAGGACTTCGTGTTTGATCTTCAAAATTGTTGCATCATTCGTAACCATACATAATCCTCCTAAATCCTTCTGAATATTCCGGTTCCCGGCCATCTCCCGCCGTAAAAAATGTCCCGGAAAATATCATATGTTGCAAAAGGTTAATTTGTTTATAGTTTAACATTCATAACCGCATAAGGCAAACGATTTTTAAGAAATATTTCTTATGTATTAAAAAAAATCCACTGTGCCGATGTTTTCTTTTTCTTTGTGAAAAACCGGTGCTTTCCCCTTTTTTCTCACATCGGATTCTCCGCGCTGCCGCCTGCTTCCCGCATCTCTTTCAGAGTGCGAAACGCCTGCGCCAGCTCTGTTTTTACCAACCGGTTTTTCTTCTCATACTGGGACCGGTAAAAGGCGTGCGTCTCACTGTCCGGCTGATACTCCTTTTTAATATGAAGATTCTCCGCCAGCGCTTTTCCGATGTCCGCCACATCTCCCACTGCGTAGGCGCCGAACAGACAGTTTGTCATCACCGCTCCCGCCGCATTGCGAAGGGTCACGGTCCGGCTGTTAAGCATATCCGCTTTCATCTGGTTCCAGAGCGCGTCCCGGCTGCCGCCTTCCGTGATAGTGATCCGGCTCAGGTCGATCCCCGCCTTCCGGTACAGATCTGTGATCTCCATGTAATCGTAGCCGATGGCCTCCAGCACCGCGCGCCAGAGCACCGCCTGGTCTGTGTCCATGGTCATATTCAGAAAACAGCCGGAAGCATCCGGGATCTCATTCATCCCGCCGGTCAGGTAGGGAAGAAAGAGCACGCCGTTCGCTCCCGCCGGCACCTGTTCTGCCTGCCCGCTGAGCGTCTGGTAATAGTCCCCGTCCGTCTCCTGTCCGCAGATATTGTCCTTAAACCAGCGAAGCGCCAGCCCGCCGGTACGGATGTATCCCCAGTAAAAATACGTATCCGGCAATGTTCCGCTGTTAAAAATAAGTCCGGCCCCCCTGCGGCTCAGTTCCGGGATAATCCCTTTTGTGGATACGCAGAACATGGAACAGGTTCCCGCCACATCCACCGCCTGGCCCGGCCTGATATTTCCGCTGCCGATCATGGACTGCATCGTATCTCCCGCCCCGGCGCAAACAGGAATCCCTGCCGGAAAACCGGTACGCTCCGCCATCTCTTCTGTCAGATGTCCCACGATCTCCCACGGTTTCACAATACGCGGCATCATGGATTCCGGGATTCCCAGAAGGGCAAGCTGTTCTTTTGACCAGCATTTTTCTTCCACTTTATAGCCAAGCCCCCAGCCGGACATGGTTCCCCAGTCGATAAACATATCTTCCGCACCAAGTCCCGCCAGATGCGCCAGCACATACGGGGCATCATGGACAAACTTTACACCTTTCTCCTGAAACTCTGCGGAATGTTTCAGGAACCAGCGGGCAAACAACGCCGGGAACATACAGTTTGCCTCCGGGTTGCCGGTCTCCCTTCCCCAGATATCCAGATTCCAGCTGTTGATCTCATCGGCATCTTCCTTCGTCCGCGAGTCCAGATAATTGATATACGGCGTCACCGCGCGACCGGCGGCATCCACGCCGCAGATCCCGCAGATGATACCGTCCCCCATGATTGCCCGCACATCTGCCGGATCCCGACCGCTCTCCCGCAGGATGCGGGCACATTCCCGCATGCCCTGCACAGTAAGTTCCAAATATTCCTCACAGTCCATGCTGACCCAGCCCGGATGCGGATACGTGAGCGTTGTCGGCGCGCTGGAGGACGCCACACATTGCATGTTTTCATCATATACTGCCACTTTTACACTCTGGGTTCCGGCATCAAACCCAAGATAATATCTGCTCATTGCACATTCTTCCCCTTCCTTTTAAAAAGATTTCTTTCAGAATACCGCAGGGATGTACAGGTTTTCTGTTTCCAACACGGAAAAACTGTCTCCCGGTGACGCGGTCTCTGGCAGGGGCGCTCCCCGACAATCCGGAAAATGTGCAGAATCCATACAAAAAGAAACGCCCTGAAATCCACTGCTTTACGCAGTCAATCTCAGGACGTATTGATACTCAGAATAAAATGTGCCTCCCCGCCTCTCTGAAAAAAACACGGGCACTGTACACAGACAATGATCCTATCTTCTGCCATCCGGACTATACCGTCGGCTCCGGGATCACACCGGAATCCTGCCTTGCGGCTCGCGGGCTCGCACGAACATACTGTGCATCCTGCCGGGAAACCGTGAACACGGCTGCGACAAAACGTACACAAACTGTCTATGATTACCGCCGGTGGGGACTTACACCCCGCCCTGAAGATTTATTTTGATTCCCTGTCATTATACCCCCTCCGGTCGGAGAATTCAATAGACTTTCGTCTATTTTGTACAAAAAATATTTTGATCTGCCACATTTTTTTATCTCTCTTCCAGATTTCTCTTTTGTATTTCAACCGAAAAAATGGTATACTGTAAACAATAAAAGGCAGTACTGGAGGTGATTCCATTGGAGAAAGACGCAGTCAGATTAACAAGGCAGGTTGCAGCTTCCCTGGCTATGGAGGGCATGATCTTAAAAGATTCGGAATACGACGTTCTGCTTCGCTGCGCTGCCGGAGAACAGTCCATATCAATGACCATTGAAGAAATGATCGCACATTATACGGCGCATTGAACCCGCCTGATTTTTTCTTCACCAGGCGGGCGCATGCCGCCGTCCCACAATTCGATGAAGGATTATTATTACGAGTTTGAACAGGACAGCACCTATTGCTATCCTGGTTCTTTTGTCCTTAAGAACAAGCTGAACCTCACAGAGGCAGATAAGCTGGAGGAGGCAGAGCGCAACATCACCGCCCTTCGCATTCTGGAACTTCGGAGACATCCGCCGAAGGGCGTCATGGATTTCCGCTATCTCTGCCGGCTCCATAAATACATTTTCGGTGATATCTATGACTGGGCGGGTAAGATCCGCAATGTCAATATCAACAAGGGAAGCATGTTTTGCAGCTGCCAGTTCATCGCGCAGCAGGCAGACTACATTTTCGGACAGCTGAAGCGGGAGTCCTATCTGAAACACTGTCCGGAAAATGAATTTCCTCTTCGTCTTGCTTACTATCTGTCCGAGATAAACGCCCTGCACCCGTTCCGTGAAGGAAACGGCCGGACACAGCGGCTGTTTATTGAGCTTC
This sequence comes from Candidatus Anaerobutyricum avicola, assembly GCA_019113845.1. Lineage (GTDB taxonomy): Bacteria > Bacillota > Clostridia > Lachnospirales > Lachnospiraceae > Anaerobutyricum > Anaerobutyricum avicola. The sequence continues at coordinate 46,301 of DXGQ01000053.1, forward strand.
TGGCGGAGAGAAACGACTATGAAGTCGATTTTTCAGGGGTAAGCGCTGACGAGATGATTCAGGCAAGCGCCGATTCTTTTCTCCTCCGATATGAGAAAATGAACCGGCTGATGCAGAGAATCGTACATAAAATACGGAAAAAACAGTAACCATTCTGTTTTTTCCGTATTTTTTTATTGCATGGAACATTGCAGTTCTTTCTTGTTCTTGACATTTTCTTTTTTCATTTTTATAATAGATGCGCCGATATAGTTTGAATTCTAATCATTTCAATTCTAATTAGTTTTGCCGACATTGCCTGCAGCGGCGGGCTGTATCGGCAGACAGAAGAAAAGGAGGCTGCTGTTTTGGATTCTTCATTTCATTATCTGATCATGGCGGAGCAGGCCATGCTGCAAAAGGGACTTCTCGCCAGACTGCGCGGTTCGGGACTCACACTCGGACAGCCGAAGATCCTCGATTATCTGAAAGAGCACGATGGCGCCAGCCAGAAAGAGATCGCGCAGGGCTCCCACATTGAGGCCGGCACACTGACTTCTCTTTTAAACCGGATGGAAGACCGGGGCATGGTGGAACGGCGGATGCTTCACGGAAACCGGCGAAACTCTTATGTTTTTCTGACGGACCGGGGCAAAGAGCTGCTGTGCCTTGTCACAGAAAGCTTTGAGGCTCTCGAGGAAAAGGCTTTTCATTCTATTTCCAATGAAGAAAGGGAGCAGTTTATGCAGACACTCTCCCGCATCTATATGAACTTGACAACAAAGGAGGACTAAATGATATGGAAAAATTAAAACGCTATATTATCTTTTTGATCGGTCTGTTTATCAATTCACTGGGCGTCAGCCTGATCACGAAGGCGGATCTGGGAACCTCTCCGATTTCCTCGATTCCCTATGTGTTAAGCCTGAACTTCCCGATGACGCTCGGACAGTTTACCATCCTGTTCAGTATTCTTCTGATTGTTATTCAGCTTTTTATCCTGCGAAAAAATTTTAAAGCGGAACATCTGCTGCAGATCCCTATCTCCATCCTGTTTGGGTATTTCATCGACCTGACCATAGTTCTGCTGACTTTCGTTCACCCACAGGCATACGGATTCAAGATCGTCTATCTGCTGATCGGCTGTGTCATTCTGGGATTTGGCGTCTATATGGAAGTGCTGGCCAATGTGGCGATGCTCCCCGGCGAGTCTTTCGTCCGCGCGGTTTCCACCACCTGGAATACCAACTTCGGCAATACGAAGGTTGCCTTTGACGTGTCTCTGACTGTGATCGCCGCCATTCTTTCCTTCCTGTTTGCCAAACGGCTGGACGGCGTCCGGGAAGGTACCATCATCGCGGCTCTTCTGGTCGGCTTCATCGCCCGTCTGTTCGGAAGATATCTGGCCTTCCTTAATCCGATCCTGTTTCCGGCACAGAAAGAAACCTCATCGGAAACAGAAACCGGCGCGGCCACTCTGGCGCCGACAGCGCTTCATACTTTACAGTAGATGACAGTTCCCTGTTTTATGCGGCGCTCTGTCTGCGGTTATGGCAGTTTTCACTAAATTTTAACAAACAATTTTATTTTTCTCGAGTTTTTTTCATAATCTTTACAATTTTCTTAATTCGACATAGACAGACAGAAACGGATTTGTTATGATAGGTAGGTCGTTTAAAAATGCATAATTAAAACAAAGGAAGGCAGTTGATATCATGCAAACAAACACTTCATCCAGCAGCGAGCTGTTCAAGCTCGACGGAAAGCCTACCTTCGGACAGGCATTTCCACAGGCAATGCAGCATGTTCTGGCTATGCTGGTCGGCAACATCACGCCGCCAATGCTTATCGCCAGCACATTGTCTCTTTCCGCCGCAGATCAGATCATGCTGACACAGGCAGCCATGCTCATCGGCGGCATCACCACACTGCTCCAGCTTTTCCCGGTTCTGGGATTTGGTATGGGACTTCCAAATGTCATGGGCGTAGCCTTTGCCTATATGCCGATCCTGACCATGATCGGTACACAGTACGGCATCGCGGCGATCTTTGGTTCCCAGCTCGTAGCAGGTTTTGTTTCTATTTTTATCGGTATGTTTATGGGCAAGATCCGCCGGTTCTTCCCGCCGATCGTCAGCGGTACCGTCGTGTTAAGTATCGGGCTTTCCCTTTATGAGACAGCCATCACTTACATGGGCGGCGGCTCCGCCACACAGGGAGCAGGAACCTTCGGTTCTCCGGAATTCTGGATCCTTGCCATCGTTACATTGGTTGTCACCCTGGCATGCAGTCTTTTCGGAAAAGGATATTTAAAAGTATCCGGCATGCTCATCGGTATTGTCGTCGGTTATGTGATCGCGCTTTTGATGGGCGGCATCGTGGATTTCTCCACCTTCAACGAGGCGGGACTGATCTCCGTTCCGATTCCATTCCACTTCGGACTGGAATTCCATGCCGACGCCATCATCATGATGATCCTCATGTATGTCGTACAGGCTGTGCAGACCATCGGAGACGTTTCCTCCACCGCCATGGGCGGATTTAACAGAGAGGCTACCGACAAAGAGCTGGGCGGCGCCATCAAAGGTCAGTCCATCTGCGGTATGATCGGCGCTATCATCGGCGGTCTGCCGACCGACCCTTACAGCCAGAACGTCGGTCTGATCTGTACCACAAAGGTCGTAGCGAAAAGAGTGTTCCTCATCGTCGGCGTTATCATGCTGGCCGCAGGCTTCTGTCCGAAGTTCGGCGCGCTGATGACCACGATCCCGCAGCCGGTTCTTGGCGGCGCGACCGTGACCGTATTCGCCGCCATCACCATGTCCGGTATCCAGCTTCTTGGCGAGCAGCCGATGAACTACCGCAACAAGCTGATCGTCGGCATCGCTCTCGCCATCGGCGTCGGCATCGACGCAGTGCCGGATGTACTGCAGTTCTGCCCGCAGCTTGCGAAAAACATTCTTGGAAGTTCCCTGATGGTGTCCTTCCTGATCGTATTCATCTTAAATATCATTGTACCGGAAGACAATTCGCCGGCGGACTGATAAACCGGAGATCAGAGGAACCATGACTCTACTCTCAGATCACGCGCTGTGCGAAAACAACAAGAGGGGCGGCATATTGCCGTCCCTCTTGTTTATCTCCCAGGCATCTGCTCTGTCTGCGGAATGGAATCTTACAAAGCAGGATTTTTCGCCTGCAGCGGGTCGCGAAACAACATTTTTCAGATTGTGCATACCTTTTTGCTATAACCTCACGCCCACTTTTTTAAAAAGTTTCCGATAGGCTTTCTTCCTTCCTCCCGGCACCTTGATCTTTAAGGCCGGATTACTGTTACGGAAGGCCTTTGCCCCGATTTTTTTCAGTTTCTTTGATTTGATCACCAGTTTTTTCAGACTCTGACATCCCTGAAATGCTTTCTTGCCAATCCTGGTCACATTCGCGCCGATGATCACTTTTCTCAGTTCTTTTTTCCCTTTAAATGCGCCGGCAGCGATGGCGGTGACCGGATACTCTTCCTTGCCCACCTTCACCTTCGCCGGAATCTTTACCCGGGAAGTATTTCTGGACGCCGGCCGCACACAGGTTAAGGTGAAACCTTCTGAAGCGCTGCCGCAGACCTCAAAGACCGCGTTATATTGATTATCGACCACCAGCATCCCCGTCTCAAGTTCTGATACGGAATCCGCCGGTACGACTGATTGTCCGTTTGCGCCATCTCCATTTCCCGCCGTCGTGGTATCCGCTGCCGATGTTCCGGAAGACGGTTCTTCCGTGATATCACCCGCAGGCGGCGTCTCGGAAGACGGTCCTTCCGTGGTATCATCCGCAGATGGCGTCTCGGAAGGCGGCTCTTCTGTCGACGGTTCTTCCGGGATCGGCTCACCCGGCTCCGGCGTTACGACATTCCCAATGTAGGCGGCGCCGACCGCTTCACTGGTCTGCTCCGGCGTCCAGCCCAGGCCTGCCAGCAGATTTTCCGCTCCCGTCGGAGAAATCTGTCTTCTCGTCGCATTGACCGCATAACCCGGTCCGTAGGAACCGCACTCAAAGAACCTTGCCTCCAGATAGGCATTTCCGCTCATGTCTGCATACGGCTCCTCCTTATCAAGGGCGCTGCCCATATAGCAGTTCAGCCAGTAAATGCATCCATCCGGTCCCCATGGCCGTGCCAGACGGAAGGTGCCATCCACACAGCCTTCCTCCGATGTGATCCGGCAGTGGTCAAAAATCAGACCATACGGCGCGTCCGCCGCCGTTCTCGGCGCACAGACATATCCGCCCTCCGGATGTGTCTTCTCATAGACAAACACAAGGTCACAGTCCCTGAACAACGCCTTTGCATTATCGCCGGAATAAATAAAGTCGATCAGTCCCTCAATGCGGCACTGGTAATAATACTGATGCCCGGCATCCATATACAGGGTATCCTGCACACCGGACAGCGTCACATTGACAAAGGAAGCGCCGTCCGCATCGCACCGAAGCGCGTCCGCCGACTTATTGCTCTTGTTATCCTCCGTACCATACACATAGTCATTGGCGAAGGTCAGATTCTCCGCGGAAAATCCCGTCGCCGTACTCATCACATAAGTGGCGCAGCGCTTACTCATATCCCCGCCGGCTTCATACTCCGTATCTCCCGGATATAAGTCTGCCGGATAACAGTGAATCCGCACCTGCTCCTCATCTTCGCCGATGAGAGAAATGTACGGGCTTTCTACCGTCAGGCGTTCTTCATAGTCGCCTTTCTTAATATAGATGACCTGCCGCTCCGCGTTGTTTTCCGGAACTGCGTCTACCGCCGCCTGCACCGTACGGTAAGTCGGTATGCCATTCACCTCGGTCCCGTCTTCTCCGGTATAAGCGGCATCCACAATGCTGTCATAATTCGTCAGGCAGACCACGTTGTGCGTCTCGCGCGTCACATTTCCCGCACTGTCGGTAAAGAGCAGCTCGATCTCGTTCCTTCCTTCTTCCACCGGAAGAACCAGACGGAAAGTCCCGCCGGCCGCCACCGTTTTCTTTCCCTGCTCCACGCCATTGACACGGGCGGAAAGAATACCGGCACGGTCTGCCGTTCCTCCAAAGGCGACAGTAAGCTGCGTCCGCCGTATCTGAGGTCGTGTAAACAACTTTTGCCTGCCCCGGCCCTTCATCGGAGGAGTATCTGTAAATCTCATAATCCGTGGCGCCTTCTGAACGAGTCCAGGAGACGTCGATGGAACTCTCATGTGCCTCCAGCGTAACCACCGGCGTCGGAAGCGCCGGAAGGTAATCCTTCACTGTCGCAGTCTGTTCACAATACGTGACTTTCCCATCACTGCCCACTTTACCGCCTACATGGAATTTATAGGTTCCTGGTTCCGTTGCCGGATACGTGTAAGAAGACTCCGTGGTCTCCGCCACCGTCGTCCATCCATCCTCTGTATTCCCGGTACTCTCACCTTGACTGACTTTGTGCACCCCGACGACAAAGCGGGCGTCTCCGTACGGCATCTCCTCGCTGTTCCAGCTGACGATGATGGCATCTCGCGTATCCGCGACAGAAGCCTGCACACTGGTCACCACCGGAGCCTCGCCGATTGCCGCATAGCAGTCGTTCTGGTCATACAAAATGTTTCCATTCTCATCATAGTATTTCATATTTGTGACCGTGGCCTCGGCGTCAGCCAGGATAAAGCCGAAGGAAATCTCCGCATTTTCTATATTTCCGTCAAACAGCGGATTACTCTCGCTGCTTTCTCTGGTGTACGTCTCTCCACCCTGCGGTGTTGCCGTGATCACAAAGGTTACTTTCCCATCTTCGTCCCTTTTCTTTTCCGCGGTGAAATGTACCGTCTGTCCCTCTTCGATGGTCCCGTTTATTCTGCCGGCATTGACCTCGCCGGTCTCATCAGAGTAGACAGCCCGCAGATTCGTGTGATTTCGGATGCCGACGGTCTCAATCGCCTCTCCGTTAAAAGCGCCGAAGAACACACCGTTAGACGAAGAATTACCGCTGGACGTCAGGGTGATATCCGCCTCCAGCTTATTACAATCCGCCGTCGCATCAAAACCATAGTAGCTGACCGTGTCAGAAAGCGCTTCACCGGTTGCCATACTGCCGCCCTCCTGCTCCAGCGTAAGCTGCTGTCCGACAGGAATTACGGTCATATCGGTCTGGTTTCCAAAATCTTTTATTGCCGGCATCTCTTCCTGTTCTGTTATTTCCGGCTCCGGCAATTGATTCGTCACATCCATGGAGTGAAGATAACCGGAACCGCTTCTTCCTGTATACGTAAAGGTCAGCGTTGCCGGACCGCCGATATATGTAAAGGTTGCTTTGTCACCATCTGCTGCGGCTTTGGCATCTACAGACAACGGCGATACTGTTCCCGCACCGGTTCCCTCTGTCTCTCCGGCACCGGTATCTCCGTTCTCTTCCTCTGAAACATTTACATCAATCTTTCCAGCATCTGCTGTATAAGCGCAAAGTCCCAGCGTGATCTCCGCATCGCCGGCTACTTTGACACTCACCTGGTCGCCACTGACCTTGTCGTCACTGCCCATCATGATACCGTGAGCCCCATTATAACTGATACCTTTATTTCCTGTGACGGTTACCAGACCGTCCGTGGAACTTACCGACTTCCCATCACGGATGGAATAATCATCCTGATATAGTTTGGAGACGATACTGCCATCTCCGAAATCATAGGTCTTTGTTCTTCCATCAGCGTGTGGGGTGCCGGAAGCGCTGTTGTCTTTCACCTGAATGGTATAGGATGTCGGCGAAGTTTCCGTATCGTTATAAGTAAATGTGATGGTATTACCGAAAACTTCATACGTCACATTTTCACTGACATCCTGAATAGTATCCTTTTGGATATTTCCCACACCGGCGCCGCTCAGATCTGCCCAGATGATCGCCGTATCTGTGGTCGCCAGTTCTACAGAACCGTCACCGTCATCTGTCGTCACGCTAAAATCCTCCGAGGAGGAACTGCCCGGCATCACTGTGTAAGTAGTCCCTGCAATCTGAAAACTGAATTCCTTGGACGTATCCCAGATCACGCGATAGGTGATATTATGCTCTGGCATCTTCTGACCGTCACTGGCATCTGTCAGATCAATGGTACCGCCGTCTGTCACCGCATAGATATCCGCGTTTGCAAAGGAGACTGTGTATGTATGTCCAATCGGGAGAGAGACACTGTATGTTCCATCCGCCGCAATCTCTGTCTTCACCGTCTCTCCTGTCTCATCGGTAAACAGCAGCTTCTGCTCCGCCACTGTATCGGATGCCGAACCGGACACCGGAGAGACAGTTCCTGAGACAGTCGCCACCTGGGGCGGCGTGATGGTCTCTGCCTTAATATAATGAAGATATCCGTTACCTGTTATCGCGATGGTAATCGTCGCATTGGTCTCCGAAGTATACTGGATGGAAGATTCCTGGCCGTCGTTTTGTTCATCTGTTTTTAAATTAACAGTTTGTAACTGACTTTCTCCATTTACATAAATCGTTGCTGTCGCACCCGCGTTACTATACCCACAGGCAGCAAGCTTGATTGTCGTCTGCCCTTCCTGAACGGCAAGTGTAAACATCACCGACAGTTGCTCCATGAGTGGCATCGTGGAATTTAAAGCTATCGCTTGCATTCACGCTAAGCGACCCGTCACTGAATGATCCGTCACTTTGCTCAGTATAAATAGGAGCGTTTTGATTCTTAAAGTCCCACGTCACCTCCCCGCCATCTTTTACCAGTGTTGTTCCCGCTGTCTGTGTTTCTGCTGCCTGTACCGGAATCGTCAGCCAGTCTGCCGGGAACAGAGTGACCGAAAACACAAAAGACAGCAAAACGGCGAGCAGACGCAGGGATGTCCTGCGTTGATATCTGTTCGCCGCATTCTTTTTCTGTTTCTTAAGCACATCGTAAAATCTCAATCAAATTTCTCCTTTCTTTTGTATTGGCTTTTTTCTGCGTGTAAACTCCCCCCTTGTTTTAAGCCAACGGGTTTCCCGTTTCAAGGAAATATTACCACAGATTTATTTTATTTCCAATTACATTTTATGAAATTTCATAAAGATTTTACATTTTGCTTACATACTATACTTTTTTTGCTTTTTGTAAATATTTTCTGCAGATCGCTTATTTATTTTCTGCCAGCAAGGTCTCCTGCAAGCAGGCGCGGATTGTTCCATCCAGCTTCATTGTCCCGAGAATGCCCAGCATCGCCATGCGGCTGATACCCTGCTCCGTACTCCGATACAGGCGCTCTTTATCTTCGTAGAGCATTTCTGCCTGATAGAGACGGCGGAAAAATTCTGCCTGCCAGCGATATTTCGCCTGTTGCAGAGAACTTGCAAATGCAATTTCCAGCTTTCTGTCTGTCGGCAGTTCCGGAAGCAGCACCTTCAGTGTGGACGTTTCTTCCTCATACTGCCACTCGACCTTGATCTGTTCCCCGTTCGCATATACCAGTGGCTCTGCCTCTGTGACAAAGGCAAACTCCAGCGTGAAACGCCGGTCCGCCGGCAGCACCGAAAGGTCACCCTCCGGCTTATGGATAGTAAATATGCGGTTCGCCCAGTTCCATTCCATGCGGGTGAGCGCCGCTCTCCGGTCTTCGCCGCGGTCGTTGTCCTCTTTTAAGACAAAGTTCCCATCTGCTCCCGGATAGATCCGCACCCGAAGGGCAGCCGGATTCTCCACGCGGTTGTCGCTGCCGCCCTGATCTGCCATCGGGAGGATTCCACCCGCTTTCACCAGCACCGGGATATCCTCCAGCCCGCGATAAAGCGTCAGCTTGCGACCGCCATCGTAAACGATCGGCCGGAACAGATCAAACCACTGCCCTTCCGGCAGCCAGGCCACAACCCCGGCCATTTTCGACGCCTTGTCCCCCGGACAGGTAATCGGGCAGACGATCATCTCCGTTCCGAAATAGTACTCATTTGGCACCTCGTAGGCTTCCTGCCGCTCCGGCTCCCGGTAATACATCGGACGCACCAGCGGCCGTCCCTCGAAGCAGGCGTCGCAGTTCATCGTGTACAGATACGGGATCAGCGCATGACGCAGACGCAGATACCGCTTCATCACTTCGCAGGCAGCGATATTATAGTTCCACGGTTCCTTACCGTTAAACGGGCTGTTCGTGCTGTGCAGACGGTTGATCGGGGAGAAAACACCAAACTGCAGCCAGCGGACGGATAATTCATCATCCCGGTATCCCCGCATATGTCCGCCAATGTCATGGCTCCACCATCCATAGCCGGCATTGCTGGCATTGGCGGTGAAGTACGGCTGAAAATCCAGGGACTCCCAGGTGATGATCGTATCACCGGAGAAACCGACCGGATAGCGGTGGCTGCCGATCCCTGCGTACCGGGAGAACGTCATTCCCCGCTTTCCGTCTCTGGCGCTGTCCAGATAATGATAATGGTTGAGCATCCAGAGCGGATCCAGGCCGGGCACCTTTGTCTGCACGCCCTGCTGCCAGTCGATCCACCAGAAGTCCACGCCCTGTTCTTCCTGCGGATGATACAGATACCGGAAACAGGCATCCAGAAACTTCTGATCTGTGATATCAAAGTCAATAAACTCCTCATTTTCCCAGTCTCTGCCCAACGCCTCGGCCATCTCCCGGTACGCTTCCTCGTGCGGCCGCACCCCATCTGCCGGATGTACATTTAACGTCACCCGAAGATTCTCACGGTGCAGCCAGTCCATAAATTCAGCCGGGTCCGGAAACAGTTCTCTGTTCCAGGTATATCCGGTCCAGCCGCTGCCGTATTTCGGGTCAATGTCCACCAGATGCCAGTCCATATCGATGACCGCCACGGAAAACGGGATCTGTTCCCGCTTAAAACGAAGCATCAGCTCCTTATACTCTTCCTCTGTGTAGCGATGATACCGGCTCCACCAGTTTCCCAACGCATACCGGGGCAGCAGCGGCGTATTTCCCGTCAGGCGGTAGAAATCCTGCAGACATTTCTCGTACTGATGTCCGTAGCCGAAAAAGTAAATGTCCACCTCTTCCTCGGTCCGCGGCTCGACCCAGCCGTCCTCCCGCAGCAGCAGAGAATGACTGTCGTCGAGAACAGAAAAACCATCTCTCGATATCACGCCATGCCCAAGCGGTACGGCGCCGTCCGCCTCATCCAGCGTCCGCGCAGTCCCCCGCAGATCGTGAAATTTCTCTCCGTACCGCCAGATACTGTTGTAGGCGCTGATATTTCCCCGGACTTTGATGGACAGCCCATTAGCAGAAAACGCTTCCCTGTCATAGGTGAGCTGAACCCCTTCCGTCGTGATCCGCAGCAGATGTTCTTCCTCCTGTACCTGAAACTCCGGTACGGGAAAGCTTCTGTTCCACACACACTGCGTCGGTCTGTCCTCAAATATGCCGTTTTCATTGTACTCCAGCCGGAGCAGCCACGGAGTGAGAACTGTGATCCTGTACGTTTTTCCCTGCACGACCGCCTCCGGCCGCGCTACTGGTCTCGTCTTTACATGAAACTGTTTTTTCAATGTGCTCCTCCCTTCCTGTCTCTTCTTTTGTTTCTTTTACTTCCTCTTTGCATCCTATATCATGCGCTGCCTTTCTGCAGATACTGCCTGATCTCCTCCACCTCTTCTTCCAGCTGCCGGCAGCGTTCCCTCCGTTTCTCCTCCCGGCTCTCTTCCGCCGTCTGTGGAAACGCCGCCATATGCTCCAGAATCTGCTGCTTTTTCTCCATCTCTTTTTGCAGGTATTCCAGCAGCACCGGATCTCTCTTTGCCAACAGGCAGCTGCCGTACTGGTATGTAAAGGCGTCGGGATACTGTTCTGTCTCTCCTTCCGGCGCCGGTTCTGCCTTGATGACCACATAATACTTTCCGTCTTCTTTCAGAAACCATTCCCGCCCGATGCGATAAGAATATTCATGCAACAGGCGGCGCACTTTAAACCATTCCGACTGTGGCTGTAAGATCAGCTCCCTGCCAGCCTTCAAAAACCTGACGCCCTCTCTTAAGATCCTGCAGATCAGCTCTCCGCCCATCCCGGCGATCACGACGGTGTCCGTTTCCTCCGGCGACAGTTTCTCCAGCCCGTCGCTCAATCTAACCCCGATCCGGTCCGAGAGTCCTTCCTGCCGGATGTGCTCCTCGGCACGCGCCAGCGGTCCCCGGTTCACATCCATGGCCCAGGCCGCCGGGCACAGTCCCCGCTCCACCAGATAAATCGGTATATATCCGTGGTCTGTCCCCACATCCGCCACACGATGCCCCGGAGTAACGGCAGCAGCCACGGTCTTCAAACGTTTTGATAATTCCATTGTATTTTCTCCATATAGTATCTATTACAAAATTAATGGCAGACAGTACAGACGACGGTGCAGAACGCACATGCCTCTTCTCAGACAAACGACGGCGACGCGCAGATAGTCCGCCCGTCGGCGCCCTCCTTCGCGCATATAAATATTTTTACAAGGAAAGTGGGATAATAAAAGCTCCTCGGGAGCTTTTATATTTCGCCACAGGAAGCAAAAAAGTTCCGGTCTTTGCGCAAGCGCAGACCGATACCTTTTTTGTTCCTGTTCCCACTTTCCTGTTTCAGACTTTGTGATGCGCTCCATCACAGGCCTCCGGTTCGGACCACATGCGCGCTTATTGCCGTCTGGGTATTGCAAACAGAAGTTTTTCATTTGCAGAACGGTATTGTACTTTGTTACCGGTATCCAGACGGTGATTTCATGCGCACATTGTCCTTCGGACGACGGCCTGTGAGCGAGGACATATTACAGAATTTCGAAAAGAGCAGGGGGCGAAATAGGAAAAGAAATGTTCCCGTGCTCGCACGAAGGAGCAGTTTCTTTTCTATTTCGTAAGGCAGAGCCGGAACCGTGTGCGGTTCCTCCCCCTGCTCTTTAGTAAAACAGTGAATGTCCGAGTGAGGGAGTCGTCGGACGAAGCGGCATGTGCGCTCCTCACCGTCGTCTGTCTCTCTTCCTCACATGTCCAGAAAGTCCCGGAGTTTGCGGCTGCGGGTCGGATGCCGAAGTTTGCGCAGCGCTTTGGCTTCGATCTGGCGGATGCGTTCTCTCGTCACCTGAAAATCTTTTCCGACTTCCTCGAGGGTGTGCGGTTTGCCGTCCAGAAGCCCGAAGCGCAGGGCAAGCACCCGCTGTTCCCTCTCCGAGAGCGTGTCCATGACCTCATCAAGCTGTTCCCGCAAAAGGGCGTGGGTCGCCTCCTCCGCGGGTACGGGGATGTGCTCATCCTGGATGAAGTCACCCAGATGGCTGTCCTCCTCCTCGCCGATGGGAGTCTCCAGAGAGACCGGCTCCTGCGAAATCTTGGAGATCTCCAGGATGCGCTCCACAGGCATGTCCATCCGGCGTGCCACTTCCTCCGGCGTCGGCTCCCGCCCTTTCTCCTGCAGCAGCGCCCGTCTCGCCCGGTTCACCCGGTTGATGGTCTCGACCATGTGCACCGGAATCCGGATGGTCCGCGCCTGGTCCGCGATGGCACGGGTGATGGACTGACGGATCCACCAGGTCGCATATGTGCTGAATTTGTAACCTTTGCGATAATCAAACTTGTCCACTGCCTTGATCAGTCCGAGATTTCCTTCCTGGATCAGGTCAAGAAACTGCATGCCTCTCCCGGCATACCGCTTGGCGATGCTCACGGTCAGACGAAGGTTCGCCTCGGAAAGCCGCCGTTTGGCAGACTCATCTCCTGCTTCCATCCGCCTTGCCAGCTCGATCTCCTCCTCCGGTTTCAGAAGAGGGATCCTGCCGATCTCTTTCAGATACATGCGCACCGGATCTTCCATGGATACATTTTCCGCGTCCATCAGATGCAGAGCGCCTTCCATCTCCTCCTCCGGGTCGGCGAGTTCCTCGTCCATGCCGTCGGACACGGTGAGAACATCGATATTTCGTTCTTCCAGGGCGGTGATGATCTGCTCAAGCTGCGCGGGCGGCAGGGAGACATCCCGAAATACATCCCGGATCTCCTGCATTTCCAGCACATTTTTATTCTTTTCTGCTTTCTGAAACAAAAGATTCAACTGCCTGCCAAAATTCTGTTCTACCCTGTCCAAAATACGTCCTCCACATTTTTACCCATACTTCTGCCCCTGTGCCGGCAGCCTGCGCGGCTGTCCACACGGCGGCGCGTCCTCTCTGCCGCGCCTGTACACTACGTAAAGTCTAACCATTTTTTCTTTAATTATTCTGTCTTTCGTATTTCGGAAGGTGTCTCTGTCATCCCTGCTGTTCCTGATGCAGATGCAGGTTCAGTTTCTGCACCTTATTTTTTCTTGTGAGAAGCTCCTGCCAGCGCACAATGTCGCCGGTATGCACCATCTCATCCTCAATGCTGGCAAGAAGAATCTTTTTTACCACATCGGTAAGCGCCTTGTCCCTGTCTTCCGGGGACGTCTCGTACTGAAGGTGCGCGTTAAAGAGCTCCGCCACTTCCTTCTGTTCCTCCGCTTCCGTATACTGGTTGATGATCCTGGCCGGATTTACCGGCTGTCCCTGCTCCAGCTGCTCAAAGAGCATGATGGCGACAGAGTGATACAGGGGCGTCAGAAAATCATCGGCGCTCACATACGGCCGGATATACGGATAGATTTCCGGATGTTCTGTCAGCCAGGTGAGAAGGATCCGCTGCGGGCGGGTATGTGTTTTTTCCCGCTTTTCCTGCTTTTTCTCCCGGCTCTCCGGATCCTTTTTGTACTGCTCGTTGGCTTTCTGATACTGGTAGCTGATGCCGTACTGATTGACCAGCGACTCCAGATCTTTTTGCACGATCATAAAACGATTGGCCGCAGCGGCAAGATACGTGCTCCTCTCCACCGGCTCCTCGATTTCCGCCAGTTTCTTTGCGATGGCACGGATACACTCGGTACGGCTCTCCGGGTCTTTCTGGTCATATTGCCCGTAGAGCACGAGCATCTCAAACATCCGGCCTGCCTCCGACTCGCTTAATCTCTTCCGGTAACCTTCGGCTCCCTCCGCTTTTATGAGCTCGTCCGGATCCTTATACGGTTTCATGGAGAGCACCCGGCCCCGGAGTCCGTTTTCCCGCAGGATCGGCAGCGCCCGCAGGGCTGCCTTCACACCGGCGCCGTCGCTGTCAAAGGAAAGAATCACCTCATCGGTGTATCGCTTTAAGAGCATCGCCTGATTGGGCGTAAACGCGGTGCCGAGCGGAGCCACCGCATTGGTAAAGCCCGCCTGATGCAGCGAGATCACATCCATGTAGCCTTCGCAGAGGATGATGGCGTTCTCCCGCGTCCTCTTTGCGTAATTGAGGCCGTAGAGATTTCTTCCCTTGTCAAAAAGAACTGTCTCCCGGGAATTCAGATATTTCGGCTCGCCATCTCCCATGACACGGCCGCCGAAACCGATGACTCTCTGGTTGACATCCATGATGGGAAACATGACCCGATTGAAAAACTTGTCGTAGCTCCCCTTCACCGAATCGATCGTCACCAGAGAGGATTCCTTCATCTGATAATCCGTATACCCCTGTTTTTTCAGATACTGGTACAGATCGTCCCTGTAAATATCCGCATAGCCGAGCCCGAAATGTTTGATCATCTCCTCGGAGATACCCCTTTCTTTCAGATAGGCCATGGCATGTTCACCCCGGGAACTCTTCAACAGGTAATGGAAGTAGACAGCAGCTTTTTTGTTCATTTCCTTCAATGTCACTCTGGCGTCTGCCTGCCGTCTTTCCTCCGGCGTCTGCTCCGCCTCCGGCAGCTCCACGCCGGCACGCGCGGCCAGCTCTTTGAGCGCCTCCACGAAGGAGAGCCTGTTATATTCCATCAGAAAAGTATACACATTTCCTCCCTGTCCGCAGCCGAAACAGTAATACATCTGCTTTTCCCGACTGACAGAAAAGGAAGGCGATTTTTCATTATGAAAAGGGCAAAGTCCAAAGTAGGAGGAGCCCTTTTTTTTCAGGGAAACGTATTGGGAAATAATGTCCACGATATCATTTTTTTCCCTGACTTCTTCAATTACATCATCCTCGTATCTCATATTGCCTCTTTCTCATTTCTAATTATATGTCACAAGCCGTCAAACCATGCACATTTTTTTGTCTGTGCTATTCGATGACAGCGATGGCGTCCAGGGAAACCTTCATCAGCTCCCGGACCTCCTCCTCGGAGATGCCCATGCGCTCCGCAAGCTCGGACGGCTTTGCCTCCCGCTCATACTCTTTGGCAAATGCAGTGGCAAGGTCATTGAGCTCATTCACTCTGGTCGCCATCTTCATCGCAGACCGGGTGGACTGATTGTACTCGGCCATCACATCCTCCACATATTGGCGCATGACTTTTTCTTTATACTTTCGAAAACTTCCGTGCAGCCGCGGCTCGAACTCATTGACCGCCATCATCAGGCCGATATTACACTCCTGGATCAGGTCGCTGAGCAGCAGTCCACGCCCGGTGTACTCTTTTGCCAGAGCGGTGGCGTAGGCAAGGTTGGATTCAATGAGAAGGTTCCTTGCATTTTCATCCCCGTTTATCAGCTTGCGGACCAGCATCTCCTCCTGCTCCTCGCTC
Organism: Candidatus Anaerobutyricum avicola; assembly: GCA_019113845.1. Taxonomy (GTDB): domain Bacteria; phylum Bacillota; class Clostridia; order Lachnospirales; family Lachnospiraceae; genus Anaerobutyricum; species Anaerobutyricum avicola. Next base: position 61,841 of record DXGQ01000053.1, read on the forward strand.
ACCTGACTTGCTTTCCCGATCTCTTCCATATATATATTGACCATATCGGCGTCCAGCGGATCTTCCTTCGTGGTGACATCCTCATCCGCAATCTCCGTCTGGCCGCGGCTGATCCGGTTCTCTATAAATATCCGGTGACTCTCCAGATAGCGGCAAATGTAATCCAGCTGCTCCTCTTTCAGATTCATATCAGCAAAATACGCGCGGATCTCTTCCATCTTTAAATGGTTGTTGTTGGTCTGCGCCAGGCGCTCCAGCTCCCGCACCGCATCTAAAAATTCTGTCTGTCCTCCCATTCTTCCTACTCCTTCTTTCTTTATTCTGCCGGGACTTCTTCTGACTTTTCACTGTCTTCCACCGTTTCTTCCGGCTCTGCTTCTTCCGTCTTCCCAACGTCTTCCACCGTTTCTTCCGGCTCTGCCTCTTCCGTCTCCTTGACATCTTTCATCGTTTCTTCCGACGATGCTTCTTCCGTTTTCTCAACGTCTTTCACTGTTTCTTCCGGCTCTGCTTCTTCCGTCTTCTCCGGAACCTCGTATTTCTCATCTGCCGGAAAACGGATACCTATCTGCCGTCTCGCCTCATCGAGCACCTTCATCGTCGCCAGGGTGATGTCTCTGGCCTCTTCCCATCCGGTCCCTGTCTTTACCATTTTTATGAAGGCGGCTGTCTCATGATTCAGAACATTGTCTGACTGCTCAAAATGAATCGTCTGGTTCACTGTCTTCCTTCTTATATGAAGATCCTTCACATTTTCTATCTCCGTCACCTGCATGACGCCCTCCTCACCGAGGATCTGGCTTGGCATGGCGGCATTGGTGATCTTTGAGTAAATGGCCTCCCCGATCATATCCTCATACTCCATGAGAATGGTACCCTCGCCGTCCACTCCATTGGAAAGACGCACACCGGAGGCTTTCACGCTCTTTGGCGCGCCGAAGAGCCGGATCATACAGGCCACAGGATACACGCCGATATCCATCAGCGCTCCGTTGGAAAGTTCCGGCTTAAATGCATTTTCTATGATGCCTCTCTTGAAATTATCGTACCGGGAGGAATACTGACAATACTGGAAAGTAGCTCTCCGGATCGTTCCCAGCGTCTCCATATACCCGGTCATCTTCTGGAATCCCGGGGTGTAAATGGAACGCATTCCTTCCATTAAGATCACGCCCTCTTCCTCCGCTACCGCAAACATCTCTTCCGCCTCCCGGTAGTTGGAAGCCAGCGGTTTCTCGCAGATGACATGCTTGCCGGCCCGCATCATGGCGATAGCCTGGTCATGATGGTAGCAGTTCGGGCTTGCCAGATAGACCGCGTCAAAGGCGTCGCTCCTGGAAAACTCCTCCAGATCATCGTAATAGACCAGGTCCCCTTTTCGGAAACCAAACTCTCTTGCTCTTTCCATCGTTCTGGAATAGACAGCCGTCAACACAAATCCATTGATAAAGCGGTTTGCCTGATAAAAGCTCTCCGCGATCTTTCCTGTCCCGATAAATCCAAATCGTACCATTGTCGTATCCTCCTCTTTCTTCTCACCCTGTTCCAGCAGAAAACTTTGCAGTTCCTTTACATTTTCTACGATATGTCCCGCGCCGGCCTCTTCCAGCTCCTGCCGGGAACCATAACCGTAGAGAACGCCCACCGACTCCACGCCGCAGGCTGCCGCCCCCTCCATGTCATGCTTTCTGTCGCCGATCATCAGCGCATCCTTTCCCCGGATGCCATACGCGTCCAGGGCATATTGGATCACTTCTGCCTTTTTCACTCTGGTCCCATCCAGCTCGCTGCCTGACACAAAGGAAAAATACTCTTCTATGCCAAAGTGCCGCAAAATCCGCTCCGCGTACACCCGCGGTTTTGAGGTGGCGACCGCCAGTTCAAAGCCTGCATTATGCAGGTTTTCCAGCAGTTCCGGGATCCCCGGATAGATCTCGTTCTCAAAGATGCCTTTCGGAGCAAAATACTCCCGGTAATATTTTACCGCTTCCTGCGCCTGCTCCCCGGAGAATCCGTAAAACTGCCGGAAGGATTCCGCCAGCGGCGGTCCGATAAAGGGAATCAGTTCCTTTAAGTACCGGACAGAGATCCCGAACTTCGCGAGGGCATACTGCACGGAGGAAGTGATACCGAGCATCGGGTCCGTCAGCGTCCCGTCCAGATCAAAAAATATGTAACGTTTCATTCCTTAACTCCTTTTTCCCAACCTTTTCTCCTGCCGGTCTTTTCCCGAAACAGCAACCAGAAAACGCCGCCGTTCCTCGCCTTTGCCGGGAAAATCCGTGCCTGCCATTGCTGACAGGTTATTGTAAATAGTATAAAAGAAAAGTCCCCAAAATACAACCGGTGTCAGAGCACATTCCCCGGAGAAAACCGCTTTCTTTCTGCCATCTCTTCCTGAGCTTCGCCGCCGCAAACTGAGCGATTGACAGCATTTCTTTTATAAAATATAATGTACATACGATAACAAATCACAGCGCAGAAAGGGCAGGGGAAGATATGATCACAGACAAACAGAGACAACGAGATTACGAATACGACGGGGAATATCAATCCAACAGCCGTTACACCGACGAACAGTGGACGAATATTTTAAGCTCCGGGCAGCTTTCCGAAGAAGATACCCTTCTTCTCCGACAGATCTACCGCTCTTATAATCATGCCGCCACCCTTTTGCAGCTTGCTTTTCACAATAAAACGACGGAGGAAGCGCTGCTGGCGCAATGCAACGCCATCGGTGAGCTTCTCGCCAAAGCCAACGACATCCAGCCGGATGTTGATCTTGACGGAAACGAATACTGGTGGTTTCTGTTCTTCTGGGGCAAAAATACGGACGCCGGCACACTGGAACTCAAGCTTCATCCGGAACTGACGGAGGCCATCGGCGCTCTCTGGCCGGAAGAGGAAGAGCGCTATTACGCATTTATGAACGACGTGGACCGCAGTCTGCAGATCCGCTACAGCCAGGAGGACGCCGTCTGGGTGGCTGCCGCCGTTCTTCTGTACGAAAAATATTATCAGAATCCGGGGATTTCCGCCGACGAGATCCTTCTCATGCAGTACGAAGTGCAGACCCGCGCCCAGAAGGTATTCGGTCAGGATATCAACGTCAATACCATCACCCAGATCTGTAACGCCGATGAGCGGGGACACCGCTTCAATTATCTGCGCGATATTTATAAGTATTACCGGGTGGCATTTCCCGGCGAGTTCGAGGGAGACAGAGAGCGACCGGACCCGGAAAATTTCGATTACAGCGCTTACATTTACTCTATCTACGGGTACATGACATTACAGCAGCTGCTGGATTTTATTGAACACGAGTATGCGCATCTGGTGGATGAGTCTTATGTGGAGATGAATGCCTCCAACGGTTTTGTCCGTCTGGCAGACTTTCTCACCAGACAGGGCGGCTCTCCTTACAACCCGGAAGACAGCTCCGAACAGGCGCTGTCCCTGCGGGCCGACGGGGAAGACTGCGTCGCTACGTTCCACATGCTTGCCGATGCGCTGATAAAAGAGTACCCGAATTTTACCTTCGCAAGAAAGGCCGACTGGTATCAGCCTTCGGAAGGAAGGATTTCGTACATTTTCTGTGATGTGCTATACATGAAAAATTATGCGCACACCCATGCCTCCCTCTCTTTTCTGACCGTTCCAGACGGGGACGCAGTCAATATCGAGGTGGCGCTGAACCTCCCGTTCTGCAATGATGAGGAGGCCATGCTGGATATTCAGGATAAATGCAGCATGCTCACGCTCATGACTTCCGCCCCGTTTCGTGTGGAGAATACCGCCACAGAGGGATTTGACCTGACAGAGGACAGCCAGAAGATCAAGGCTTCCGTTCTCTATGCTTACGAAGATTTCAAGGGTATGAAGGAGGAAGATATCGTCGGTATGATCTCCACCGCGACGGAGATCCTGGCTTCTTATTACACGGATATCTGCCAGAACTACTACCCGGCTGCCGAAGATATCCACACGGAAGACCCTCTCGCCGCCGCTCTCGGCTCCAAGCTTACATACCGACCTGCCAGGGAGGTTCCCGGCCCGAAGATCATATACAAGCAGGGCGGCATTTCCCCGACGACCGAGTACGTGACCAAGGTTCTGCAGGGATATGACGTACCTTCCTCACAGGATGATAATGAAGAAGATACTTCCGCCAACGAGCGGCAGGACGTTCCGGACATCGCAGGGGAGGAAGCAAATGCATCTTCCCACAGCGCGGCATCCGGCTCCTTCACCGGCGCTGCCTCATCAGAAAATGTACCACTCTCTTCCTCACAACAGGAGGGCGGCCGACAGGCGCCGGCAGGAGGCGGTACCGCTCCGTCCCGTCCTGTTCTCCTTCCCGACTGGTATCAGGAAGAAAAGGTTCCTGCCTCCACACATCCGGACCGCAGCGATCAGAGTTTTCATCTGTACCCGAAGAACACATTGATCCGCGGGCCGTTAAAGACAGCCAAATACCACGAAGCCATGCTGACCGCTGTGGGCATCATCGAGGGAAAGGATTCCAACATGATGCGGATCGAACCGGTGCCGGATATTCTGGAGCATTATAAGTCTTACGTGGAAGAAGGCCGGATCCTGCACATCGCTTATCCGGATATGGACGGAAAAGGTTACGAGAGCTTTCTGGAATCCAAAAACGGCCCGGCCGTCCGCGATGGCATCTTCAAAAAGTTTGCCAACCGCTGCGCGGAAGGACGGTATGTGGTCATGATGGAGGAAGTGGACGTCAACTGGATGCATCTTTTTGGTGAGACCACGGTCCTTCTCCGGGACAATCGCCGGGAAGGCACCGGAAGCGAGACTGTCGTGACCCTGAGATATTCCGGAGAGAGCTTCCGTCTTCCTTCTAATTTATATATCGTCGCCACTTGCGACTCCAATATCAGCGAGGACACCGTGCTCGGCGCCGTCAGCCACGACTTTTTTATCCGGCATATCTCTCCGGATTCCAGCGTGCTGCGGGGCATCCGGGTGGAAGGGATCCTGTTGGAGCGGCTCATGGCGACCATCAATCTGCGTCTCTCCTATTTTCTGGGCGCAGATTACCAGCTGGGGGAGGGGTTCTTCCTCGGGGAAGCAGACAAAGACCCGTTTATCTCCCTCGCCCGCGTTTTCCGGGAACAGCTGATCCCGCTCCTGGAAAAATGGTTTGACGGCGATATTGAGCGCATCCGCTATGTCCTCGGCGACAACGGCAAGCAGCGCCCGGACACCATCTTCTATCTGGAAACTCCGTTCCGGGAGAATCTTTTCAAGGGAGAGATCCCGGATTCTTTTGATACCGGACGGTGCATTTATCAGATCAATGAGGACGCTTTTTTCAATCCAAAAAGCTATATTGACATTTACGAATAAAAAAATGTACCCTGGCACATCCATCTGTTCTGTTAAATGTTAATAATGATTATGTCACAAAATACAAAATTGTTGTGGAGTATTGCAACAAACTAATAACTCCATAACAATTTTTTATTATTTTCTCGTTTATTATTACGTATTTATTAAAATTTATGACAAACGCCACATTTAAAACACATTGTCATTTTATAATTACCAAGAACGCAACAGATATGAAGGAATTATTAATGACAATGGAGGTTACAAACATGTCCTTTACATATAAAAGATTGAGCACCAGCCTGGCGCTCTCCGCACTTGTTTTAAATTTTGCAATTCTTCCTGCTACAGGTAATCATACAGCAACTGTCAACGCCAGCACCATCGGCACTGTGAATTCATCTTTTCTTAACATTCGTACCACCAAGAGCATGAAAGCCAAAAAGGTTACCGTCTTAGATCACGGTGACAAGGTTGAGGTTCTCACCACCGGTAAGAAATGGGTGAAGGTCAATGTCAACGGACAGACCGGTTACACACAGGGAAGATATCTTGACACTGAGTCCGGTACCGCTTCCGATCCATATGCTGACGTGCAGGGAGGCACCGTGAACACAAACCAGCTTGCCATCCGTGCCGGCAAAGGAAACAGCGCAGCCCGTCTTTCCACCGTCAATGAGGGAACAAGAGTGACTGTTCTCACCACCGGTAAAAAATGGGTGAAAGTTAATGCGAACGGCGTTACCGGTTACACAAAGGGTAAGAATATCAATCTGGATGAGGGTGGAACCGCTACCAAACCATATTCAAAGGGTGAAGAAGTTGTGAACTTCGCATTACAGTTTGTCGGTAATCCTTATCGCTGGGGCGGCACAAGCCTGACAAACGGCGCTGACTGTTCCGGTTATATTATGAGTGTGTACAGACATTTCGGAAAGTCTCTTCCACACTCCTCCAGCGCTATGAGAAACTGCGGAACAAGAGTCAGCAGCTTAAGCGCCGCACAGCCGGGTGATATCATCTGCTACAGCGGTCATGTGGCTCTTTACATGGGCAACAACAAGATCGTTCATGCCAGCAACCCGAACAGCGGTATCAAGATCACAAACAATGCATCTTACCGTTCTATCGTTTCTATCAGAAGAATCTTTAACTAATACATATTTTATCCATATAAAAAGGCCGCTGTGAATGTTGCCAGTCTCTGAAACAGTTCCCCGGACATAGGGATGTTTCAGCAATGACAATCTTCACAGCGGTCTTCTTTTTATTTCCGCACGGCGAAAACATAAGGCGCATGCTCACGCACTGCGCCCATAGATGGCAACGCTGCCGCCGAACATGCGGCGAGTCACTATACCAAATGCGAACAGGTACACACACCTATCGATAGGACGTCTCCAAAAGCTTATTTTTCAGCTGGTCTTCCAGTTCCGTCAGACGGACTTCCGCCTCTCTCCGTTTCTGTCTTCCCTCGCTCTGAATCCGCATCACCTCATCAATGGTAGAGATCAGATTCTCATTGGTGGCAATGAGCGTCTCCATATCCACGATCCCTCTCTCGCTCTCTTTTGCCGTCTCCACCGTGGCAGTCTTCAGCTTCTCCGCATTTTTGCGTAGTAACGTGTTGGTGAAGTCCGAAACTTCCCGCTGCGCCTCTGCCGCCTGCCTGGAATGTTCCACCCCGAGAGCGATAATCATCTGACTCTTCCAGAGCGGTATCGTATTCACCAGAGTGGACTGGATCTTCTCCGCCATCATGGTGTCGCTGGACTGGATCATCCGAATCTGCGGCGCCATCTGCAGGGAAACCATTCTGGTGAGTTCCAGATCATGGATCTTCTTTTCAAATCGGTTGCACATGGCCTCCATATCGCTGACCTCCTGCGCGTCTTCCGGCGCGCCGGACGCAGCAGCTTTGGCTCTCGCCTGCGGAAGTTCCTGAGATAGCACCTGATCCAGCTTCTTTTTCCCTGCCAGAATGTACATATTCAGCTCGCGGAAATATACTTTATTCAGGTCGTAGAGCTGGTCCAGCAACGCGCTGTCTTTCAGCAGCTGCATCTGATGTCCCTCCAGCGTCTTGCTGACCTTCTCAATACTCGCCTCCGCCTTATCATATTTTAATTTGAGGGATTCTACCTTCGCCATCTTCTTTTTAAAGAATCCTAAGACGCCTTTGCTCTCCTCTTCGTCAAACTCCTTTAACTCTGTCACAACACCGCTCAGCAGATCTCCGATCTCTCCGAGGTCTTTGTTTCGAACTTTATTCAATGTTCCTTCTGAAAAATCTGACATTTTTTTCTGGATACCGGAGCCATACTGCAAAATGGCGGCGGAATCTTTGAGTTCGATCTGCTCTGCGAACTCTTCCACCTGCTTTTTCTCGGCATCGGTCAGATACTTCTCTTCCTCATAAACTTTCTGCTCCGGCACTTCCTCTTTTTTTGACTCCTCCGTGATGAGATCACCGAACTCTTCTTCCGGATGGAGTGTCAGAGAAGGTCCTTCTTTCAATAATTGTTCGATATCCATACTGCTCCTCCTGCTATATACATGTACTATTGTCATCTGAAATCATACAGCATCCGCCGCATTTCCGGTAAACCCGCCAGGATTTCCTCTTTTAATCCCAGATTGAACTGCCTGCATCTGCCTGTGAGTGCATCTCCTGACCACCCCAGCCATCCTTCGCCAGCATCGTCTCCAGAACCTTGATGTCAGAAGAAATGTCCATGGCCACATCCTGGAACATATCATCATACATGGCTTCCAGCGCCTGATTGACCGTATCCAGCGACTCGGCAATCTCCATCCGGGTCTTTATGATATTCACACTCTGAATCGGCTGTTTCTCCATGTCCTCATAAACACGGATCAGCTTCATCACCGACGGGAGATAGTACTCCAGCAGCCGGTCTGCCTGTGAAAGATTCTCCGGATACTCCTTGATGCAGACAAAGATCCTTCCCAGCAAGAGCTCCAGCCTGTCCAGCTTCTCCGAAACTTCCGGCGTGTGTATCCTCTGCTTTCTCTCCCGGATCTCCTGCAGATAACTGCCGCCCGTCTGCTGCAGATGGTACATCTTCCTCTCTTCCTCCGTCATATCCTCCGGCCTCTTCGCCGCGGCGTCTGTTCCCGGCGCACCGCTCTGCTGTCCTGCTGTCTGACGACTCTCCGCCTGTCTCTGCTGTTCCTGGCGCTCCCGCTCCAGCCTTGCCTGCACAGCGGCATCGTACTGCTCTCCGGCCTCCCGGGACAAAATCAGACAGGTGTTGCTCTCATCCATCCTCGCGTAAGGGATCAGCCTCCGCTCAAGAAGGAACTGCAGATCCTTTTTGATCCGCTTCATGGCGTAACCGGTCCCCTTTTTCAGATCGTCGAGCATGACAAAACCTCTGTCTCCCCAGATACGCGCATACTCGCGGATCCGCTTTACTCTTTTTCCGGCTGCCCTTCCCATGCCAAACAGCACGCCGCTCAATATCGTCAGCGGAATAAACACGCTCTCCAGCACGATCGTCGCCGTCGAGATCGCACCATGGAGCATGCCAAACCCCAGACCGGCAAATCCAAACCCCAGAACAAGCGCTCCGAAAACGACCAATCCGCTTCCACCGGCGATCATCCGCGCCGGACCGCTCCACTGCCCGGGGATCCGGCGCATCCAGCCCCTCTCCTGCGGCTGCCGCTCCGCAGCCGGTCTCTGCACCCGTCTGTCCGTTTCATACACTCTTCTTCCATAGCGTTCCTGCCTCTGCCTGTCCTTTGTATGAGAAAATGTCTTCTTCTTTACCTGTTCCCCCATCTCATTTTTGGCAGAACTGACAGCATCACGGATATTCTGGGCAAGACCTGAAAAGTCCATCGAATCCACGGCATCCTGAATCATATCCTGAATCCACTCTCCCAGATCGTCTGCCGGACTTTTTCCGCTCTCCTTCCCGGTTCTGTTGTGCCACCGGCTGTCTTTTTGCTGATTATCATCCATATTTATATTATCGCCTCTGTTCATCTTTTTTAACTTTATCACACGAATATGTTACGTTGTTCAGTATATCATGAAACTCTGCTTTTTTCTACGCATCATTTCTATTCTTTCAGAATATACTGAAAAAAAAGAATGAGGCTATCCTATTGGCTATTCGAATTTTCATTGATCAGGGACATAATCCGGCAGGCGTCAACGCCGGCGCGGAAGGCTTCGGCGTCCGCGAACAGGACATCACCTACCAGGTCGGACAATATCTGTATAACATATTATCGGAAGACTATCGATTCACGGCAAAACTTTCCCGGCCCACTCCCGAGACCACCTTAGGCTACAACAATACCAGCAGTTTACGGGAGCGGGTCACCCAGGCCAACAACTGGCCGGCCGACTATTTTATCAGCATCCACGCCAACGCCAGCGTCAATCCTGATATCAACGGCTCCGAAGTCTATGTGATGGAAAGCTACTCTTCCGCCTGGTATCTGGCACTGGATGTGCTGGCAGAGATCGTCCGCCGCCTGAACACCAAATATAATGGGGTCTTCACCAACCCTTCCCTATATGTTCTTCGCAATACGCGTATGCCGGCCATCCTGGTTGAGCTGGCTTACATCACCAACTATGAGGACAATCAGCTCATGCTGCAGGAACCTTATCAGTTCGCCTACGGGATCTATGTCGGCCTGCTGAATTATCTCGGTCTGCCACAGATCCTGTCATAAATATTTTCGATAGCAGAAAATCCAGATTCGCAGGATCCTCCGCCTGCGGCGGGTCGTTCCGGCGACATTTTCCAATCCGCCGCAGCGCGATTCCCGCGGAGCGTTTTTACTTTACAGGGACAGTTTCCCGTAAAACAAAAAACCGATCCTGTCGCTGTAAAAACTAACTTCAGAAATCGGTTTAAGTGTATTATCCTGTCGCCCTGGCCCGGTATCCCGGAAAACATTCATACAACAGAACTTTATCCTTTGTCGCATATTCCATAGAGTAGGAACTTTCTTCTGACAGTATTCTCTTTTTCTGAGGAACGATCAGCTCATCAATGGATCTGCCCAGAAGATAACTTAACGCGTACATGTTATCCAGAGAGGGCAATGCCTTGCCACTGAACCAGGCATACACCGACTGAAACGCTCCGATCTGGAGATAATTCTGAATATCCTTCACCGTAAAATTCTTGCGCTGACACTCCTCTCTCAGTCTCTGTCCTGTCAGCTTCATGTCTATTTTGGGATAATGAAAGCACGACATACTTCTGCCACTCCTCACTCTCTGCCATCCATACACGCCTGTGTCCCTACCCACGTCTTCTGTCACACAGTACGATCTCCGGACAGATCGGGCAGCCGCCCATACACATACTGCGGACACTACAGTCAGGACAGGCCTTCCTCAGGCGATTCCGAAAATCCTCAAATGCATCGCTGCGCCATGCCTCCGCAATGGAATACCGCCGCAGATCTACCGCCCACCGCTGCTCCTGGTTATCAAAACTGCAAGGCATCATCTTCATATCCGGGGAAATGTAAGCGGACCATCTCGCCCCCTCACAGGTATCCACGCTCTCCATACGGATACTCCCCGGCTGATTAACGATAGCCGGAACCGTACAGGAATCAAAACCAATCTTAAAGCGGAACCTCCGCCCGTGAACCAGACACATAAACTTCTGAAAGTCCGGATTCTCCTGCGTTATGACCTTCTCCTGTGTCCCAAGCCCCACAGGCTTATGCAGCAAAAAGACCACTGCATTGATCCCTCCAGGGAAATCATCCTCCTCCAGATGCCGGACTGCCTCATCCAGAGTATCTGAGTTCAGCACATAGTGGATGTTCGTCCTCACTCCCGCTGCCACAAGCATCGAGAGCGCATCCAACGTATACTGACAGCGATACCAGCTGACAGCCACCGCACCGCAATACTTCCGGCATACAGCGGCGATCTCCCCTGTCATGCCAAAACCGGAAGTCGTAAAATTCGGGACGATCCCCGCACTGCGGCACAAGCGGAGAATCTCCTCAAAATGCTCATGCTGATCCGGATCTCCACAGCCTCCCAGCGCAATCTGATACGTCTCCCCGCGGCACTGATTCACAATACTCCGGAAATCCTCCAGACGCATGTTCGGCTCTCTCCGATGCAGACCATCCTGATAACACTCTATCCCGGCCTTCACACAAAGACCGGTCTGCCCGTGGACACAGTGCCCCATGATACCCACATCCAGAAGCTCCGGGAAAGAAGCCATAAACGGATCGATCCCGGTGTCCTTCCCCTCCCGCAGAAGTCCAGTCCGCATATATCTCCCGCTCGTCTCATCAAATATGGAAATAAAATCTTCCTCTGCTCTGATCTTCATGAAATACACTCCTAATAACTCAAGTCACCGTCGATCATCGTGAAATTCTCCGGAGTGCACTTCTCAAGATTCGCCCAGAGCGTCTCAAAAGCATCACTGTAACTGTACTCGCAATCCTCAAAGCTGACACATCCATAATAGATGGACTTTCCCTCCTGCAGGGCCTTCCGTATCAGTCTCTCCCTCTCATCCTCAATATACTCCTCCTCCACAAACTGCGCAATCTGTTCCTCCGTACTGTTCGGCGTCAAAACCTTCTGCCCGAGCAGATTATTACAGACATAATCCAAAATAAGCTGCTTCTGCTCCTCCGTCAACTCATCCTTTCTCGCCAGGATAAAACTGCTGCTGCTGGAATTCGTCACAAAATCACTACGTACCTTCATATGTCCTTCCTCCTGAAATATCTGATAAACCTTTACGAATTGTATAGAAAGATGGTAACACATTTACAGCACAGATGCATTCAGTTTGAAACTGAATATCACACGAACTATTCTCTGTCTTTGAATACCAGATTATAATTGGAGTCGTAATAGATTCCCAGTTCCCGGCAGATTCGGTCGTTTATCGCATCCATCGCCTCTTTATACTCTCTGTATTTCGGCGATAGAATTTTCAGATTCTTAATAAAAATATCATTATATCCCTTATTCTGCAGCTCCTTCTGCATTCTTCGCTGCGCCACGTAGGATGGATGATACTTCAGCGGACCCGATTTCAGTTTCGCGCCTTTCAGTACATTTGCTTTCAAAATATCATAATCGGCTTCACCCATATCCCGGTAGTAGGAAGTCATTTCCTCCGCCGTTCTGGTCTCCCTCCTGATTCCGCCCGCCAGATTGACACCCAGCGTCATGAGAAACGGTACTTTGATCGTCGTCTCATCGCAATATTCCAACAGGTTTTTAAACGCCTGTTTCTGTTCTTCCGTCTTTATCCGGATATGCAGAAACGGGCGGAAGTGGGTCTTATAATATTCACCCCATTTGCCGGGAATCAGGGATTCAATCGCCTGATTAAAGGCTTCGTGATCCAGCAGTTCATCGGCCTTCGACACGTCCCCGTCTTCTATAAACTGTTCCAGCGCCTTTACTTCTGAATCACGCACTTCCTTTTCTTCCAGCTTCTCCTGATAGATCTTAAGCAGAATGCTCTGATCTCCGGTTGTTAAAATGTGCCGGATATCTTTGATGCCGATTCCGAGTTTCCGGTACAGCGATACATTTTTCAGAATCCGGATATCCTCCTCCGTATAATTCCGGTATCCGTTCTCATCTTTTGACACAGTAAGGAGTCCCTGCTCCTCATAATATTTGATCGCTCGTTTTGTCATCCCGACTTTTTCAGCCGCCTCATTGATCCGCATAACAACACCTCCTCGTGTACTGACCCGTTCTGTCTGCAGTATAAAGGTGTACGCCGAGTGCAGGTCAAGAGTTTTTCTGAAATTCTGGCAAAATATCAGCTCTTCTACCGGATTCTTTCCTGCAGCGTCTGATATATCTCCTCCGTGGACGCCTCGTCCTCCCCGTTGAGCACAACAACATCTCCCTGCACCCGCAGGACCACGCAGGCTTCACAGTCATGAAATGTATACCGTATATAATCCCCGAAACGATCATTATAAAAATGTCCCATGGACATTTTCAGATTGCCAAATCCGTTGGTCCGCCGATCACTTTCTCCGTCCGATACGCCTTCCGGTTCATAGGTCACTGATTCGATATCCGCGTACTGTACCGTGTAATCACGCCAGCCGGACGCCTCGACAGTAAACCCATTTTCCTGAAAATGTATCACCATATCCCCTGAAAACAAAACCCAGACGACAAAGACAACGGTCGCCGCGATAAACAGTACGGCGACAAGCGCTCCCTTTTTGGAAGATCGTATTCTCACAACTTCTCCGTTTTGAAGCTGCTTCCGGTAATACAGCCAGGAATAAACGGTCGGCGCCAGTGCCGCTGCAAACACAGCCGCGACAAACAGCCCTGTGCCAGGACCGCTGAACGGAAAAAGCGCGCACAGCAGACATACGAATCCACAGCCCATCCATACCTTTCCTCCAAACCGATGGGTCGCATTCCAGTTGTCATCATTCTCCAGCGCCCATTTCACCTTAATGCCCATGGTCCGGTTCCTCCGGATCTTCGGGAGAGAACTGCCCAGCACGATGAACATCAGCCCGAAACCGACATTCATAATGTAAGGAGCCAGTGTGTAACTCACCTGTCCGCTCTTTACGAGCAGAATAAATGCGCTCCCCGCCATGGATATTACCGGCATGATCCACAGCACCAGCTGCGTGATCTTCTTCTCCTGCGGCTTCTTCCGCCAGTCATAAAATGTAACAAGCAGACAAATCCAGTGAAGGACCAGGCATTGAAGCGGAAGATAATAAATGTGTTCCCCCAGCAGAGCGGCAACAACCTGCGGAAGCAGGATAATAACAGAGGAAAGAAACAGAGATAATTTATTTTCACTTAATATCTTCTTCATGATACATTTCCCTCCTGATCGTAATTTTTGTTTTAAGTATAGCACAGTGCCATATTGATGGCCATAAAAATAAAAGGATACGGACATCATTATAGGATGGGCTTATGAAAAAACAAAAGCACCCGACACTTTCATGCCTGGTGCTCTCTCTCATTCATTATCTGTTTTGTTTATTTCTTCAATAAATTCATTCATCATCTTCATCAACTGACCCGCCTGACTGACGCCCGCCTTATTGCAGGCTTCGGCAAAGGCTTCGACTGTTTCACGCTTCATCTTGTAGCTTTTGGACATCCAGCCTGCCTTTTCCTGATATCGTTTGTTTCTTAATGTTTGTTTACTCGCCATAATCTCGCAACTCCTTTATCACTTTGATTAATTTGGGGATTATATCAACCAATTCTAATATGCTGGCAAAAATCAATAATATACTGGAGTGAATATTCTTAGTGCCAATAAATAAGATTACTGCAAAAACAAAGAACAGATTGTAAAATGTTATCTTTTTCATTGGATTATCTCCCCTTTTTATTTACCCTTGGCTTTCTATGTATCTCCTTAGTATTACACCGCCATATATGAAGGGACAGACTTTAATTTTTGATTTTTAACGAAAAAATCGAATTATAATAAATCGTTTTCACCATAATTTATAGGCGAACCACACGATATTATTATGTTATCATAGGTTCGCCAAAAGGTTCAAATGATAATTACTCCTTATGCCATTCGAGGACATCAATCATTTAGATGCACTTTTTCAGATCTCGCTGTTGTTTCAATTTTCTGCAAAATATCAATAGCTGATGGCACATCCATTTGATTATAGAGAAATGCACTTCTCAAGAGAGCCTCTGGCACCATTGGATCATATTTATCTATTTTAGGCGTTTGGTTTTTCGGAAGTACAACATCCGGATCGTCTAAATTAATACTCAAGTTACGGCACCGAAACAAAAATTCATCAAGAGTAAGCCCACTTGTAATTTGCAGGTAATAGCAGGAACTAGCCACGGCGTATATATCAAGGATTCGTTTTAATCCACAAGAAAAAAGTTTAGCCATTGTCCGTATTTCTCTTGTTCCACACCATGGGCAAATGAAAAAGCTGTTCTCACTGCAGGGTAACACCTTGCTATCGAGTAGTCCGTTTTTTCTTGCGTATTTTCGCGCGTCAGAAAGCAATCTCTGTGCGTTTGGCTGCAAATAAGTATATATTGTATCTTCCTGCAAAACTCTTTTCATCCGTTCAACAATCTTATCATGAATGTCTCCACCAGTCCCCACCCATGCGGGAATCCGATTACTTTTCGTACAAGCAACATAGATGATTTTTCGTTCCTCGTCAATGGAAACAACCCGCCAAGATCGGCCAGCTAAAACAAAAACTTCATCTGCTGCCGGACAATTCGTTAGCGTACCGACTTCCCCATCTTTTGACAACACATGATAGGTTTCTTCATCTTGAAAAACAGCATAAAAGGAGAAATGATTTGTGACTTTTTCCCCTTTTAATCCCACAATCAAACCGCCGTCTTCAATCCGCTGTATGTATTCCTTCTGCAGCATATATCGCAATAGTTCCTGATATTCACTTGCTGAAACTGTATCTCTGAACGCGGGAAGCAGCAAAACCTTTCGGGCAAGTTCTGCCGGAAAAAGTTCTCCATAGGTCATAAGCGTACTCAGCGTTTGATGTGCTAGTAGGCTAAAAGGCTTCTTTTTTTGGACAAATGGTTCCACCCATCGTTCTTCAAGATATAATTGAATAATTGCAATAGAGCGGAGCAAATCCCATGGCAGTACCTCATAAGGATTTTTACATGACGATTCATATAAATTTAGAAACATCATCTGTGACTTTCCTGTTCTCCGCCCAGAACGGCCAAGGCGCTGAACAAAGCTGGAACAGGTGTAAGGCGCACCTACTTGAATCGTAGAATCCAAATCACCGATGTCGATACCCAATTCCAAGGTAAGGGTCGCTGCAGCAACCGTAGGGCCTGCATAATCTCTTAGAGCATGTTCCACTTCTTGACGCAACGAGGCAGAAACACTTCCGTGATGCACATAAAATACATCTCGCTCACCTCGTTGCTTTGCGATATATTTCATGTGTGCAATCACATCTTCTACATTTCCACGGCTGTTTGCAAAAACCAGGCACTTTTTTGTGTGACAGTTGTCATACAAGAATTCATAATATTTTTGGAAATCCTTCTCTGCCTGCTTTTCATCTTCCGCGACAGGAAAGCTCTCTACACACAGTGAAATCGTACGCTTATGACTTGCAATGCCTACTGCTATAGCACCTGCAGAACTCCCCGCAGACAGGTATGCCATAGCAGGCCGGTAATCGTTCAAAGTTGCAGACAACCCGATTCTGCGCGGGCAACATCCAGTCAGTTTTTCAAGCCTTGCAATCAGACACAGTACCTGAAGGCCCCGGTCCTCTCCCATCAGCGCATGAATCTCATCTATGACAATAAAGCGCAGGTCCGAAAATAAGCGGCAAGCATCTCCTGGATGACGCATCAGCAGTGCCTCCAAGGACTCAGGCGTAATCTGCAAAATTCCTTGCGCTATTTGCAGCGCCTTCCTCTTGGTTGACTGCGATACATCCCCATGCCACGGCCACACGGGAATCTGACCATCATCAAGTAGTTCATTCAACCGCTCGAATTGATCATTAATCAATGCTTTTAATGGGCCAATATACATTACCCCAACGGAAGTAGATGGATTTTTCTCCAATATAGTCAGAATTGGAAAAAATGCAGCTTCTGTCTTGCCAGAAGCAGTTCCGGAAGCAACGATAACATGCTTGTTGGTATCCATAATGGCATCGCAAGCTTCTACCTGTACTTCCCGCAATTCCGTCCATCTTTTCCGGTATATATATTTTTGAATAAAGAGAGCATACCGCTCAAATGCACTATTACTCATATGTCAAATTCGGCAAATAGATTTTCTGCCACATCATCAATTTGTTCCGGATCTTTTTCTGCGCTCTTAACCTGAAATTCCTGTGTATGAATCAGCCCCTCGAATGTAACTTCCGGATTTTGGTGAAGGATATTCAGCAATCCCAGGAAATCTCTCGTAACCTCACGCGGAGTCAACAGCTGATCTGCTCCTAAGCGCGTGAGTACCGTGTTCAGAAATACGGTCAATTCGTCCTCTCCAAACTTGCATTCATAATCATAATAGGAGCTATGCAATTGGCAAAGGCGCTCAAGCAACAGATAGATTTCTTCCGACGAAAGCTGGTTCAGTTTAATGACAGGACTTGTGTAATCCACAAATTCCTGAGTACTGAACCGATTATCTGAAAGACGTGAGCGGAGGGCTTCATAACTGAACAAACCTCTGCGTTCATCATAGATAAATTGTGGAGTTCCGCTCATAAACACACCAATATAGCGTGCCTTGCCTTGCATCGTATCATTGAAAATGGTCAAGACTTTTTCAAAGTTGCTGTCTCGGGCTTGCTTATGTGTGATTTTATAGAGATTAACGCCTTCATCAAGAAAAACCAGTAATCCTTTATAACCAGCCTTATAAACAAACAGAGCAAACAGTTTCAAAAACTCATACCAATTCTGATCGTCAATAATGCTGTCAACAGGCAGGTCTCGGCGTGCCTCTGTTTTATTCGCATATTCACCACGAATCCAACGAAGAGCTGCTTGCTTTAGCCTGTCATTACCGGTTTTCATCCCTTTCCAGTAGGCATCGACGACCGTAGCGAATGCAAAGCCGTAGGCCATTTCGGATAATTCCGAGAGCACCTCTGCTATACCTGCACTAACAGTATCAACGAGTGCTGCGTCCCCGGGCTTAAGGTCATTTTGTCTTGCTATGCTTGACTGCATAGCAGAGATCCATCTTTGTAAGATAGATTCCAATGCACCTCCCTCTGGGCGAATACGGGTAGACAGATGCTGCATAAGTTCTTTGTATGTTGCCAGTCCCTGCCCCTTTGTTCCGGTGAGACGTCGCTCTGGAGACAAATCTGCGTCCATAACCACAAAAGAACGCTCCATTGCGTTATTACGAATCATTTGTAACAAAAAACTCTTTCCACTACCATATTGTCCACACACAAAGCGAAAAGCGGCCCCACCGTCCTCTACCGTAGACAGATCCTGCAAAAAGGCATTTACCTCCAGTTGCCTGCCCACTGCTATATGACGCAATCCGATTCTCGGGACAACTCCCGCCGCTAATGAATTGATTAAAGCTGCCGCCTCACGGCGATTGATTGTTGCTGCCATCACTCTACCTCCAGTAGTTCTACGGCACGCTTCAGTTCGTCAGCATATTGCTCCAAAACAGTCGGTGTGTCGTCAAACGTATCAATCAAAATATCATCGAGAAACTGTGTTGCCACATCGTTGATCTCATCAATCAAGATTTCAGGCATGGACATAACTTTCTCCGCCAGCTGTGTTAATTTTTCCTGCGGATCATCAGAAAAGAGAACGACCTGAATGGTTTGCCTTTGGGTGTCTGTTAACGCTTCTAAAAACTGTTTTAGTTCTTCCGGCAAACCAATTCCATCCAATTTAGTGTCGTGCACCTCAGTTTCCGCCACCGTTTCCTGTTGTGCAGCAAGTTCTGACTTCGGCATATTTTCATAAATATACTCCAGTTCATCGCGGTAGTCATCTTCGACAATATACCGTCCTGCCTCACTTACAATTAAAGCCCGGGCGATGAATCGTGCTGCCGCAGAATTGATTTCCTCGATAAAAGTGCTTATCTCTGTATTTGCAGGACTCTCCCATCCTGTCGCTTTAAGCGACAAGAGAAATTTTTGAGCCGGCTTTGAAAGCTTTGTAAACATTGTGGAAATCTCCGGCAATTCTGTCAACAATTCTTTTTGCGTCCCTTCATCTGCCACTTCAAGAGCATCTCGCACAGCATCAGACTGCACTCTCAGGGTTGCAATGCTGTCAAAGTCCAATTTGACCTCCACTCGCCTTGGCGTTGTTTTTTCTATATTCTCCTTTGGCGTATATTCTTTCTTCAAAAAACTTTCTATACAACTAGCTAATTCAGGTTCTACTTCTACACCACGCAATCGTCCTCGATACCCACATAAGCCTCTGAGGATATTTTCACTGTAACGCACAAGTTGATTCACATAATTTCGTAATCTTGTGTTCACGCTATATGCTTTTACAGATAAATCAATTCGATTATTGGCCTCTAAGCATACTGCGCTTTGAAACACATAATAACTTTGTTTTCTAGGACGATTTGGACCATATATAGCAAGGATACCTCGTCCTTTCTTTTTTAACAGTGCCGCATCTGCTAAAGCCACCACTCTTGGTATAGCCTCTTGCATCAGCTGCTGATGTCCGTCTTTATAAAATTTACTACCCATTATCGAATAGTCACACAGAGAACAAATTAGAGGGAACGGCAATCTCAATGGTTGCTCATTGCTATATTGATCAAGTAAAATGTCTCTGATCGCAGTCTGACTCGGCAATTGTAAATCACATATTTCCGGCATGGTAAAATCAATCTGGTGAAGCTTAGAAAAATCGAAAATCCACCCAAAAAGATATTGATCCAATTTAGGAAACCGCTCTCGATAAGACATCCAAAGAGACACCAGCTGATTATATCCATCGGACGCTTGTTTCCATCCACAGCCGCTTAAAAGCTCGTATATGTGCACGAAAATATAGGATAGATCAGTATCTGGATATTCACCATTCCGCACTTGGGTACGCCAATAAAAATACCACGCACGCTGACGCCGATTCATACTATCATAAGTAGGACAATACTGCATGAATGGAACAAACTCTGTTTTTTGTCCAACCGTATCAGCATATTTTTTCATATCTCTAAAAAATTTTGTAGAAGAATTGTCAGAATATGATCTTGTGGTATATAGCGATACTTCGTTCTCTCCTGTTTCTGTTGCTGAAATTGTAACCGAGAAAGAAGGCCTTTCGCAAAATGTATCTTGCCGGGAAGACCTTGTAGGAATTTCCTGCTTTTTCTCAATATCTCCAGGAACTACGATATCCGAAAACAAAGTTGACTTCACAGCTTCGTTTTCTGCTGTTTCCTGCAATTTTTCGGAGTCCTTTGGTACCTCACTTAATTCTACAGACTGGGACCTAATATCAGGCCCTTGTTTCCTATGGTCCAGACGTTGAATGATATATCCCTCTTTATCAAGAAACATACCTGTTACCACTAGAATGATATCTACCATCCATCCGATACCTACTCCTCCGAATGTGAAAAAGTAAAGTACTCCTGTTGCTTTTTTTCCTGTATAGAAACGATGCGCACCAAATGTTCCAAGAAAAACCGCCAACAAAAGTGTAACCCAATATGATTTTTCAGAATAACAGATATCTACTTTACTCACTATTGCACGCTGCGCTTGTGTGATCGTAATTGCAGGAATAAGAAACATAGCAGAAAAAAGGATATAACAAACAACTAAGAATGTAATATCAGAAACAATGTTTTCTTTAGAACTTCCCACTAAAAAAGATAATGTAATCAGTATACACATAAACAGCCAACTTACCATAAAAATGCGGCTTACTAACTTTGTAGATTTAATAAACTCTTTAATGTTCTCCATTATTACGTTCCTCCGGAAAGCACATCGAGCAATTGTGCTCCGATACATTTAATGCAGAAAAATCAAATTCAAGGATATCATCAACACCACCATCCAGTACTTTACAGATTCGTTCAATGCTATCCAATGAAATGTATTCGTTCTTTTTTGGCGAGTGATTATATTAGGACTAAAACCAACTTTTTCTTTAAGCTGGGAATTTGTAATTTTTCTATCAATCATTAAATAAGATAATTTGTCATAACAAACAGCCATGCCAGCTTAAACTTCTTATACCAAAAAATTAATGGTTTTATTTAGTTTATCATTTTTTCGTAAAAAACTCAATTCTTCTCTAACCTTAAAATCTTAACATAGCGACATCACGTTCCCGATCGCCACATTTAGTAAATAGCAACAATCACTTCACTAAATATAGTGACACAGACTTTATCTTTTATTTTTGGTAATGAAATCGAACTATAATAAATCGTTTTCTTTTTAATTTTTCGGCGAAGCTGCCGGTGTTTTTTATATTACCACAGGTCCGCCGGAATGTCTCTTTCTTTTTCTCCCTTTTATTTCAGGAGATTGAAATAATTGTTCCTGGCGAAACAAATTTGCTTCGCTTGTTTCCCGGAATGGATTTTTTTTCATAATAGTCATATATCCAAAAAAATAATCGGCAAATTCTCTTGACTCTCACGTTACGTGATATGGTATTCTTTTCTCAAGGGAAACATAACAGATGTGACCGGTCAGTTCTGTTTTTCCTGTACTGAGAGGAGCTGTTTTAATGAAAAGTATAAGTCAGGTTGCCAAACTTACTGGCGTCAGCATACGGACACTTCAATACTATGATGAAATCGGGCTGCTGAAACCAAGCAAACTCACTGCATCCGGTTATCGAATGTATGATGGCAACGCATTGCAGACCTTACAACAAATCTTATTTTTTAAGGAGCTGGGATTTCCACTAAAAGAAATAAAAGAGATTTTGGAGAAACCAGATTTTGACAGGATTGCTGCTTTTAAAAAGCAAAAAGAACTGTTCCTGCTGAAACGGGATCGTCTTGACCGGCTTATACAGCTTCTCGAACGTCTTGAGAAAGGAGAACAATATATGAGCTTTAAAGAATTTGACCTGTCGGATTACATCAACGCTTTGGAAGATTTCAAATCCAATCAGACAGAAACCGTCATTCAGCACTGGGGAAGCATTGAAAATTTTGACATGTTCATCCAGAAGATCAGAGATGATGAAGAACATGTGACAAAACTCGCCATTCAGTAGTTTGGCAGCATTGAAAAATATACCGAAGAAATGAAGCATAATCTGGAGCATTTTTCTGAAATTATGGAGGACTGGTATTCACAGATACCGGAAGAAATGCGGACAGAAGATAAGTTTCTAAAACTGGCTTCTCACAAAGGAGAAGATGTAGCTTCGGAACCGGTTCAAAGCATTGTAGAGGAAATCATAGCCCACGCTCAGGCCACTGCCCCAAGACTTCTGATTGGAGGCGTAGAAAATTATTGCCGGATGATGATTGACACCTATTCTAATGATTATCTTAGCAAAGTGTTCGACACAAAACATGGGGCAGGGAGCAGCGAATATATCGTGAAAGCCTTCCAATATTATTCAGAAAATAATTGCACAGAAAAGAAATAGAAACGAAAGATATAAAGTAATTCTGCATTTCCAACGATTACTGGACAGCAACTATAATTTTCCAAATTTATCTAATATATTGAAACTTCGATTGT
The DNA here is from genome assembly GCA_019113845.1 of Candidatus Anaerobutyricum avicola. GTDB lineage: Bacteria > Bacillota > Clostridia > Lachnospirales > Lachnospiraceae > Anaerobutyricum > Anaerobutyricum avicola. The sequence continues at coordinate 84,431 of DXGQ01000053.1, forward strand.
CATATTCTATAATGCCGATAGACAAAGAGAGATAATAAATCCATACAGGATGACAAACGAAAACCCAGAAGCTGCAACCTCCTGGATTTTCTATTCCTACTTTTGTCAATGGGAAGGTTTAAACCCATAGGCTGGTTGCCAGTTACTTGTCACCGTCCAAGCATCTGCAGATGAGATGGCAAATCACACCTGCCACAATAGTAACAGTAAGAGAAATAATAATATCCTTAATTATTTACTATTCTTTCTGTCTAACCACTTACAAATATAGTGTGCTACAAAATCGCCAGCAAGAATGACAAAAAATAATACAACATACTTCACTGATCTCACATCCTTTCTGTCTTTTAGCTGAACTATATCACATTCAACACAGTCAAAAACAAATTTTTAATTTTTTAAATTACTTGACACTTTAGAAGCCGCATGCTATTATTCAGCCGCTAAACAGGAATTTATTTATAAGGAAAACGTGATTTATTCGTTTGTTTAATCGCATTAAAAAGATTATTGTCATATCATTGTCACGGAGCCTTTTTTCATCCCCTCAGATGGCTTATTTAAGCCCTCTGAGGGGATTTTTTCCACTATTCAAATTCTATCGTTCCCGGCGGTTTGCTGGTCAGATCGTAGAATACTCTGTTTACGCCTTTCACTTCGTTGATGATCCGGCTCATGACTTTCTGCAGCACTTCAAATGGAATCTCTGCGCTTTCGGCTGTCATGAAATCGATGGTCTTTACAGCACGGAGCGCTACGGCGTAGTCGTAGGTACGCTCGTCGCCCATGACACCGACGGAGCGCATGTTGGTGAGGGCTGCAAAGTATTGATTGATCTCTTTGTCAAGGCCGGCTTTGGCGATCTCCTCGCGGTAGATGGCGTCAGCATCCTGCACGATGCGGACTTTCTCGGCGGTGACTTCGCCAATGATGCGGATGCCAAGGCCCGGGCCCGGGAATGGCTGGCGGAATACCAGGTTTTCAGGGATGCCCAGTTCAAGGCCGGCTTTGCGGACCTCGTCTTTGAAGAGGTCGCGGAGCGGCTCAATGATTTCTTTGAAGTCGACGTAGTCCGGGAGGCCGCCCACGTTGTGGTGGGATTTAATCACGGCAGATTCTCCGCCGAGGCCACTCTCGACTATGTCCGGGTAGATGGTTCCCTGGGCGAGGTAGTCCACAGCGCCGATCTTTTTGGCTTCTTCCTCAAAGACGCGGATGAATTCTTCACCGATGATCTTGCGCTTCTGCTCCGGTTCTGTGACGCCTGCCAGTTTGCCATAGTAGCGTTCCTGGGCATTGACGCGGATGAAGTTCAGGTCGAAGTCTCCGTTTGGTCCGAATACATTTTCTACCTCGTCACCTTCGTTTTTACGGAGAAGGCCGTGATCTACGAAGACACAGGTGAGCTGTTTGCCGATGGCACGGGATAAGAGTCCCGCCGCCACGGAAGAGTCCACGCCGCCGGATAAGGCGAGAAGGACCTTTCCGTCGCCGACTTTTTCACGGATGGCTTTGATGGAGTCCTGTACGAAGGAGTCCATTTTCCAGTCGCCGGCGCAGTGGCAGACATTGTATACAAAGTTGCTTAAGATTTCCTTGCCGCGGACGGTGTGCAGTACTTCCGGATGGAACTGGATGGCATACAGGTTCCGGCTGCGGTCTTCTGCCGCTGCCACCGGGCAGTCTTTTGTGTGGGCGCAGACCGTAAAGCCCGGCGCCGGCTGGGAGATATAGTCAAAGTGGCTCATCCAGCAGATGGTGGATGGCTCGATGTCGGTAAAGAGCGGGGATTCTGTGTCGACAAAGACTTCTGTCTTGCCGTATTCCCGCACTTTGGCTGCCTCGACTTTGCCTCCTAAAATGTGCATCATCAGCTGGGCGCCGTAGCATAATCCCAGTACCGGGATGCCAAGCTCGAATAATTCTTTCGTGTAAGTCGGGGAATCGGCTTCGTAGCAGCTGTTCGGGCCGCCGGTGAGAATGATTCCCTTTGGATTCATTTTCTTGATCGTCTCGATATCCGTTCTGTAGGAATAGATTTCGCAGTATACGTTACATTCCCGGACGCGTCTTGCCACTAACTGATTGTACTGTCCGCCGAAATCAATAACAATGACGGTTTCTCTTTTCAATGGGCTTTCCTCCTGTTTTTCTGTAATTGTTTATCAAAGATTGTCCTCTTTTGACAATCAAAATCTTTTTATCTAAAAAAGTGTACCATTTTCTGGCCAGGATTTCCACATCTATCAAAATTTCAATACATTTTTTGTGTGTAAAATACCTGTCAACAGCAAATTTACTTCATTTTATAAATATGGAGCTGCGATTTCTTTGAATCTCTCCGGATCCTCTGCGTACCAGGTCTCAAAATCTTTGCCGCTGGCTGCGATCTCCTCTCCCAGCGCTTTGAGAAACGATGGAATCTCTTCTTCCAGAATAGTACCCAGCTGTTCGCCGAACTGTGCCGGTTCACCTTCTTTTCCGTTGACATAGAGAACAAAGGCGGAAACCGGTTTTCCGTCCACTTTCTTCATGCCGCCCCGGAATCCGATGCGTCCGATCTGATGGGTACCACAGGAAGACGGGCAGCCGGAAATGTGGATGCGCGGCAGGGTTCCCTCCGGGAAGTTCCATTCTCTTGCAGCAGCCACGAGAGTGGCAAGCAGTTTCTGGGAGTCCCTCACGCCCACCTGGCAGATAGATGCGCCGATGCAGGCCACCGATGTCTCAAAGAGATTGGATGCGCCGTCATCGGTGATATCGAGGATTTTCTTTGCTTCACTGCCAGTGCAGTTGATGATGTACACGGTCTCGTCCGGCGCTACCCGAAGCTCCGCCTGATCCATATCTTTGATGGCGTCGTAGATCTCCACTAACTTGTCCGGATTCGGGCAGCCTCCGATCGGATGGTATGCCACCGCATAGAGACCCTCCTGTTTCTGCGGGATCACACGCCAGCCTTCCGCTGTGCTGCCGTCTCCGGTCTTTGTCACATGCATTGGGGCATCGGCCTCTGCTTTTCCGGCAGCACCTTCTTCTGCTGAAATCTTCTCCGCCGGAATGTCCATGTTGACGCCGCTGGCAAAGACAACGTCCAGTTTCTTCTGGAATTCTTCTGCATACTTGTCGCCCAGAACATCCTGCATGTAGCGGGTTCTTGCTTTGGCTCGGTTCTCGTAATTGCCGTAGGTGGTGAACATATCCACCATGGCACGGATATAATAAAGAATCTTGCTGCCCTCAACGCTCTCTGCCACCAGAACGCCCATCTTGGCGTTGTTGCCGAGACCTCCGGCACTGTATACGTCAAAGGTGCCGTCCTGCCTTGCCACAAATCCCAGGTCGCGGAAGGTGGCATGGGTGCGGTTGGCCGGGGAGTTGGAGAAGCAGACTTTTAATTTACGTGGCAGCTTCACGGTTTTGATCAGCGTCATCAGATATTCCGCCGCAGCCTCCGCATACGGGCTGACGTCAAAATACTCTCCCTGTTCCACACCGGACAGCGGGGATACCATCACATTGCGTGGGAAATCTCCGCCGCCGCCCCGGGTTACGATGCCATGATCCAGAGCTTCCACCGCGATAGCGCAGACAGCATCCGCATTCAGATTGTGAAGCTGAATGGTCTGGCAGGTGGTAAAATGTACTTTATCAATGTTATATTTCCGGATACTGTCCGTGATAAATTTTAATTTATCTTTCGTCACTCTTCCGCCCGGAAGACGCAGGCGCAGCATGCTGGCCTTGCCTCCCCGCTGGGCGTAGCTTCCGAAGCCACCGGAAAATCCTTTGTATTCCGGCACGCTCACCTCGCCGGCGTAGAACTGCCGGGTCACTTTTTCAAACTCTTCGTAATCTTTCTTCCAGTTTTCTGTGTTCATTCTATACTCCTTTACTTTCTGCTGCAAAGTTTTCTCTCTTCTATGACGGCGGCATCCGGCTGAAACGAAAAGCCGCCGCACAAAATCAAACCAAAGGATCGGTTATTCACAAAAATACGTGCCAAGGATCTCTTTATCCACATTTTTACCCACATGAGAACCGATCACCATGCAGAGTAGCGAGACGACGATACCAATTAAAATCTGATGGATCTCCATGATCTCGATACCGAAGAGCATCGTCACACAGTACACGATCGTTCCTCCCGCCATGGCCCAGATGGCTCCTGTCTTGTTGGCTTTTTTCCAGAACATACCGAGGACAAATACCCAGAAAAAGGCTGTTTCCAGACCGCCAAAAGCAAACATGTTAATCTTCCAGATCACATCTGGCGGATTGATGGAGATAAAGAATATGATCAGTCCGAGCACAAGGGTGCAAAGCTGGCTGAGCATGCTGGTCTTTCTCTCGGATATCTTCTGCTGACGTTTTTCCTTCTCGTACATGTAAATGTCCTTTATAATAGAAGAAGTCGCCGTCAAAAGCAGGGAAGAAATAGTGGAGATCGATGCGGCGATCGGCCCGATGATGGTGATGCCTGCCACCAGCGGCGACAGAGAACGGACGATGGCCAGCGGCATAATATTATCCACGCTGTTTCCGTAAGCTGACAGGTCTTCTGTCAGCACGCCCTGCGAGAGCACACCGATAAAATTCATACCAACATTCATAGCGCCAATGACAATGGTTCCGATGATGATCGCGCGGTGCAGCGACTTCGTATCCTTGTATGTGATACAGCGGACAACCGACTGCGGAAGTCCCACAGTGAAGATACCTACCAGCATCCACTGAGAAATGTACAGGGTCATCGGCATATTTCCCCCGGAAAATGGTTCCAGAAGTTCCGGCCGGCGCACTGTGATCTGCTCCATGATGGAGACATAGCCGCCGCCGGCTTTTAAAATACCGACCAGCAGAATAAACATTCCCACCAGCATGGCGATGGCACAGAGGGCGTCGGTCACTGCCACGCCGCGGAAACCGCCGACAGCCGTGTAGATGACGACCACCAGACCAAAGACAACAAGGCCGACCACATAGGAGTAACCGGTCACCGCCTCAAACAGCTTGGCGCCGCCCACAAACTGCGCGACCATCGTCGCGGAAAAGAACAGTACGATGATGACCGCCGACAGGTTGGCCAGCGCATCTGACTGATATCTGTGGCGGATGACGTCGATGACCGTCACCGCGTTGATCTTCCGGGACACGATGGCCATTTTTTTGCCGAGGATGCCCAGCACCAGAAACAGCGCCGTCACCTGAATGACAGACATATAAATCCATCCAAAACCGATATCCCACGCCTGTCCCGGTCCGCCCACGAAGGAGCTGACAGAACTGTAGGTGGCGACTGTCGTCATGGCCAGGACGAATCCTCCCAGACTTCGGGAACCGGTAAAATATTCATTCAGGAAATTACCGGAACTCTTTTTTGACGCTGCATTTCTCAAATATATGCTCACTGCCAGCATGGCCATCATAAATAAAAATACCGGCAGAAGCCCCCAGATATTACCGCTCATCACTCTCATCCTCATCATCTAAATCAAAATCTTTAAACACCTTTTTCACCATCCAGACTACCATTATAATAGAAAAAACCCACGTACCGATACAGCCGGTGATGGCCCACAGCGGCGTATGGTACACGGTGATGTCTAGACGGCTCACGCCAAATCCCGCGATCGCCCAGAAAACGATCAGGACGACCAGAGCAATGACGCAGGCGCCGGCTTCTTTTTTGATCTGCCGGTACTTGTCTTTCAGTTTCATACTTTTCCCTCTTTTCTTTTTTGTCCCGCAACAGCCTTCTCAGAAGCCTGTTACGGAACTCTCTGTCTTATATGACCACATACTGTTTATATTTTTTCAGATCCTTCAGAGGGCAGTTCATCGTAAGCTTTGTCCCCTCTTCCAGATATTCCGTCTCTTTGATCGTCGCATTTTCGCTGAAATAAGACACCAGAGAGCCCTCCGTATACGGAATGAGCATCACACAGTCCACATAGTTCTGGTAAATGTGGCGTGAGATCAGATCGATCAGTTCTTCCAGTCCGATGCCTTTCTTGGCAGCCATATAAATGCTGTCCCCCTTTACCTGCGGCAGAGGCTCCATGAGGCCGTCACATTTGTTATAGACATGGATACACGGAATCTGTTCCGCCCCCAGCTCCCGGAGAGTATCCGCCGTCACCTTCATGTGCTCTTTATGATTCTCGTCGGAATAATCGACGATCTCCAGCAGAAGGTCCGCATATTTGACCTCTTCCAGCGTAGAGTGAAATGCCTGTACCAGATTGTGCGGCAGCTTACTGATAAATCCAACGGTATCGGAGAGGAGAAATTCCTTTTTATTTGGCAGATGGATGCTCCGGATCGTCGTATCCAGCGTGGCAAACAGCATATCTTCTGCCAACACCTTTTTTTCATCCTTCTGCTCATACTTTTCCAGAAGCATGTTCATGAGCGTCGACTTGCCTGCGTTGGTATAACCGACCAGTGCGACCTGCGGAATACCCTGAATCAGACGGCGTTTCCGCTGAGTCTCCCGATTCTTCTCCACCACCTTCAGCTCTTTTTTCAGTTCAGAAATGCGATGCCGGATCTTTCGCTTGTCCAGTTCCAGCTTTTTCTCTCCGGCTCCCCGGTTGGACATGCCGCCGCTGGTTCCGCCCTGACGGCTCAGCACCTCGCCCATGCCTGTCAGTCTTGGCAGTTCATACTGTAATCTGGCTGTCTCCACCTGAATCTTCGCTTCTCTCGTCTGCGCTCTCGATGAAAATATCTGCAGAATGAGATTGGTCCTGTCCAGGATCGGTCTTTCAATGATATCCTTCAGGTTCCGAAGCTGCATCGGTGAAAGTGTGTTGTCAAAAATGACCACATCCGCGGAGAGCATGTGTGCGACCGCTTTGATCTCATCCACCTTTCCGGTTCCCACATAAACTCCGGTATTGATCTGGTTCACATTCTGTGTCTCCACACCTACCACTTCCATGTCGCAGGCCTCCGCCAGACTCTCCAGCTCCTTCAATGCATTTTCAAAATCAGGGTCGTCGTTGAGATTGACGCCCACCAATAGGGCTTTTATTTTCTCGTCCATTCCATCTCCATCTTCTTACTATCCTACTTCTGTCTTAACAGCAAATGTACAGAGAGACGCTGTCTCCCACACCCATTGCCACAGTAACGCTCCTCCACAGGCATAGCTGTTCCGGCATCGAATCTATTCTCACCTCATGCGCTCTGCGGTTTCTTCCTCAACTATACAGGTTTCCGGTGAAATAATCAACTCAAATATTTCTTTAAATACTGTCCTGTATACGATTCCGGCACGGCAGCCACCTCTTCCGGGGTTCCGGCTGTGACAACGGTTCCGCCGCCTTCGCCGCCTTCCGGTCCCATGTCGATGATATAGTCCGCGGTCTTGATCACTTCCAGGTTATGCTCGATCACGACCACGGTATTACCACCCTCGGTGAGCCGCTGTAAGATTTCTGTCAGCTTATGCACATCCGCGAAGTGCAGACCGGTGGTCGGCTCATCCAGCACATAGATGGTCTTTCCGGTACTCTGACGGGAAAGCTCCGTGGCAAGCTTCACTCTCTGCGCCTCACCGCCGGACAGTGTCGTGGACGGCTGCCCCAGTTTAATATAGCCAAGTCCCACATCCCGGAGCGTCTCGATCTTTCTGCGGATGGACGGGAGACTGTCAAAAAACCGGCAGGCTTCTTCCACCGTCATGTCGAGGACTTCATAAATGTTCTTTCCTTTGTATTTGACCTCCAGAGTCTCCCGGTTATACCGCTGCCCGTGACATACTTCACACGGCACATAGACATCCGGAAGGAAATGCATCTCAATCTTAATGATACCGTCTCCGGCGCAGGCTTCGCAGCGCCCGCCCTTTTTGTTAAAGCTGAAACGTCCCTTGTCGTATCCTCTCGCTTTGGCGTCCTTGGTCATGGCAAACAGCTCCCGGATGTGGTCGAACACTCCGGTGTAGGTTGCCGGATTGGAGCGGGGCGTCCGTCCGATCGGCGACTGGTCGATATTGATGATCTTATCTAACTGCTCCACTCCCACGATATCTTTGTGTTTGCCCGGTTTGATGCGCGCCCGGTTTAACAGGCAGGCAAGCTTCTTATATAATATCTCATTGATCAGCGAGCTCTTCCCGGAACCGGAGACCCCGGTCACACAGGTCAGCACCCCGAGAGGGAACTTCACATTGATATTTTTCAGATTATTTTCCGCCGCTCCCTTTACTGTGATCCAGCCGGTCGGCTTTCTCCGCTCGGCCGGCACCGGAATCTTCCGTTTGCCGCTCAGATATTCTCCGGTAATGGAATTCGGATTACGCATCAGCTCCTCCGCCGTTCCCGTGGCGACCACTTCGCCGCCATGCTCTCCGGCTTCCGGACCGATATCCACGATATAATCTGCCGCCAGCATCGTATCCTCGTCGTGCTCCACCACAATGAGAGAATTTCCCAGATCCCGGAGACTTTTCAGCGCGTGGATCAGTTTATCATTGTCTCTCTGGTGAAGACCGATGCTCGGCTCATCCAGAATGTACGCCACTCCCACCAGACCGGAGCCGATCTGGGTAGCCAGACGGATACGCTGGGCTTCCCCGCCGGACAGGGTTCCCGTCGCCTGGGAGAGACTCAGATAGTCAAGCCCCACATCGTTTAAGAAACCGATTCTTCCCCGGATCTCCCGGAGGATCTGTTTTCCGATCATGAGCTGACGCTCCGAAAGCCGAATATCCCGGAAAAACTCCATCAACCGCTTCACCGAAAGGTTCGTCAGCTGCGCGATATTATAATCTCCCACCGTCACTGCCAGCGACTCTTCTTTCAGACGCTGCCCGTGGCAGGCATCACACGGGGTCACTGTCATAAAGTTCTCATACTCCGCCTTCTGCCTCTCGGAATGATTCTCCCGGTATCTTCTCTGTACATTTTTTATGAGTCCTTCAAAGGCCACATCGTAGTAGCCCTCTCCCCGTTTTCCTTTATAATGCACCGTCACTTCCCGGCCGTCCGTACCGTAGATGAGCATGTGCTGAATCTCTTCCGGAAGGTCCTGGAACGGTGTGTGAAGGTCAAACCCATATTCCTCCGCCAGCGCGTCAAGGATCGCTCTCGTGTAGCTTTTCGGGTCGGTGCAGGACTGCCATCCAAGGACGGTGATGGCTCCCTCGGCAATACTCAGACGCTTATCCGGAATCATCAGATCCACGTCAAACTCCATCTTGAATCCCAGTCCGTGACAGACCGGGCAGGCGCCAAATGGATTATTGAAAGAAAAACTTCTCGGCTCAATCTCGTCAATGCTGATGCCGCAGTCCGGGCAGGAAAAACTCTGACTGAAATTCATCGGCTCTCCGTTGGCATCCACCAGAAGAAGACCGCCGGTCAGTCCCATGACCGTCTCCACGGAATCTGTCAGTCTCTGCTCAATCCCTTCCTTCACGATCAGACGGTCCACCACGATCTCTATGTTATGCTTTTTATTTTTTTCCAGCTTGATCTCCTCGGACAGATCGTACAGATTTCCGTCAATGCGTACCCGGACATAGCCGCTGCGTCTGGCGTTGTCCAATATCTTCACATGCTCGCCTTTTCTGCCCCGCACAATCGGCGCCAAAAGCTGGATCTTTGTCCGCTCCGGCAGAGCCATCAAAGTATCCACGATCTGATCTACGGTCTGCTTCGCAATGACCTTGCCACATTTCGGACAGTGGGGAATCCCCACCCGGGCATAAAGCAGACGGAGATAATCATAGATCTCCGTCACTGTTCCCACCGTGGAGCGGGGATTCCGGTTGGTCGACTTCTGATCGATGGAGATGGCAGGCGACAATCCCTGGATATCATCCACATCCGGCTTCTCCATCTGTCCCAGAAACTGTCTGGCGTAAGAAGACAGCGACTCCATGTATCGCCGCTGTCCCTCTGCGTAAATCGTGTCAAAGGCGAGAGAAGACTTGCCGGAGCCGCTCAGTCCCGTCAGCACCACAAATTCATTTCTCGGTATATTTACATCAATATTCTTCAGGTTATGCTCTCTGGCTCCCCGAATCCGAATATATTCTTTTTTTTCGCTCATGTATATCTCCTCATATAGTTACTATATACTTTCCTATCGCTCACAAAAAATGTACCGCGTTGCCAGTCGTACACTTTCCGTAAATGTATCTCTGGCAGCAATCTGCACATTTTCAGCAGATGTACTACAATCCCGTTGTACGTTTTCTGAACAATCGTTTTCGGCTATCTTACCGTTTTATAAAATATTTTGCAAGAGCTTTCGGGGATTTTCTAATCAAAATCCCGTAGGGCGATCTTATATTTTTTCAGCTCGTCACGCAGCACGGCCGCTTCCTCGAAGTTTAATTCCGCCGCCGCCTGATTCATCTTTTTTGTCAGTTTGGCGATCATTTCTTTTAATTCCTTCTTATCCATAGACTCCATGTCTTTCTTGAGACCGCGTCCCGGCTCTTCTCTCTCCTCGTCGTTGGTGATGGAGATCACATCCCGGACCGCCTTTTGGATGGTCTGCGGCGTGATACCATGCTCCTCATTGTATTCCATCTGTATCTTCCGACGCCGTTCCGTCTCACTGATGGCGGCCCGCATGGAATCGGTGACAGTATCCGCGTACATGATCACATGCCCCTCGGCATTGCGGGCGGCACGGCCGATGGTCTGCACCAGCGAGGTCTCAGACCGCAGGAATCCTTCTTTATCCGCATCCAGAATGGCGATGAGCGTCACTTCCGGAATATCCAGACCCTCCCGCAGCAGGTTGATACCCACCAGCACATCAAAGACGTCCATCCGGAGATCGCGCACGATCTCGATCCGCTCCAGCGTATCGATATCCGAGTGGAGATATTTGACCCGGATATCCATTTCCTTCATATAAGAAGTCAGATCCTCCGCCATCCGCTTTGTAAGGGTCGTCACCAGAATCTTATGTTTCTTTTCCACTTCCTTATTGATCTCGCTGATCAGATCATCAATTTGTCCCTCCACCGGACGCACGTCAATCGGCGGGTCCAGAAGGCCGGTCGGACGGATGATTTGTTCCGCCCGGAGCATCTCGTGCTCCTCCTCGTACACATTCGGCGTGGCGGACACAAAAAGCATCTGATCAATATGTTCCTCAAACTCAGAAAAATTAAGCGGCCGGTTGTCCAGCGCCGACGGCAGACGAAAGCCGTAATCCACCAGCGTCTGCTTCCTCGAGCGGTCACCGGCATACATGCCCCGCACCTGCGGGATCGTGATGTGCGACTCGTCCACGATCATGAGAAAGTCATCCCCAAAGAAGTCGATGAGCGTATATGGCGCCTCTCCCGGCGCCAAGCCGGTCAGATGTCTGGAATAATTCTCGATGCCGGAACAAAATCCGGTTTCCTTCAGCATCTCTATGTCAAAGTTCGTCCTCTCCGCGATCCGCTGCGCTTCCAGAAGCTGGTCATGCTCTTTAAACCACGCCACCCTCTCTTCCAGCTCTTCCCTGATCGTCACCACCGCGCGGTCAATCTGCTCCTGCGGCACCACATAATGAGACGCCGGAAATATCGCCGCGAAGTTCAGGCTCGCCTTAATCTCCCCGGTCAGAATGTCCACCTGCACGATCCGGTCAATCTCATCCCCGAAAAACTCCACCCGGATGGCATCTTCAAAGGTAGATACCGGCAAAATCTCCAGCACGTCGCCCCGCACCCGGAAACTTCCTCTCTTAAAATCCAGCTCATTTCTCACATACTGGATATCGATCAGCCGCCGCACAAGCTCATCCCGGTCAATCTCCATTCCCGGACGCAGAGAGATCATCATCTCCTCGTAGTCCTTCTTGCTACCGATCCCGTAAATACAGGACACCGACGACACCACAATGACATCTTTTCGCTCAATGAGCGCCGCCGTGGCGCTGTGGCGCAACTTATCGATCTCGTCATTGATGGAGGAATCCTTCTCGATATAGGTGTCCGTGGACGGCACATAGGCTTCCGGCTGATAATAATCATAGTAGGAGACAAAATACTCCACTGCGTTATCAGGGAACATCTCCTTGAATTCTCCGTACAACTGAGCAGCCAGTGTTTTATTATGGGCGATGACCAGCGTTGGCTTGTTCAATGCCTGGATCACGTTGGCCATGGTGAAAGTCTTACCGGAACCCGTAACCCCCAGTAAAGTCTGGCATTGATTGCCTTCCCGGAATCCTTTTACAAGCGCCTCGATTGCCTGGGGCTGGTCGCCTGTCGGCTGATACGGGGCCTTTAAAACAAATTTATCCATAGCGAAATCTCTCCTTTGTGACTTTTGATACGTTCAATATCAGCCACCCTCAAAAAAATCATTCGTAACGAAAATGTCAAAATAATAGCCTTATAGGACACCATTACGAATCCAGAAAGGCAAAAGTCACAAAACGCTTTTTTGAGGACTAAATAGCACAAGATAGCATGCACGGGCAGAGAACCTCGAAAAACCTCCGGCCTTTTTCTGCCCTTTTCGCACATTATAGCAAAGATAATGATAAAAGTATATAGGATGAAGATTAAAAAAAGTACAAATGTTCGAGTGTACATCTGTACTTTTTATCATTCCTTCCTTATATTGTTGTCATGCCGCTATTAAATATTCCTCGGCTGCCTCGTCTATTTCCCTCAGATCAGAGTAATCATAGTATTTCTCTTCCCGGCTTTCCGGAAGGACTTCTTCCATAAATGGTTCAATCGCATATAAGCAATCCTCAATGATCTCCGCAGTATCGCCATAGACGTCTGCTGATATAATCTCTTTTGAATGTCCTAACATATGCGAGATTCCTTTGATATTAAAGTCATGTTTCAAAAGAATGGTCGTATATGTATTTCTTAGCTGATGGAAATGAATATCCGGAAGCCCCAGTGAAGCAAGCAGTTCTTTAAAATATTTGTGGTGATAGCTTTTACTTCTCGGATTTCCATAAGTGGAACAACAGATGTAATCCCAGTCACGAAACTCTTTGCTCCGCCGTCTGCGGTTCTTCTCGTAAATCCGGCGCTGTTCCAGAATTGCCTCAAACACATAATCCGGGATCGGTATCTCTCTGATACTGGACGGAGTTTTAGGCTTGATCTCCTGTTTTGTCAGCATTTTAGGCGGCACATCCTCTGCTTTGGAGTTTGGCTTTTTCCCTAACTGCCGCTGTATTTTCAACGTGCGGTTGATATAATCCACATCACTGTATTTCAGTCCGTTGATCTCTCCACGCCGCAGGCCCATCAGAACTGCAAATAAGATCTGCATATGGATCGGCGTCGCTTTGCTTGCCTCTACCAACTGAAATACCTGCGGGAGCGTCAGTGTCTTGCTTACATCTATCTTTAACTCACGGTATGGTTTTTTCTTTATCTTCTTTGGCAGCGGAACACCCTCCGCAGGATTTACCGCTATTACATTCTTCGATTTCGCATAAGCCAGTGCTGTATTCATGACGGTTTTCGCCAGCCGTGCAATAGACTCATATTTCTCCGCAATCGAATTATACAGCTTTCTGATATATCCCTGGTTCAGTGTTGCCATATACATTTTCCCCAGTTGCGGATTCACGTAGTTGTAAACCACATTTTTATAGCCATTGTAGCTGTTATCCGCTATCCGGGGACGCATAATCTCTTCCAGCCAGAACTCCATGAAGTCCGCTACTTTAATCTTTCCATATACAATGTAAGTTCCCGCATGAAGCTGCCCGATGACTTCATCTCTTTGTGCATTTGCCTCCCGCTTGCTGCAGAACCCGGCGTGCTGCTGGGTAGTATCGGAACCGTCTGCAAATTTCAGCAGAACACGGAACCCATAGCCTTTCTTTATGGTCGTAACAGAATACACTTTAAATTCCACATATTTTTTAAAGTCGAATTTCTTCATCCTGTTATCCCTCCGTCCCTGTCCGCTCCGGAACAAACGTATCGTTCATAAATGCAATGATCTTATCTTTCTCATCCATAACCTCACAGTAGTATTCGTAAGTGGTATGAATGGAATTATGACCTAACAATCCGGAGATCTTTACCAACGGGACGCCCCTCTCGATCAAAATAGTCGCAAACATATGGCGCAGCCCGTGGACAGTGATAACGGGAAGTCCGTTTCTCTCGCAAAGTTTTGTCAGCGCCTGGTTCATGGAACTTAACCCTCTCGGCTTTCCGTCCTCCCGGCTGCTGACATACCCATGATCTTCATAATTTCCGGCGTACCATTCTTTCTTCATCTCTACATAATGGAGCCTGCGCTCCACCTCTTTCATGATCGCCTTTGGAACTTTCAGTATCCGGAAACTGTTCTCTGTTTTAGGATCACGCTCGACAACCGTATATTCTTCAATTTCAAATCCTTCTTTTACTTTAGGGTTTGCCACTAACTGGCGGCTGATCCTGACGGTCTGTTTTTCAAAGTCAAAATCACTGAATTTCAATCCAAGGATTTCTCCTTTTCTCAGACCGCAGAACAATCCCAGTAAAATTTCCAGATACCACGGGTTCTTACTGGCCGCCTGCAGGAACACTTTCAGCTTCGCTTTACTGAATATTCTGATCTTAGGCTTTGTCCTCGGATAAGGCTTTGTCTCCGGAACCGGATTATAATTGATAAATCCGTCAAACAGAGCGTCTTTGAATGCCAGACTCAACAGTTCTCTTCCTTTATTACCTGCCGAAGAACAGATTTTTGACACCTGCTCCAGTAGCTGATCCAGATATTCCACTGTAACAAATTTCAGCTTTATGTCTGTCTCCATACTGGGCAGGATCAATTCATACAGCGTATAAGATCCCAACATTCTTGTCGTAGTCTCAATCCGCAGCGAATAAATATGTTCAAACCAATATTGAAGGTATTCTCCAAACAGAACTTCCTTACTCTTTAAAAAGGCAACTTGAAATTCTCTCTGCTTTTCCCGGTAACGCTCCTCATATTCCCAGTAGCTTTTCTCTGCCTCTTCCGGAGTCTTAAAACCACCTTTTTTGCTGTATTTGGTGGTCAGATCATCCATCAGTTCTTTCGTCCTGTGATACCAGGAATTCCCTTCAAAAAAGACAACCCTTTTTTCTTCCTGTACTTCTTTCTTTTCCGCTTCTGTCAACTGATTGTTCTGATTCATTGATTTCACACCTTGCTTTTCCTATTCCCCATACAGCCATCTGTCAAACAGGGCACAGGGAATTCTATATAATTTCCCAATCTTGATGACACGGAACGGTTCCTGCTTTTGAAAAACCTCATCCAGAAATTCGTAGGTTTTTGATCTCCCCAGTCCAAGCAGTTTCTGGATGTCCTCCGCTTCATATACTTTTTTTGATATATCAATAGAATCTGTCATGACTGCACCTCCCTTCGCTGATCAGGCAATAAAAGGACTGTACGCCTATAAAATAACGCACAGCCCTCTTACCGTCCAATGTGCGATTTTTTTCAATCGCATACTTGACAAACTGATTTTTCCTGTTCTCAATAATATTTCTTCCTTATTAGATAATCGTATCCCTGCCGCACATTACAGAACATGCACGTTTCCTTTATTGTCTGGCCCCGATCCGCACGGATGATAAAATGTTCCTTTGAATTGTAAAATGGCTTTGCACACACCGGACATAAACACATCAGAACCGGCTTGTCCAGTTTTTTGATCTCCATGCTTGTACGCAACGCTTTCTCTACTCTGTTCATCTGATCCCGGTTTAATCTGCCAACATAATCATCCAAGCGCCTTTTATCTACTGTCCGGATCTGCTCCAACAGCACAAAGGACTCTTTCTCCAGACCTCTGATCCCATTTATTGGTACATGTGTCGGCAGTTTGGTCTTTGGCTGGCTCGTAATAGCCGCAACAATAACCGTTGGGCTGTGCTGATTTCCCCGGTTGTTCTGGATGATCAGAACCGGGCGGTATCCACCCTGCTCACTCCCGAAAACAGGATTCAGATCTGCGTGATAGATCTCTCCACGCCGCATTACTTGTTCTTCCACAATCACATCTCCTTCCGATATACACCTTAGAACTTACTTTGTCCGTAAGGCGTTCTCCCGTTCATTGGAAACAATCACTTAGAACGGGTATGTATCAGCCGGACACAAAACATTTCTCTGTATCCGGCTACCATAAATGCCTGTTTCAGCCTATTTGTCCTCGACACCCCGGCTGTTATCGCATGTATTTCATGCAGGGAAATCATCAAGCGGCTGACTGCTGATCAGCTCCACGGGCCTGTGCCCCTCTGAGGTTCTCCCAAAGCTGCCCTCACTTGTTGCGACATCCTATATGCTCGACTTTATGACCGGACAGGAGTATCATGATACCTGTTGCCTGTTATCGCCTTATCAGTAGCAATCTGACAGTTATAGCCGGGTATTTCCCGCTCCCCGGACAGATAAAACAGCCGCAAACCGATTCTTCTATATAG
>DXGQ01000054.1 GCA_019113845.1 Candidatus Anaerobutyricum avicola
ATGCGCTCGAGATGAAACGAACATTTTGCCATAATCTTAGTGATGAAGTCAGACAGAGATTTGCGGCATACTATCCAGGTAGAAAAACACAGCGGGAAAGGTCGGCGACGACTGGGAGCGCAGGCGTCATGGGAAGGTTATGATGCTATTCCCACAATCAGCCTGCCGAGGTGGAGGAGAAGAGCTTCCCGCCTGCGTTTTTCTATGGCATATACAGCGTTGCAAATCTCGTCTGTTTCCACATCCTCAGATTCTATTAAGATCGCAGTTTCATCTCGACAACCCCATCGACAAATCCCAATTGAACAATAAAAGCGTCAGGAAAGGAGAAGGAATGGATAATCAAAAAGTATTTGCAATGAGTTTCAGTAAAATATATCTGCTCTATATTCAAAAGGCAGAGCGGAAAAATCAGACAAAAGAAGAAGTGGACGAGATTATATGCTGGCTTACCGGCTATGATCCGGAGAGTCTGCAGGCGCAGATTGACGGAAATGTCAGCCTGCAGACATTTTTTGAGGAAGCGCCGCAGATGAATCCCAATGCGGCGTTGATCAAAGGTGTTGTCTGCGGCGTTCGTGTGGAGGAGATCGAAGATCCGCTTATGCAGAAGATACGCTGGCTGGACAAGCTCATTGATGAGCTGGCAAAGGGAAAGAAGATGGAGAAAATACTGCGTTCCGTTTAACTCCCGGTAAATTTTTCTTCCTGCAAATTAATGAGAATTCAATTGTCTGTGTCGCTGCCGCTTTATCTAACCCTTTTCCTCCTCCTCTGCCTGTGCCAGAAAGTCGGCGTTTTTCTCTTTGAGCCGCGGGATGAACAGTCGGGCAAAACGTCCTTTTCCCCGGGTTTTCACATAGAAATAGCCGATGGTGGAAAATAGAATGGCGCCAACGAAGTTGACCAGCAGGTCGTTCATGGTATCAATGAGCCCGATATCCAGATAGCCGCCGAGTCCAAGGCTTTTTCCGTTGACTGCCACGGCCTGAATGTGATCCACGGGGACGGGGATGTTACTTTTGGTCGGGTCCAGCAGCACGGACTGGAAGGAGTGGATGACGGTATCCTTCTGCATGTCCAGGGAGAAGAAGTTGTCCATGGCGAATTCAAAAAACTCCCATACAACGCCGATGGTCATGGAAAAGCAGAAGGCGACAATAGCGAGAAATACCGGAGAGAGTTGAATGGAGAACCGTTCGCTTCGGTTTAAAATATCCACCAGAGCAAAGCCGATGGCCGCCATCAGAAAGCCGTTCAGGATGTAAAGTACAGTGTCCCAGAACGGGAAGATCAGAATGATATCTCCTTGCTTTCTGTTCTGTCGTAGTTACCGCTTATTATAACGGCAGGATATGCAGAAGGCAAGGAAATGTAATGAAAAAAATAGAAAACAGTCATAAAAGGAGAATTAGCGCTGCGCGGCTATTCGCTCTGTGAGACATCTGTTTCTTCTTCCTCCTGCGGGAGATGAATCCCTCTCGGCGGGACCGCCGTGGAGAACACGATCTGCGTCTGGGTGTTGCCGTATTTTTGCAGATGCCCGATAAAGGTGTCCAGTTCCATAGTGCTTGGAAAGGCGACCTTTAACATGATGGAGTAAAGGCCGGTGACGCAGTTACATTCCAGAACGTTCGGACAGTCCGTAACATAAGGATAAAACTCATCCTTTTGTTTTGGGTCCAGCGTCAGGTTAATGAAAGCGGTGATGTGGTAGCCTAAGGCCACCGGGTCCACCGTTGCATGATATCCGGTGATGACGCCGCTTTTTTCCAGCCGTTCAATGCGGGTGGAGACGGCGGGAGAGGATAAGAAGACCTTCTGTGCCAGGTACTTTAAAGGGTATCTGGCATTTTCCTGTAATAGTGAAATAATTTTTTTATCAATTTTATCCATAAAAATCAACCTCCGGTAGAGAAACAGCAATAATGCATCCTGAGCAGTAAATTATGTATGATATATCTATGCAGTCTATCTCCTGGTAAACTACAAAAACAAGAAAAGGAGTATCCCTCAAACAGGGACACTCCTTTGCGTCGTTGCTATTATATAGTACCTGCCGATATTTGGCAAGTATTTTTACAGATACAATTCCTCAGAATTCAGGCAGATCTTAGCAAACGCCCTGAGCCAGCATAGCGTTTACAACTTTCTCGAAGCCGGCGATGTTAGCGCCTGCCACGTAGTTGCCTTCCATGTCGTAACGTTTTGCTGCATCAGAAATGTTGTGGTAGATGTTTGCCATGATGCCCTGTAATCTTCCGTCAACATCCTCGAAGCTCCAGCTTAATCTCTCGCTGTTCTGGGACATCTCCAGAGCGGATACGGCAACACCGCCGGCGTTGGAAGCTTTTCCAGGAACGAAGTATACGCCGTTATCCTGAAGATATTTGGTTGCGTCCAGAGTAGTAGGCATGTTAGCGCCCTCTGCGACAGCGACACATCCGTTAGCGACTAACTGTTTTGCGTCGTCTAAGAGCAGCTCGTTCTGTGTAGCACATGGAAGAGCGACATCACATTTTACCTGCCATACGCCGCGGCCTTCATGGTACTCGCTGTTTGGACGATATTTCTTGTATTCGGTCAGACGTGCGCGGTTTACTTCTTTGATCTCTTTTAATGCAGCGACATCGATGCCTTCCGGATCATATACCCAGCCGGTGGAATCGGAACAGGTCACAACTTTTGCGCCAAGCTGCTGTGCTTTTTCGATAGCGTAGATCGCTACGTTGCCGGCGCCGGAAACGCAGACAGTCTTGCCGGCCATATCCATGCCGTGATCTTTTAATAACTCTTCTGTAATATATACAAGACCGTAACCGGTAGCTTCTGTTCTTGCGAGGGAACCGCCGTAAGTAAGACCTTTACCGGTCAGCACGCCTTCGTAGCGTGTGCTCAGTCTCTTGTACTGTCCGAATAAGTAACCGATCTCTCTTCCGCCTACACCGATGTCACCGGCAGGGACGTCGCAGTTAGGACCGATGTGTTTATAAAGCTCGGACATAAAGCTCTGGCAGAATGCCATAACTTCACGGTCAGATTTGCCCTTCGGGTCAAAGTCAGAACCACCTTTGCCGCCGCCGATCGGAAGACCGGTTAAGGAGTTTTTGAAGATCTGCTCAAAACCTAAGAACTTGATGATGCCCTGGTTTACAGAAGGATGGAAACGTAAGCCTCCCTTGTAAGGTCCGATCGCGCTGTTGAACTGCACGCGGATACCCATATTCACCTGTACATTTCCTTTATCGTCAACCCACGGAACGCGGAATTTGATCATTCTTTCCGGCTCGGTCAGTCTTTCAAGAATCGCTTCTTTTTTGTAAAATTCTTCATTGGCCTCAATGACCGGACGAAGAGACTCAAATACTTCTGTGACAGCCTGATGGAATTCCGGCTCGCTTGGATTTTTCGCAATTACTCTTGCGAGTACGTCATCAACGTAAGACATAATTAATCCTCCTTAAAATGCATAAATGCTTATTCTGTTTTCTTCAACGCCACTTATTATACTATATTGTTTTCTCATAATCAATAAAAAGAATGGGAAAAACTACAATTTTCCTTAAAAAAATTTCATATCAGGGCAGAAAAATTGGGGTTTTTAAGGAGAAAGGCAAAAAAAATGATGGTTTATAAATTACTTCCTTCAAAAAAGAAGCGGAAAATGAGAGAAATTCTGAAGAAAATAATGAAATAACAATAAAGTTGCGGAAAAAATAGTGTATAAAAATTAAAAAAATAAAGTTTTTCTGCATATAAATGAACTTTTGATAATAAAGATGGGGATTGGAAGAGGAAATGGACGGCCGTACAGGTTTGTTTTCGATAAGAATACGAAAGAAATAGATTTGACAGTTTTATGAAAGTAAATCGTGAAAAAAATGTGAAATCAGCAGATTGTTCACAAAATTATCTCAAATGACTCATAGTATGTACGAAGTAAAATCACCGCAGGCCGACGGGGCTTCCTGTCAGAGGGAGATATCGAAGAGGCGCTGCGGAAAAATAATGGAGGCTGATTATGATTGAAGTGACGAATCTCGTAAAAGATTATGGAAATCATCATGCTGTAAAGGGAATCAGCTTTACAGTCGGAGAGGGACAGATCGTCGGACTTCTCGGTCCAAACGGCGCGGGGAAGTCCACGACCATGAACATCATGACCGGATATATTTCTTCCACATCCGGCACGGTAAAGATCGGGGGATACGATATTCTGGAGCAGCCCTTACAGGCAAAGAAACGTATCGGTTATCTGCCGGAGATCCCTCCGCTTTATGAGGAGATGACGGTGGAGGAGTATCTGGACTTTGTCTGCAGTCTGAAGGGAATCCGGAAGAAGAAAGACAGGAAGGAAAACATTGATGAGGTATCGGAAGCGGTAAAGATCTCTGATGTGAAGGGGCGTCTCATACGAAATCTGTCCAAAGGATATAAACAGAGAGTGGGGCTTGCCCAGGCGCTGATCGGTAATCCGCCGCTGCTCATTCTCGATGAGCCGACAGTGGGACTTGACCCGAATCAGATCATAGAGATCCGCGCGCTCATTAAGAAACTGGGAGAAAAACATACGATCATTTTAAGTTCTCACATCCTGTCGGAAGTCAATGCCATCTGTGATTATGTGCTGATCATCGACCAGGGAAAACTGGTGGCGGAGGATACGCCGGAACATCTGTCAGAGCATTTTGCGGATAAGAACCGGATCTTGCTTTCTGTCAAGGGAGAGCGGGAGCAGATCGAGGAAGCGCTGGAGGCGTCCGAATACATTGCGTCCTATGAAGTGACGGGAGAGTACGACGGCGTCCTCGATGTGACTGCGGAGACAGAAGGTACGGAAGATATCCGTGACGCTCTGTTTTTTGAGTTCGCAGATAAAAAACTGCCGATCGTCAAGATGGAGATGGAGACACTCAGTCTTGAGGAAGTCTTCCTGAAATTAACCGGCAGGGAAGGAGAGGAAGAAGAATCATGAGAGCAATCTATAAAAAAGAAATGAGATCATATTTTCACTCATTATCCGCCTATTTATTTCTGGCGTTGTTTCTCGCCATTTCCGGCGTGTATTTTTCTGTGATATGCATGTCCTATGGATACACGGATTACGCGGCGAATATTTACCCGAATATCACGATCATTTTTATTATCATCGTGCCGATCCTAACCATGCGGCTCATGGCGGAGGAGCGCAGGCAGAAGACGGACCAGCTTCTTCTCACCGTCCCGGTGCGGGTGACGGGCATCATTCTCGGAAAATATTTCGCGGTGCTCACCCTGCTGCTCGCGGCAGTCATCATTACATTTTTGCAGGCGGCGGTGTTGAGCCTGTACGGGGATGTGAGCTGGATCACCGTGCTCACCGGCGGTCTTGGCTATTTTCTCGTGGGAGCGAGTCTCCTCGCCATCGGACTGTTCATTTCGTCCATCACGGAAAGTCAGATGATCGCGGCCGGTATTTCTTTCGGCGTGGTTCTGCTCTGCATGCTTCTGCCGAATCTTTCTGACATCGTGCCGGGAAGAGCAAGATACACTTACATTGTCTGCGGCGCAGTCGTTTTACTGCTGGCCTGGTTTTTCCTGGAACAGACGAAGAGCATCCGGGTGGGAGCGCTCGTGGCAGTGATCGGGGCGGCTGTCCTGGGAGTTTGCGCCTGGCAGAAACCGGAGATTTTTGATAACGGACTTTCAAAGATCATCGACTGGTTTTCCATCATGGCCCGGTTCAATGATTTCTGTTCCGGCATTCTGAACGCTTCTTCTGTTGTGTATTATCTGTCGTTTATCGCGGTATTTCTTTTCCTGTCTGTTCAGACAATGGAAAAACGCAGATGGAATTAGGAGGTGGCAGACAGGATATGAATAAGAAATTTTGGAAAAAAGATCTGAAGAAAAAGAATACGGAAACAGAAAGAATGCCTGCAGAAGAAAAGGCAGAGAGCAGAGATAAAAAGAAAATGAGCGGAAAGCAGATGTTTAAAAACCGGCATTTTAAGAAAGGGTTGTTTTCCGCGGTGGCCGTTGCCCTTGTGCTGATCCTTGCCGTGGGCGCCAACGCGCTGATCACCTGGAAGGATTTCAGCGTCGATGTGACGGCCAATCAGCTGTACTCTCTGTCTGATCAGACAAAAAGTATCGTAAAGGCGCTCGATAAGGATGTCACTTTCTATGTCATCAATGCGGAGTCTGATGTCAATGGCGCCTATGAACAGATTTTTAATGAATATAAGAAGTTATCTTCGAAGATCCACATTGAATATAAAGACCCGGAGCTGTATCCGAACTTTACGAAAGATTATGTGGATGATTCGGAGGAAGTCAGCAATGACAGCGTCATCGTGGTCTGCGGTGACAAGAACCGGTATGTTTCCTCGAATGACTTTATCAGCTACAGCTATGACAGCAGTTATTCCTATTCCGCAGATGAACTGCAGGTGGAAAAGCTGCTCACCGAAGCCATTAATTATGTAACTTCTGCGGAGACGCCGGTCGTATATACGTTGAGCGGCCACTCGGAGAAAGATCTCTCCACGGACATTGTCAGCAGCTTTGAGGGGGACAATTACGCGGTCGAGTCCTTAAATCTGCTTTCTGCCGGCGCTGTGCCGGCAGACTGTGAGATCCTTCTGATCAACGGTGCGCAGACCGATATCACAGAGGAGGAAAAGGCGCAGATTGAAACGTATATGCAAAACGGCGGCAAGCTGTATGTGTTCCTGGACGCCAGCGTGGATGACCTGCCGCAGCTTTATGCACTGCTTGAAGAATACAATATCGGCGTGGAGCCGAGAGTTGTAGTGGAAACGGACAGCAACATGTATACCCAGTATCCGATCTATCTGCTTCCGGAGATCGAGTACTCCGAGGTGACCGATGCCCAGTATGACAGCAATGTTTATATTCTGGCTCCGAGCGCTAAAGGTCTTAAAGACGTCACGCCGCAGGAGGAAGAAGAGACAGCGGATGGCGCGGAAGAAAGAACCGACGCCGCAGACAGCAGTGACGAAGAAGAGGAAACGTACACAGTGACCTCCCTCCTTGCCACCAGCGACGAAGCCTACTCGAAGGTGGACACCGAAAGTTCCACCATCGAGAAAGAAGATGGCGATATCGACGGGCCGTTCTCCATCGCCATGGCGGCTTCCGATGATACGGGAGGCCGGGTGATCGTGACCGGATGCAGCAATATGCTGGAGACCTCCATTGACTATGCGGTCGGCGGCGCCAACACGGATTTTGTCTTAAACGGAATCAACTATTTAAGTCAGCAGGAAAGTAAAATTTCCATCCGTGCCAAAGATCTGTCTGTAGATACTGCCATCGTTCCGGCATTCAGCCAGAAAGTGACGCTGGTCGGCTGCGTGTTCGTACTGCCTGTCCTGCTCCTTGCTGCCGGTATTGTTATGGCAATACACAGACGGAGACTGTAAGGGGAGAAATATGAGACTGCGGCCTCTGTTTTCTTGTGGTTTCCGGTCGTTTAACTGATCGGAATAAAGACCGGCTGCTGCGACCGGTAAAGGGCGTAATATTGAAATCCTGCCTCTGTCAGGATATCCGGCAGTCGGTCAAAGGCGTAGGCGATGTCTTCCGGCCGGTGAGCATCGCTTCCGATGGTGATGAGTTCTCCGCCGAGAGCGCGGTAGCGCTTTAAGATCTCCATGTGAGGATTCGGCCACGGAAGCCCTTTTTTCAATCCGGCGGTGTTGACCTCCAGCGCCTTGCCGTTGTCAATCAAATACCGCAGGATCGGATCCAGGACGTCCGCATACTGCTCATAGTGAAATTCCGGGCGCGGCTGCGGGATGTAGCGGCAGATATAGTCCAGATGACCGGCGGTCTGAAAGTACGGATAAACAGTGATGTTCTCCAGGATACTCTCGAAGTAGCGGCGAATTCCCTCTTCCGGTGTGTGCGTTTCAAAAAATACTTTTTCATAAGGGTCCACGCCGTCCACCAGATGGCAGGAGTTGATGATAAAATCGTAGCGTCCGCCGATCTTGCTGTAAAAGTTGATGAGCGCCGGGCCGGACTGTTTCTGCACGCCCAGCTCGATACCGTGGAGCAGTTCGATCTGCGATGCATATTTTTCTTTCATTTTGAGAAACATGCTGTAGTAGGCGTCAAAATCCAGCTGAAAATCCAGTCCGTCCTCCGTCACAGGGAAGTCGTGATCGTAGTGCTCCGTGAAACAGAGGGTGCGAAGACCTCTGTTGATTCCGCCCAGAACCATCTCTTCCATGGAAGCCTCGGAATCTGAGGAGAAAAAACTGTGCAAATGTGTGTCACTTATCAGCATTAAGATACTCCTTTCGTGTATGTTATTTATGAATAAAATCAGATTTATCGGTTACTCTATAATAATAGCATAAAATAAGGGAGAATATTTTTCTTTTTTTTATGCAAATTTTTACTTGAAAAAAAGCCATAAATTAGGTAAAATAGTTAAAGGTTTGACATATAAATGCAAATCTTTTATAGGATGTGGACAAGAAGTCCTGTTCCTGAATCTTTAACAATTTCTAAAAACTTAGGAGGAATTATCATGGCAGTAAAAGTAGCAATCAATGGTTTCGGTCGTATCGGTCGTCTTGCTTTCAGACAGATGTTTGGAGCAGAAGGTTACGAAGTAGTAGCTATCAATGACTTAACAAGTCCTGAAATGTTAGCTCATCTGTTAAAATACGATTCTTCACAGGGAAGATACGCATTATGCGACAAAGTTTCCTACGGTGAAGACTCCATCACAGTTGACGGAAAAGAGATCAAGATCTACAAATACCCGGATGCAAACGATTGCCCATGGGGAGAAATCGGTGTTGACGTAGTTCTGGAGTGCTCCGGATTCTACACAAGCAAAGCAAAAGCTCAGGCTCATATCAATGCCGGCGCTAAAAAGGTTGTTATCTCCGCTCCAGCTGGAAATGACCTGCCTACAATCGTTTACAACACAAACCACGAGACACTGAAAGCTGATGATACTATCATCTCCGCAGCTTCCTGTACAACAAACTGTCTTGCACCTATGGCAGACGCATTAAACAAATACGCTCCTATCCAGAGTGGTATCATGGTAACAATCCATGCTTACACAGGCGACCAGATGACACTGG
The DNA here is from genome assembly GCA_019113845.1 of Candidatus Anaerobutyricum avicola. Classification (GTDB taxonomy): domain Bacteria; phylum Bacillota; class Clostridia; order Lachnospirales; family Lachnospiraceae; genus Anaerobutyricum; species Anaerobutyricum avicola. Next base: position 9,111 of record DXGQ01000054.1, read on the forward strand.
ATGGCCCACAGAGAAAAGGTGACAAGAGACGTTCCCGTGCAGCTGCAGTGAACATCGTTCCTAACAGCACAGGTGCTGCAAAAGCAATCGGTCTGGTTATTCCGGAATTAAATGGTAAATTAATCGGTTCCGCTCAGCGTGTTCCTACTCCTACAGGATCCACAACAATCCTTACAGCAGTAGTAAAAGGAAAAGATATCACAGTTGACGGCATCAACGCAGCTATGAAAGCAGCAGCTAACGAGTCCTTCGGTTACAACGAAGACGAGATCGTTTCCTCTGATATCGTTGGAATGACATACGGTTCCTTATTCGATGCTACTCAGACAATGGTTTGCCAGATCGCTGACGACTTATACGAAGTACAGGTTGTTTCATGGTACGACAACGAGAACAGCTACACATCTCAGATGGTTCGTACAATCAAATACTTCGCTGAGTTAGCTTAATCAAAGACGATCAAAATATAAGAATATATAAGATCCAGACATGGGTCCGGTCTGTTGGACCGGACCCTGTTTGTGTTATAGAGAGGAGATTACACCCATGCTGAATAAAAAATCAGTAGATGATATCAATGTTAAAGGTTTAAGAGTTCTGGTTCGCTGTGACTTCAACGTACCTCTGCAGGATGGAAAGATCACAGACGAGAACCGTCTTGTCGCTGCACTGCCAACGATCAAGAAGCTGATCGCAGACGGCGGAAAAGTGATCCTCTGCTCCCACCTGGGCAAACCGAAGGGAGAGCCGAAACCGGAATTATCCCTGGCTCCTGTAGCAGTACGTTTATCTGAATTACTCGGACAGGAAGTAAAATTTGCTGCTGACCCTGAGGTAGTGGGACCAAACGCAAAGGCAGCCGTTGCGGCAATGAAGGACGGAGACGTTGTATTATTAGAGAACACCCGTTACCGTGCAGAAGAGACAAAGAACGAGGACAACTTCTCCAAAGAACTGGCTTCTCTCTGTGATGTTTTCGTAAACGACGCTTTCGGTACCGCTCACAGAGCACACTGCTCCAACGTTGGCGTGACAAAATATGTTGACACAGCCGTTGTCGGATACTTAATGCAGAAAGAAATCGATTTCCTCGGAAATGCAGTCAACAATCCGGAAAGACCGTTCGTTGCTATCCTTGGCGGTGCGAAAGTTTCCTCCAAGATCTCCGTGATCAACAACCTGCTTGACAAGGTTGACACTCTGATCATCGGCGGCGGAATGGCTTATACATTTGCAAAAGCACAGGGCAATGAAGTTGGTAAATCCCTTCTGGAAGAAGACTATCTGGATTACGCCAACGAGATGGTTGCAAAGGCAAATGAAAAAGGTGTGAACTTATTACTGCCGGTTGACACCGTTGTCGCAAAAGAGTTCAGCAATGATGCTCCTAGCCGTGTAGTTGAGGGCAGCATGGAGCCGGATGAGATGGGTATGGATATCGGACCGAAGACAAGAGAGATCTTCGCAGACGCTGTTAAGTCCGCAAAGACCGTTGTATGGAACGGACCGATGGGCGTATTCGAGATGCCGAACTTCGCAAAAGGAACGATCGCTGTTGCAGAAGCACTGGCTGATATCGATGCAACGACCATCATCGGCGGCGGAGATTCCGCAGCGGCCGTTAACCAGCTTGGTTTCGGTGACAAGATGACTCACATCTCCACAGGCGGCGGCGCTTCTCTGGAATTCCTGGAGGGCAAAGAGCTTCCTGGCGTTGCAGCAGCAAACGATAAATAAGAAAAGAGGAAATGTATTATGCGTAAAAAGATTATTGCCGGTAACTGGAAAATGAACAAGACTCCTAGCGAGGCTGTTGAACTTGTCAATATGTTAAAACCGCTCTGCGCGAACGATGACGTGGACGTTGTATTCTGCGTACCTGCCATTGATATCATTCCTGCTGTGGAAGCTGCCAAAGATTCCAATATTGCAATCGGCGCGGAAAACATGTATTATGAAGAGAGCGGTGCATACACAGGTGAGATTTCCCCGGCTATGCTGGTGGACGCCGGAGTAAAATATGTTGTTCTCGGACATTCTGAGAGAAGAGAGTACTTCGGAGAGACCAATCAGGATGTCAACAAAAAGATGCTCAAAGCATTTGAACATGGCATCACTCCGATCATGTGCTGTGGTGAGACACTGGAGCAGAGAGAGCAGGGCGTGACCATGGAATTTGTACGTCAGCAGGTGAAGGAAGGCTTCAATGGCGTGACAGCAGAACAGGCTAAGACAGCTGTGATCGCTTACGAGCCGATCTGGGCTATCGGCACAGGCAAGACTGCTACAACAGAGCAGGCACAGGAAGTTTGTGCGGAAGTTCGTAAATGCATCGCTGAGATTTACGATGACGCTACAGCAGCAGCAATCCGTATCCAGTATGGCGGAAGCGTAAACGCTAAGACAGCACCGGAATTATTTGCACAGGCAGATATCGACGGCGGTCTGGTAGGCGGCGCTTCTCTGAAAGCCGACTTCGGACAGATTGTAAATTACAACAAATAAGAATCAATGTGGGGGCTGTTGCATGAATATCTGATTTTTCGGGTATTGGCGGCAGCCCCGCTTTGCGCAGTCGGACCGACAGCGCAGAAGAATTCAGATTTTTACAGGAGATTTTATTATGAGCAAAAAACCAACAGTGTTAATGATCTTAGACGGATTCGGATTAAATGACAATCCAAAGGCCAATGCGGTTTACGAGGCAAAGACCCCGAATATCGACCGCATCATGGCAGAATATCCTTTTGTAAAAGGAAATGCCAGCGGACTTGCCGTTGGTCTTCCGGACGGACAGATGGGTAACTCCGAAGTAGGACATCTGAACATGGGCGCCGGAAGAATCGTATATCAGGAGCTTACAAGAATCACCAAATCCATCGAAGACGGCGATTTCTTTGAGAACCCTGCTTTTCTTCAGGCAGTGGAGAACTGTAAGAAGAACAATTCCACCCTGCATCTGTATGGTCTCTTATCTGATGGCGGTGTACACAGTCACAATACCCATCTTTACGGTCTGTTAGAGCTGGCCAAGAGACAGGGACTTACCGATGTGTGCGTACATTGTTTCATGGACGGAAGAGATACCGCTCCGACCTCCGGCAAGGGCTATGTGGAAGAGCTGGTTGCCAAGATGGAAGAGATCGGCGTAGGTCAGATCGCCACTATCGAAGGCCGTTACTATGTCATGGACAGAGATACCCGCTGGGAGCGTGTGGAGAAAGCATATGAAGCGCTTGTTTACGGTGAGGGCGTAAAAGCCACAGATCCGGTACAGGCTATGGCGGATTCTTACGCAAACGATGTGACAGATGAATTTATTCTTCCGACTGTCATTGAAAAAGACGGTAAGCCGGTGGGAACCTTAAAAGAAAACGACTCTGTCATCTTCTTTAACTTCCGTCCGGACCGTGCAAGAGAGATCACCCGTGCGCTCTGTGATCCGGAATTTACAGGATTTGAGAGAAGAAACGGCTACTTCCCGATGACATATGTCTGCTTTACAGAGTACGACGCAACCATCCCGAATAAGATCGTTGCCTTCCACAAAGTAGAGATTACCAATACTTTCGGCGAGTTCCTGGCAGCCAACGGCTTAAAACAGCTTCGTCTGGCAGAGACAGAGAAATACGCCCATGTAACCTTCTTCTTTAACGGTGGCATCGAGGTGCCAAACGAAGGAGAGGACAGAATCCTTGTGAAGTCCCCTTCTGTTGCCACTTACGACCTGCAGCCGGAAATGAGCGCTCCGGAAGTAGGGGAGAAGCTGGTGGACGCTATCCGCTCCGGCAAATATGATGTGATCATCATCAACTTCGCAAATCCGGATATGGTAGGACACACCGGTGTGGAAGCCGCAGCCATCAAGGCGGTCGAGACAGTGGATACCTGCGTGGGAAATGCAGTGAAAGCCATCGAGGATGTGGACGGTCAGATGTTTATCTGTGCGGACCATGGAAACTGCGAGCAGCTCATTGACTATGAGACAGGCGCTCCTCTTACTGCACATACGACCAATCCGGTGCCATTCATCCTTGTAAACTACGATAAGGACTACACATTAAGAGAGGGCGGATGCCTGGCAGATATCGCGCCTACCCTCATCGAGATGATGGGAATGGAACAGCCGGCTGAGATGACAGGCAAATCTCTTCTTATTAAAAAATAAGAAAAAGCAACAGGTATTATAGATAAAAGAGCCTCCGACAGAAAATAAACGGGACGGGCAGGGGCAAGACCCTGGTGTCCCGGAGAGACTTTCCTGCCGGGGGCTTTTTTATTTTTGATATTGGGAACACCGAAGGTTCCCTATTGGCACAAAAGGTGCTATAATGCAAAAAGATGTGGGCGAATGACAGCGCCCGGATGCGGCACATATATTTCCGAAGACATTCTTTAAAGGAAGAAAAAAAGTTGTGCCGGCAAACAATTGTAACCAGGAGGGATTGACATTGAAACTTGGAAGAAACGATAAATGCTGGTGCGGCAGCGGCAGAAAGTATAAATCCTGCCATATGTCTTTTGATAACAGGATCAAAGATTATCAGAACCGTGGATATGAAGTGCCGGATCATCAGATGATAAAGACGCCGGAGCAGATTGAAGGGATCCGGGAAGCGGGAAAGAGAAACACTATGGTGCTGGATTACATTTCCCCATTTGTGAAGGAAGGCGTGACGACGGAGGAGCTGGACAGAAGAATCGAGGAATACACAAGAAAGATTGGCTGTATTCCGGCTTGTCTCCACTATCAGGGCTATCCGAAGAGTGTCTGCATTTCCGTGGATGATGTGGTCTGCCATGGCATTCCGAGCGAAAAGCAGGTGTTAAAGAGTGGCGATATCGTCAATGTGGACTGTACGACCATCTATAACGGTTATTACGGGGACGCCTCCCGGATGTTCTGCATCGGGGATGTGCCGGAAGAGAAGCGTAAACTCGTGCGGGTGACGAAAGAGTGCCTTGACCTGGCTCTCGCGGCAGTGCATCCGTGGGGGACCATGGGCGACATGGGCTATGCCTGCAACACACACGCGGAAGAGAACGGATATACCATCGTCCGGGAGATCGGCGGACATGGCTGTGGCGTGCATTTTCACGAGGACCCGTGGATCAATCACATCGGTGTGCCGGATTCCGGACTTTTATTTGTGCCGGGCATGACATTTACCATCGAGCCGATGGTCAACATGGGCAAGCCGGACGTCTATCAGGATGAAGAGGACGGCTGGACCATCTACACGCAGGACGGCAAGCCTTCCGCCCAGTGGGAGTACACCATCCTTGTGACGGAAAACGGAACGGAGATACTCTCTTACTAACCGGGAGCACGATCCTGATGGCATACGATAAGATTCTGGCGATATCATCCGGTGCCGGCAGCAGGATGAGACGCCGGGGAAAAGAGGTGATGGAGTGAACAGAAACAGCGGCGCAAAAAAGAAATATTATTATGCCTTTTTTGACGCAGAGTATACCTGTTTTATGGAAAAGGATACCTTTTTTGATAAAGAACATGGCGGAGAACTTTTGTCCGTGGGGCTGGTACTTTGTGATAAGAGCTTTAACCTGGTGAGAACCTATTATTCACCAATCCATCCGATATATAATGCGAGACTGACCGGATACTGTAAAGAACTCACAGGACTCACACAGAAGGAGATCGACGAGGCTCCCTCTTATGAGGCGGTTTTTCAGGAGGTCTACCTGCTGCTGCAGGAGTATCCGGTGAAGGAGATATTTACCTGGGGAAACGACGCGCACACGATCCGCCATGATATAGAAAAAAATCACCGGTTTGTGGCAAAAAGATTCCGCAAGATCGCCGGACAGCTGCAGGATATCACCCGGAGACTGACAAAGCGTGTCTATGGAAAAGGGATCACGCTGAGTCTCTCTGATATGAAGTATATCTGCGGGATGGAACATCACACGGCACACAATGCGCTGGAAGACGCAAAAGATCTGTACAGGATCACCCGGTGCTGCCTGCAGGAGAAGTATGATAAGGAAAAGGCGGCCCGGCTCGAGCAGTACATTCACAGCCGGGATGTCTATCATCAGTATAAGAGATTTAAAAAGCCGCCGGTTGTGCCCGATGCGCAAAAGCCGGCGCAGCCGGGAGAGAGAGCCGGGGAGAAGAAGGAGACCGGAGAGACGGCAGAAAGAATGTTAAAAGAGATTTCCATGCAATATATCGATGCGCTGAAAGACTGTTACCGGAGGGCAGATGGCACCTGCCTGCCGGAAATTCTGGCTCTGTGCGACGATATCCGGAGTCTGGTCGGGATGGAGGCCAGGGACTGTCCGAAGCTGGAAGAGTGATTTTTTTGAAGGAAAGAATGCTTTTTCATGCAAAAACGGCAGTGAAAAACAACAAATTCGCAGCGAAAAATTGTTGCTTTTGCAAAAAGAATGTAGTAGAATCGTAAGGAAGAAGAAAGGCGTTCTTATAGGATGACTGAAGGATGCCTTTTTTCATTATTTTATCATTCTTGTAAGGAGGAAGAAAAAATGAAAAAGTTAGTGACAGCAGCCCTTGTTCTCGCGATGACAGTGGGATGTCTGGCAGGCTGTGGCGGTTCCGGCGCTTCTGAGGAAAAGGATGCCAACGCATTCTACATCGGCGGAATCGGACCGACAACAGGAGCAACGGCGATTTATGGTAATGCGGCAAAGAACGGCGCGCAGATCGCTATTGATGAGATTAATGAGGCAGGCGGTATCAACGGTGCGCAGATCGAGTATCGTTTTGAGGATGACCAGAATGACGCGGAGAAATCTGTCAACGCCTACAACACCTTAAAAGACTGGGGTATGCAGATCCTTTACGGTGCGGTAACAACAGCGCCTAGTATCGCAGTCGCAGATATGACAGCAACGGACAATATGTTCCAGATCACTCCTTCCGCATCTTCCACAGATGTGATCGAAGGTAAGACCAACGTATTCCAGGTATGTTTCACAGACCCTAACCAGGGTACTGCATCTGCACAGTATATCGATGAGCATAATCTTGCCACAAAGATCGGTATCATCTACGACAGCTCCGATCCATATTCAACAGGTATCGAAGATAACTTTGTGAAAGAAGCAGAGTCCAGAGGACTGCAGATCGTCGCTGAGGAGGCGTTCACCGCCGACTCCAAGACAGACTTCCAGACACAGCTTCAGAAGGCACAGTCTGCAGGAGCAGACCTGATCTTCCTTCCGATCTATTATCAGGAAGCATCCATCATCCTGCAGCAGGCAAATAACATGGGCTACGCTCCGACCTTCTTTGGTGTGGACGGTATGGACGGTATCCTTACAGTAGAGAACTTTGATACTTCTCTGGCAGAGGGCGTTATGCTCTTAACACCATTTGCGGCAGACGCACAGGATGACGCTACCGTAAGCTTTGTTACCAAGTATCAGGAACAGTTCGGCGAGACTCCGAACCAGTTCGCGGCGGACGGTTATGATGCGATTTATGCGATCAAGGCTGCTATCGAGCAGGCTGGTGTGACACCGGATATGGATGCTTCTGCCATCTGTGACGCCATGAAGACAGCGATGACACAGATTACCGTACAGGGTCTGACTGGTGACGAGGGCGGTCTGAAATGGTCTGAGACCGGTGAAGTGAACAAGTCCCCGAAAGCAGTTGTGATCCAGAACGGCGTTTATGTCGGCATGGATTCTGACGCATCTGCTGCTACGGAAGCAGCAGCTCCGGAGGCAGATACTGCCGCACAGCAGTAGATTTCTGCAAGACAGATGCGGGAAACGGCTCCCGGAAGAGTCCCTCTTCTATGAGAAGGATGGGATGACGGAAAAGAGCCCGGAAAAGGGCTGCGAAAGAGCAGCCCTTTTTTCCTGTTTTCGAAGATGCTGCCTGTAAAAATGTCCATCAGGATTCCGTTTTCGGATTTACGTCGAAGAGGTTTCTTAAGGATGGCGGCGGACAGCCGGGTGAGTGTTTCGAAGGATATAATTCCGCAGTCGGAAGGGCTGTGACCGGAAAGGCATCTCTCAGGATGCGGCTTTCCGGCAGGATTATATTTTTCGGAATGCTTACAAAATGACAGCTTTGACGCAGGAGTAAGCAGGTTGCAGGTACAGCAGGAGAAAGCTTGTACGGTACAGTTTTTAAGAAAGAAAAAAGAGGTGGAAAGATGAGTTTTATATCCTATTTACTCAATGGCATCAGTCTGGGAAGTGTGTATGCCATCATCGCGCTTGGATATACAATGGTGTACGGTATCGCAAAGATGCTGAACTTTGCCCACGGCGATGTCATTATGATCGGATGCTACATCGTGTTTACCATGATGACGACGATGGGATTAAACCCGATCGTCAGTATTCTGGCAGCGATTGTCGGATGTACGGTTCTCGGTGTTGTCATTGAAAAGATTGCCTATAAACCATTGAGAAAGGCTTCGCCGCTGGCGGTTCTTATCACAGCTATCGGTGTCAGCTATTTCCTTCAGAACCTGGCGCTGATCATTTTCGGCGCGGACACAAAGTCCTTTACCTCCGTGGTAAACATGGAGCCGATCCGTCTTGCCGGCGGCAAACTGGTGATTTCCGGTGTGACGATCGTGACGGTAGTGGCCTGTATCATTATCGTGGCTGTACTCATGGCATTTATCAAAAAGACAAAAGCCGGACAGGCCATGTTGGCGGTTTCCGAGGATAAAGACGCAGCGCAGCTGATGGGCGTGAATGTCAATCAGACGATCTCCCTCACCTTCGCCATCGGTTCCGGTCTTGCGGCGATCGCCGGTGTGCTTCTGTGTTCCGCATACCCGACGCTCTCCCCTTATACAGGTTCCATGCCGGGTATCAAGGCGTTTACCGCAGCCGTTTTCGGCGGCATCGGTTCTATTCCGGGAGCGTTTATCGGTGGAATTCTTCTGGGAGTCATTGAGATCCTGGGAAGAGCCTACGTATCTTCTCAGTTATCCGACGCCATCGTGTTTGCTGTGCTCATTCTGGTGCTTCTCATCAAGCCGACCGGAATTCTTGGCAAGCCAATTCATGAGAAAGTGTAGGTGGAACGCAAGATGAAGAATTTCAGTTTAAAAAATATGAAAAAGACAACAAAGAATCATTTTATCACCTATGCTATGGTGATCATTGTATTTGCCGTCGTGCAGTTCATGGTTTCCGGCGGTATGATGTCCAGTCTGATGCAGGGACTTCTGGTGCCGCTCTGTACTTATTCGATCGTAGCGGTGGGGCTTAACTTATGTGTCGGCTATCTGGGCGAGCTCAGTCTGGGACATGCCGGATTTATGTGCGTCGGTGCGTTTTCCAGTGCATTTTTTACGAGATATATGGAAGATTCCGGCATGAATCCGAATCTTCGTTTTTTGCTGGCGCTGATCATCGGTACGCTGGCAGCTGCGATATTCGGCTGCCTGATCGGTATCCCGGTGCTCCGTCTCAGGGGCGACTATCTTGCCATCGTGACACTTGCTTTCGGTGAGATCATAAAAAATGTGATCAACGTTATGTATGTGGGAAAAGACAGTTCCGGTCTGCACATTTCCATCAATGATAATGCTTCCTTCACATTAGATGACACAGGAGATATGATCATTGACGGCGCCATGGGAATTACGGGAACACCCCGGCAGTCGACCTTCCTGATCGGTATCCTCATCCTTCTGGTGAGCCTTTTTGTGGTATTTAATCTGGTAAATTCCCGCAGCGGCCGTGCGGTCATGGCGATCCGTGACAATCGTATTGCGGCAGAGTCCGTAGGGATCAACATCACAAAATATAAGCTGATGGCATTCAGCATTTCCGCAGCCATCGCCGGAGCAGGCGGCGTTCTCTATGCCCACAATCTGTCCACACTGACAGCGCTCCCGGCAAACTTTGGTTACAATATGTCCATCATGATCCTTGTTTTCGTGGTGCTCGGCGGAATCGGAAGCTTCCGAGGCTCCATCATCGCGGCGGTCATCCTGACCATGCTCCCGGAGGTACTCCGTGGTCTGGCAGATTACCGTATGCTCATCTACGCAATCGTGCTCATTGCGATGATGCTCTTTAACTGGGCGCCGAAGGCCATTGAATGGCGGCAGAGATTCTCTGTGAAAAAGCTCTTCCATAAACAGGCGAAGGGGGTACAATAATCATGGCAATGCTTGAAGTAAAGAACCTGGGTATCTCCTTTGGAGGTCTTCGGGCGGTAGATAATTTTGAGATTACAATTGAAAAAGGACAGCTGTATGGTCTGATCGGGCCAAACGGCGCCGGAAAGACCACAGTCTTTAATATGCTGACCGGCGTGTACAAGCCGGATGACGGTCTGATCCGCCTGGACGGACAGGATCTGATCGGAAAGAATACCATTGAGATCAACAAGGCCGGTGTGGCGAGAACTTTTCAGAATATCCGTCTTTTCCATGTGCAGACGGTGCTGGATAATGTAAAGATTGGTCTCGCCAACCATTATAAATATTCCACGCTGACGGGAATTCTCCGTCTTCCAAAATACCGGAAGATGGAGAAAGCCATGGATGAGAAAGCCATGGAGCTTCTGAAAGTTTTTGAGATGGAGGACAAGGCCGGTTATCTGGCATCCAATCTTCCGTACGGAGACCAGAGAAAGCTGGAGATCGCCCGTGCCCTTGCCACAGAGCCGAAGCTTCTGCTTCTGGACGAGCCGGCAGCCGGCATGAACCCGAATGAGACACAGGAGCTGATGGATATGATTCGCTTTGTCCGGGATGAGTTTGACATGACCATCCTGCTCATCGAGCACGATATGAAGCTTGTCTCCGGTATCTGTGAGGAGCTTACTGTCTTAAATTTCGGTCAGGTTCTGGCGCAGGGTAAGACCAGCGACGTGCTGAATGATCCGGAAGTTATCAAGGCATATCTGGGAGAATAGGAGGAAACAGCAGTATGGCAATGCTTGAAATAAAGGACCTGGAGGTATACTATGGTGTGATTCAGGCCATCAAGGGTATTTCCTTTGAGGTCAATCAGGGCGAGGTCATTGCCTTAATCGGCGCCAACGGCGCGGGCAAGACTACAACGCTGCAGACGATCACCGGTATGCTTCAGGCAAAAAAGGGACAGATTTTTTTTGAGGGAAAAGATATCACGAAGGTTCCGGGACATAAGATCGTATCCATGGGTATGGCGCATGTGCCGGAGGGCCGGAGAGTGTTCGCGGACCTCACTGTCCTCGAGAACCTGAAACTGGGCGCATATACAAGAAAAGACAAGGGAGAAATCGCACAGACCCTGAAGAAGGTCTATGAGAGCTTTCCGAGACTGGAAGAGAGAAAGAATCAGTCGGCGGGAACCCTAAGTGGAGGGGAACAGCAGATGCTCGCCATGGGACGGGCGCTCATGTCCAAGCCGAGGATCATTCTCATGGATGAGCCGTCCATGGGACTTTCTCCGATTTTTGTGGAAGAGATTTTTAAGATCATTCAGGATATTTCCGCTGCGGGAACGACAGTACTCCTCGTGGAGCAGAACGCGAAAAAGGCGCTGTCCATCGCCGACCGTGCCTATGTGCTGGAGACCGGCAATATCGTTCTGAGCGGAGATGCCAAAGAACTTATGAATAATGAATCCATCAAAAAAGCATATCTGGGAGAGTAGGTGATTGTATGGAACATACAGTAATTACGATTGCAAGAAGCTATGGAAGCGGCGGAAGAACCCTGGGCAAGCTTCTGGCCAAAGAACTGGGGATCCACTGCTATGACAGGGAGCTTCTGCGCATGGCCTCAGAGCAGAGCGGTATCAATGAGGCGCTGTTTGGGCAGGTGGATGAAAAGATAAAGAGTTCGCCTCTGTTCCGCATCAGCAAAAAGATCTATAAGGGAGAGGTTCTCCCTCCGGACAGTGATGATTTCACTTCCGAGGATAATCTGTTTAACTTCCAGGCACAGTGTATCAAAGAGCTGGCCAGGACAGAATCCTGCATTATCATCGGCCGCTGTGCGGACTTTATCCTGAAGGATGAGCCGAATGTCATCAAGCTGTTTTTCTATGCCTCCAGGGAGGATTGTATCCGGAGAACCATGGCACAAAACGGCGGTACGGAAAAAGACATCATCAAAAAAATTGAAAAAAGAGACAAATATCGTTCCGATTATTATAAGTACCATACGGGAAGAGACTGGAATGACGCGAGAAATTATGACTTCTGTCTCAACACATCCAGCACAAGCTATGAGAAGCTGGTAAAGGTTGTGAAAGACTATATCTCCATCTGTACCCGGTAGGCGGATTTATGTCCGGAGGCAGAAGATGCGTCCGGACATAAGTCTGGCAGCCTGCGGGAGGCAGTGGAATAAAAAGGAAGGAAACCACAGGGATCGGTGGGGCCGGAAAGAGGAGCCATCGAATGTCAGTTTAGTAGAAGGAGCGCAATATGGGCGGAATTTTTGGAGTAGCATCAAAAGAAAGCTGTGTATTTGACCTGTTTTTTGGAATCGATTATCATTCCCATCTGGGAACCCGGCGAGGCGGTATGGCGGTCTACAGCAAAGAAAAGGGCTTTGACCGTTCCATTCACAATATCGAGAATTCGCCGTTTCGGACCAAGTTTGAGCGGGATGTGAATGAGCTGTCCGGTTATCTGGGGATCGGCTGTATTTCTGACAATGAACCGCAGCCGCTGCTGGTACAGTCACACCTCGGCAGCTTTGCCATCACGACAGTGGGAAAGATTAACAATCAGGAAGAACTGGTGCAGAAGGCCTTTGACAATGGCCGTGCCCATTTCCTGGAGATGAGCGGCGGCGGTGTCAATCCGACAGAGCTGGTCGCCTCTCTCATCAACGAAAAGCAGAGTATATCCGAAGGTATCCGCTATGCGCAGGAGTCCATCGACGGATCCATGAGTATGCTCGTCATGAATGAGCACGGTATCTTTGCGGCGAGAGACCTGCTGGGGCGTACCCCTCTGTTTATCGGAGAAAAGAAGGAGGGATACTGCATTTCCTTTGAGGATTTTGCCTATGCCAATCTGGGATATAAGACCTGCAAGGAGCTGGGACCGGGCGAGGTTGTCTTTGTGCGTCCGGACAGCGTGAAGACGGCGATTCCGGCGGGAGATAAGATGAAGATCTGTTCCTTCCTCTGGGTGTACTACGGTTATCCGAACGCCACTTATGAGGGAGTCAATGTGGAAGAAATGCGGTATCGCTGCGGAGAGCTGCTGGCAAAGAGAGACAATGTGCAGACCGATTACGTGGCGGGCGTGCCGGATTCCGGTATCGCGCATGCCGTGGGCTATGCCAATGAGTCCGGTATTCCGTTTGCAAGACCGTTTATTAAATATACACCGACCTGGCCGCGTTCGTTTATGCCGCAGAACCAGTCTAAGAGGAACCTGATCGCCAAGATGAAGCTCATTCCGGTACATCCGCTCATCAAGGGAAAGAAACTGCTTCTCATTGACGATTCCATCGTGCGGGGAACGCAGCTCGGTGAGACGACGGAATTTCTCTACGAGAGCGGTGTAAAAGAGGTACACATCCGTCCGGCGTGTCCGCCGCTTCTGTACGGCTGCAAGTATCTGAACTTTTCCCGTTCCAAGTCGGAGCTTGATCTCATCACCCGCCGGGTGATCCTGAAGCGGGAAGGCGAGGAGAAGGCCAATGATCCGGAGATTCTGGCAGAATACGCAAATCCGGATTCTGAGAGATATCAGGCGATGCTGGACGATATCTGCAAAGAACTGAACTTTACCTCCCTGCGCTACCACCGTCTTGATGATATGATCGAGTCCATCGGTCTGCCGAGAGAGTGTCTCTGTACCTACTGCTGGGACGGAAAGGAATAGACTGTCACATCGAAAGAGCAGAAGTCCATGCAGGCAATGTAGAGAACAGACTTAATATCGTTATAATTTAATAAAGAAAAAGTAAGAAAATCGACATTTTCCTACAAAATTCCTCCGATGTGAAAACAAAATTCGTACTTACAGTGCTATATTTAATACAACACTAGTGTACAACTTATTTCACAGAAGGAGGAATTTTTTATGACTGCATATCTTGGTGAATTTTTAGGTACCATGCTCCTCGTTCTTCTTGGAGACGGCGTTTGCGCCAACGTGAACCTGAACAAATCAAATTTCAAAAATGGCGGTCTGGTAATTGTAACAATCGGATGGGGTATGGCAGTACTTCTTCCGGCAGCATGTTTCAGCGGTATCTGCGCCGCATCTTATAACCCTGCACTGACGATTGCTCTGTGCATCGGTGGTTCTCTGCCATGGTCACAGTGCATCGGCTACATCGTAGCAGAGATGATCGGTGGTATTATCGGTGGTATCCTCGTATGGATCTGCTTCAAACCTCAGTTTGATGCTACCGCTGATGAACCGGGAACCATGCTTGGCGTATTCTGCACCGCACCTGGTGTCAGAAATATTCCATATAACATTTTACAGGAAGCATTTGCAACATTCTGGCTGGTATTTGCCATTCTGGCATTCCCGAACTGTGGTGTTGTTGATGGCGGTGTTTCCAAATTCTTCGTATTTGCGATCATCGTTTCCTGCGGTATGTCCTTCGGTGGACTGACCGGATACGCTATGAACCCTGCCCGTGATATCGGTCCTCGTATCGCTCATGCAATCCTTCCTATCAAAGGAAAAGGAGATTCTGACTGGGGATACGCGATCGTTCCTATTTTAGGACCAGTCATCGGTGCAATCGTTGCCGTATTATTATACATGGCAATTCCGTGGTAGAAGAAAACATGCACAGCTGCATGGAAGCTGATTACCCGCATAGCCGGAAAGGTTATTAAAAAATTCTATACATGAAAGATTTACCCAGAGCAGATATTTTACTGTGAAAGAATGTCCGTCCTGGGTAAATTTGTTTTTTTGTATAAAAACAGAATAAAAAAGCAATTATTTCTTATATTTCAAATTGATATAATAAGAATACGATATATATATTATACAGATGATGTGAAAAGGGATACACTGTATGGGAAGAAAAGAGGGATTCCATTGAACTGACAAAGCAGGAGAGGAGAGAGTGCGAGATGGTAAGCAGAACAAAAGAGAAACTCGCAGAGGCGTTTAAAACAGTGGTATGTCGCAAATCATTTGCAAAAACGACCATAGCGGACATCACAAAAGAATGTGGAATGACAAGAGAAAATTTTTATTATCATTTTCGGGATAAATATGACATTTTAAACTGGGTCTGTCAGAGGCAGCTTGTGGATCACATTCCGGAGAAGGGCAGCAAAAAGACGATGGAGGAATTCATCATTTTTATGGTAAAGAAGATCAATGCCGACTATAAATTTTACCGCACAGTCATCCGGGATATCGGCGCGGAACAGGTGCGGAAAACGATACTGCCCTATATCAAAAAGCTCACATACTGGCTGATCGATGAAACGCTGGATGATACGGTGTGGAAGATGCGCGAAGAAAAAGAAAACTTTGCCGTGGAATTTTTCTCCGACGCTTTCATCACATTTCTGACAGATTATATGCTGGAAAATGAAAAAATGGATGAAAAAATGATGATCATGAACTTTCAGTTCCTGTTTACTCAATTTTTCTGAGTCAGCAATTCAATAAATGTTCTGGCTGCGATACTAAGCGAGTGAGAGGAGTTTTGCAGCAGGCAGATATCCCGCTTTGGAATGGATTCGTAAAGCGGGATGGAGACGATGCTCTTATCCTGAATGCCAGGCGCTGTCAGCTTCTCCGGATAAAAACCGACGCCCAGATTGTGCTGGATCAGAAGAAGGATCTGGTCCGTGGTCGCCGCCTCCATCTCTGCGTGGAAAGAAAGGTTATGCTGCAGGAAAAACAAATGCTGCAGCTGCCGGGTACTCGTATCCTTTCCCAAGGAGATAAACGGCAGATGTGCCACTTCAGAGAGATGGTGCGTCTCTTCGGCAAGAGAGGCGTACTTTGGTCCACCGATCAGGATGTCCTGGAAGCTGTAGAGAGTCGTCTTGGTGAGCGGTTTCCTTATATTTAATGGCGAGGCGACCAGAGAAAAGTCCACCAGATGATGAAGAAGCGCATCAATGGCCTGCGGTGCGGAAGTATTCATGATATGCAGGTGAATATGCGGATATTTTTCATGAAACAGCTCCAGCTTTTCAAGAAGGAACAAATGCAGCGCGATCTCGCTGGTTCCAATGGTGATACCCCCTTCTTTCATGTCTTTTTCTCTTTTTATCTTTTCTTCTCCGGCAAGAATCTGTTCATAACCGACGGAAACATAATGGAACAGCGTCTCCCCTTCCGGCGTCAGCGACACACCCCGGTTTGACCGGATAAAAAGCTGACATCCCAGTTCATTTTCCAGAATATTCATACAGCGGGTGATATTCGGCTGACTGTTGTTAAGAAATGCCGCCGCTTTTGTAAAGCTTTTATAGTGGGCGACATAATAAAAAATGCGGTAATAATCTAAGATGATCATAAAATTCCCTCCTTGTCATAACAAAATAGAATAACAACGATACTATATATATATTTTACATAATGCGTTTTGGAAAGTATAATACAATTGTTTCAAGGAAACAGGATTTCTTCTTCCTGAAAATTATATAACAGGAAGCATGAAGAAAGAAAGGGGATTTTATCATGTTAAGGAAAAAAACATTTTTAGCATTTGGAATAATGGCAATGATGTTCGCTGCTTGTCTGGGAAATATGACCATGGTACAGGCGGCCTCCCTGAGCGGAACGCAGAGTGAACCTTCTCAAACAGAGCAAAGAGCGATGTTATCAGAGTCTAATTTCTTTTGTCCGGGACGTTTAGGACAGGCTGTGTCCCTGTATGGAACGGGTGATGAATCAAAAAAGACAGCCATTCTTTCCCCGGGAAAGTTTGGTACGATCGGTCATAAAGATAAAAATATGTGGAGTGAGAATAAAGGTAAAAAAATCACATGGCTTTCTCCGGGACAGTTTGGAGAAAACGAGACGTATTTATCCTGATAATAAAGAAAAGGAATCATTTCTATCTAAAATAGAAGCAGATGCATAAAATTTAAAAAATCCTCCAATACTGAGAACAGGAAAAAATTACATCGTTTCAGTACAGGAGGATTTTTTTATGGCAAAATGTTATGACAAAGAACGATTTGTGATTGAGGAAGTACATGGCCTGGAGGTGCTGGATTCCCGTGGCAATCCCACCGTGGAAGTGACTGTCCGCTTAAAAAGCGGCGCCATCGGTAAAGCCATGGTTCCCTCGGGCGCTTCCACCGGGCGCTATGAGGCTGTGGAACTCAGAGATGAGGAGAAACGTTTCGGCGGCAAGGGAGTGGAGCGGGCGGTCACAAATGTCAATACCCGTATCAATGACCGACTCTGCGGCTGTGACGCCCTCAATCAGCGGGAGATCGACCGCATCCTGATCGAGGCGGATGGAACGGAAAACAAAGGGAAATATGGCGCGAACGCGATCCTGGGCGTATCGCTGGCGACGGCCAGAGCAGCGGCTGACGCGCTGGGGATCCCATTGTACCGCTATATCGGAGGGATCAATGGAAAGACGCTGCCAGTGCCGATGATGAATGTCATCAACGGCGGCGCCCACGCCAAAAATTCCATTGATTTTCAGGAATTTATGATCATGCCGGTGGGAGCGGAGAGCTTCTCAGAGGGCATTCAGATGTGTGCGGAGATTTATCAGCAGCTCAAACAGAATATTCATGAGAAAGGACTCTCCACCGGCGTGGGCGATGAGGGCGGCTTTGCTCCGGACCTGGAATCGGCGGAGGCCGCTCTCGATATTCTCGTGCAGGCCACGGAGGCCGCCGGTTACAAGCCGGGAGAGGACATCTGTTTTGCCATGGACGCGGCAGCCTCGGAGCTTTACGATGAGAATTCCAGACGTTATTATTTTCCGGGCGAGAGCCGGATGAAGGAAAAAGAGATCTACCGGAATGCGGAGGAGATGGTGCAGTATTATGAGGCGCTGGTGGAGCAGTATCCGATCATCTCCATTGAGGATGGCCTGGGAGAGGAAGATTATGCCGGCTGGAAGGTGCTCACCTACCGCCTGGGCGAGAAGATCCAGCTGGTGGGCGATGATCTTTTTGTCACCAACACAAAACGGCTGCAGGACGGCATTGAAAAAGGAATTGCCAACTCCATCCTCATAAAACCAAATCAGATCGGGACTCTCTCGGAGACACTGGATGCCATTCTGATGGCACAGAAAGCCGGATACACTACGGTGATCTCCCACAGAAGCGGCGAGACGGAAGATACGACCATCGCGGACATCGCCGTGGCGGTCAACGCCGGACAGATCAAGACCGGAGCTCCGTGCCGGGCAGAGCGGACCTCAAAATATAACCAGCTTCTCCGCATAGAGGAGGAGATGGGAAGTACGGCCTGTTTCGGAGAAAAATAAGTATGCTACGCCACCGTTTGAGAACAGTAAGGTACTTGTTCTCACGGTGGCGATGTCAAATGCCAGCTTTTTTTGATACTTTTCGCATTCTCCTCTTTACTTATTGGAAAATGTATTCTAATATAAGTACATATATTGCCTGAAAACGGAAGGGTGACTGTGGCGTCCGGTCAGGAATGACAGCGACAGCGACCCAAAGAGCCAGGCAGTGAGGAAAGAGGCGGCACGGGATGTTGCCGCAAAAGGAAGCAGGAGGAAGAAAATGAAACGATATATTGCGATCATACTGGCTGTACTGCTGGCAGTATCCATGATGGGCTGCGGACAGTCCGGCGATCTATTCCCGGAGAGTACCGGCGAAGAAGGAGCTGTGCAGACAGCACCGGTAGATGAGAAGGGGATGAAGGTAGGGTATCTGCTGCCTTCAGGAACCGATACAACAGATACGGAGTCCCGCATCGAGGGGATCCGGCAGATGCAGTATGAGACAGGGCTGAAGGACAGCCAGATACTGATCCGGACGGATGTGTCAAAAGACGACAGCGCCGCTGCTATTGACGAGATGGTGCGGCAGGGCTGCAACATCATCTTTGCCTGTGACGGCCGCTATGAGAATACCATGCTGGCGGCAGCGCAGCAGCATCCGGATGTGCAGTTCTGCCAGGAAGACGGAACAAAGGCGAAAAAGAGCGGACTTGCCAACATGCATACTTACTACGTCCGTCTCTTTGAAGGATATTACGCGGCCGGTGTGATCTCCGGTATGAAGATCAACGAGCTCTTAAACAGCGGCCGGATCACCAGCGCGGACTGCATCATTGGTTTTGTGGCCAATGCGGAGGAGCCGGAGACCACCAGCTGTATCAATGCGTTTTATCTGGGCGTGGGTGAAGTATGCTCTCAGGCATCCATGCTCGTGCGTTACACGGAGGGAGCCGGCGATTATGACGCCGATGCCAGAGCGGCACAGCAGCTGCTGGAAGCGGGCGCGTCCTTTATGAGTCAGTTTACCTCCACAACAGGTGTGGCTACCATCTGTGCGGAAAATGATATCCCGATCGTGGGAAATGCAGTCAATATCATTGATGTGGCTCCGAGCGAGGCGCTGACCTCCGTGGTGGCAGACTGGAGCGTTTACTACACGTATGCAGTCAACTGTCTCCTTCAGGGCACGGCCATCGACACAGACTGGAGTGGCGGCTATGACGACGGCGCAGTGATCCTTTCCCAGTTAAATGACAAGCATCTGGCAGAGGGCAGTATTGAGCGCCTGACAGAGGTGGAAAAGGATCTGCGGGACGGCAAAGCTAAAGTCTTTGACACAGAGAAGTTCACAGTGGACGGAGATTCTCTGGAGACGCTGGCGGAAGATAACGATGATTTTAAAAAGTTCGCGAAGAATATTAAGGACGGAGAATACAGGGAGTCTGCAAAGCGTTCCGCTCCTTCCATGGATTTCTTTGTGGATGGCATAGAAGAAAGCACCTATGATTATCTTGGTGACGGTGAAGAGAACGCTGAGACAGACGAGGCGGATTCTGATTCTGACGAGGCTGCCGTAGACAATGAGACCGTCGACGAGGAGAATACAGACGAGGAAGATACTTCTGACGAGGATGCCGCCGACGAAGGTGATTCTGATGAAGATACCACAGAGGAAGATGACTCCGATGCGGATACTTCTGATGCAGATGATGAAGAGAGCACCTCTGATGAGGAAAGTGACACGGAAGAGGATACCGAAGAAGAGAGCGACACGGAGACAAGAGGAGCCGCCGGCCGTTATAACTTTGCGGAAGACAGTGAAGAATAGAGACACGGAGGGGAAAAGCGTCTCCGCAGGCAGCAGGAGACGCTCCATCCGTTGATTTTTTGCTTGTATTCCCTGTGGGAATGTGTTATCATGATACAAGTTGTGTGTGATGACAGGAGGTGAAGAAGTTGATAAGAACAGCAGTGACCATCGTTTTCATCTTAATATGTATTGCGTTAATCGTAGTTGTATTAATGCAGGAAGGCAAGTCAGCCGGCCTCGGGGCATTAAGCGGACAGGTAGATTCTTATGTGAGAAAGAATCATGGCCGTACAAGAGAGGGAAAGCTTGAGAGAGTAACCGTTATTCTCGGTGTTCTGTTTTTCCTGATCGCCATTGGTCTTGAGTTAAAGTTTTTCTTATAGAAGACTGACCTGTGGAAAGAGTGACCAAAGAGAATGTATCACAGCATGTGAAAGTAAAGTACCCCTTTTGCCGGAAGAATTCTGTCCGGCGGGAGGGGATTTTTTTCATTCACAGGGAACTCCTGCGGCATACGTACTAGGATAAAGAACAGGAGATTGATCATAAATGGAAGAGAAAAGAATATTTGAGCAGAGAAAAGAAATGATCCGGAACATGATTTACGATGAGAGCTATGTCCCTCTCAAATTTAAGGAGATGGCTTATCTTATGCAAGTACCTCATGAAGAGAAAGAAAAGCTGCGGGAGGTACTGCAGGCTCTGCTGGAGGATGGCAGTGTGGAATTGACATCCCGGGGCAAATATGTCAAGGCGGCGCAGGAGCATCTGACCGGCGTCTTTACCGCTCATCCGCGCGGTTTTGGTTTTGTGAGCGTGGAGGGAGAAGACGAGGATATCTTTATCCCCGCTCCTTATGTCAATGGCGCCTTCCACAAGGACATCGTCCGGGTAAAGGTGACCAGAGACGGTCACGGAGGGGGAAAACGCCGGGAGGGCGTCGTTATAAAAGTACTCAAACGGGGCACAGAGACGCTGGTCGGCACTTTTATGCTGAGCAGATCTTTTGGATTTGTCCGTCCGGACGATACGCACTATGGACAGGATGTGTTCATTCCGAAAAAATGCTGCGGAGCCGCCAGAAACAACGATAAGGTGGTGGTACGCCTGCTGTCCTATGGTTCTGAAGGGAAGAAACCGGAGGGAGAGATCACGGAGATCATCGGAAATGCCGATGACCCGTCCGCGGATATCACTGCGATCGTCCGGGCGTTCGGAATCCCGGACACTTTCCCGGGAGAGGTCATGCGGGAAGCGCGGTCCATGCCGGACGAAGTCGTCTTTCCAAAGGGCGAGAACCGCACAGATTACCGCGACCTGCTGACTGTCACCATCGACGGGGAAGATGCCAAAGACCTCGACGACGCCATCACCCTGCGCCGCTGCGACGGCGGCTATGAGCTGGGAGTACACATCGCGGACGTGAGCCATTATGTGAGAGAAGGGAGTCCCCTTGACAAGGAGGCGCTTTCCAGAGGAACAAGCGTTTACCTCTGCGACCGGGTCATTCCCATGCTGCCGAGAGAACTCTCCAACGGCATCTGCTCCTTAAATGCCGGTGTGGACCGGCTGGCTTTAAGCTGTGTCATGCAGGTGGATACAAAAGGAAATGTGACGGGTCATAAGATCGTAGAGTCTGTTATCCGCGTGGACAAGAGAATGAGTTACACAGGGGTAAAGGCGATCGTGGAAGGAAAAGACCATCCGGAGGGAGAGCGGGAGGATATTCGGGAGCTTTGTTTCCTCATGAAAGAGGTGGCGGCCATTCTGAAAGAAAAGCGAAGAAAACGCGGCGCCATCGACTTTGACTTTCCGGAGTCCAAAATTGTGCTGGACAAGGACGGCTGGCCGACAGATATCCATCCTTATGAAAGAAATGTGGCGACAGATATCATCGAAGACTTTATGCTGCTCGCCAATGAGACGGTGGCGGAAGACTATTTCTGGCAGGAACTGCCATTTGTATACAGGACCCATGAGGAACCGGATCCGGAGAAAATCGCCCGGCTGGACACATTTATCCGCAACTTCGGCTTCTACATGAAGACCGGACGGGAACATTTTCATCCAAAAGAGATTCAGAAACTGCTCTTTTCTCTGGAAGGAGAGCCGGAAGAAGCCCTGATCAGCCGTCTGGCACTGCGATCTATGAAACAGGCGCGCTACACGACTCTGAACGTGGGACATTTCGGTCTGTCCACCCAGTACTACACCCACTTTACCTCGCCGATCCGCCGGTATCCGGACCTGCAGATACACAGGATCATCAAAGAAAACATTCACGGACGTTTAAACCGCAAGCGGGTGGAACATTACGAGCAGATCCTCCCGGCCGTGGCAGAGCAGAGCTCCAGGCGGGAACGACGGGCGCAGGACGCCGAACGGGAAGTGGAGAAACTCAAGAAAGTAGAATACATGCAGGGCTTTATCGGAGACGTTTTCGACGGCGTTATCTCCGGTGTCACAGCCAAAGGCTTCTTTGTGGAACTGGAAAACACAGTGGAAGGCATGGTTTCCACCCAGAGCCTGCTGGACGACTACTACCTTTTTGATGAACAGCAATACCGTCTGGAAGGAAAACGCACCGGCCGGGTCTTCACCCTCGGTCAGAAAGTCCGGGTGGTGGCAGAATCCGCCAATAAGACCATGAA
The DNA here is from genome assembly GCA_019113845.1 of Candidatus Anaerobutyricum avicola. Taxonomy (GTDB): domain Bacteria; phylum Bacillota; class Clostridia; order Lachnospirales; family Lachnospiraceae; genus Anaerobutyricum; species Anaerobutyricum avicola. The sequence goes on from DXGQ01000054.1 coordinate 31,940, forward strand.
AACCATCGACTTTGTGCTGGAAGAATTCTCCTCTGCCGCCGGCTGGGATGTGCACGGAGAAGAAATCCGGTTCGACGGCACCGAAGAAGACTGGTACTCTGACGACGAAGAAAACTGGATCCGGACTAAAGACGACATCGCAAAAAATGACTGGCTGGACGACGAAGAAGCCGACCGCCTGTTAAGCCTTTACGCAAAAAAAGACATAAAGGAGATCGGGTCGTGAGCCTGTCGTCAGAAAACCGTCAGAACGAATGCAAAATCCATCAGAATAAAAACGACGGAAACAAAAAGGAGAGGAAACAGTGGCAAAATCAGAAAACATCCGCCTGATTGCGAACAACAAGAAGGCATACCATGATTATTTTATAGACGAAAAATACGAGGCAGGCATCGCCCTTCACGGCACCGAGGTGAAATCCCTCCGCATGGGCAAATGCAGCATCAAAGAATCCTTCATTACCATCAATCGTGGGGAAGTGCTGATACAGCACATGCACATCAGTCCCTACGAAAAAGGAAACATTTTCAACAAAGATCCCCTGCGCACCAGAAAGCTCCTTCTCCACAAGGCGGAGATCCGCAAGCTGGAAAATCAGGTCAAGATGAAAGGCTACACCATCATGCCCCTGAAAGTCTACCTGAAAGGCAGCCTGGTAAAAGTGGAGATCGGCCTCGCGCGAGGCAAAAAACTTTACGACAAACGCCAGGACATCGCCAAAAAAGACGCCCAGAGAGAGGCACAGAGAGACTTTAAGATCCGGAACTTGGGATGAGCTGGCAAAACAATAAAAACGCTCCGTGAGGCTCTTTTTCTTTTCCGGAAAAGAAAAAGAGCCTTGCATAAACAAGACTCTTAAAAATGGACCTGAGGGGAATCGAACCCCTGTCCGAAAACCTATTCCGCACGGTATCTCCCATCACAGTCTTTATTTTGACATTCCCTCCGTCTGGCGTCTAAAGACAAACTCCAAACTTCAGTAGCTTCATATTACTTCATACCCGGCAAAGCTTACGGATACGAGTGTCCCACATAATCGGTGCCGGACTCTCAGTCTGTGGGTCTACTGAGGCCGACAGCTGCAACTTAGGCAGCGTATGCTAAATTATTATCTTCAGCGTTTATATTTAATTCCGAGTTTTAACGTGGTCCCGGACCACGGATGGCTGCCCCACGTGCAAAGCCCCCGTCGAAACCAGTACAAGCCCGTACTGTTACGAACAGAGCAACAACGCTTTCGCAGTGCTTCTGTATCATTACGAATAAAATCGTAGTAAATTTATTATACTGGATAAAACATATTTGTCAAGACAAATTTTACTTATTTTTCCATGTTTTTTATGCCAACACATTTTTTTATAGAATACACAAATAAAAAAGAAAAAAATTGTTTTTGTTGCGTATTTTTCACCACATGGAAGAATGAGGATGCTATAATAAAAAATATCTAGAAGAGATAGCACTTAAGATACTAAAAGATGACACAACCACATTTACTTGTCTGATATAAAAAAAATCAGAAGTTTTTGTCAAAAAGTTGTTGAAAAAACTTCGAAATTATTATATTATAAAAAATATGAAAGCGCTGGAACCATAATAGATGGTAGCGGGAGTGATTACGGATGATAACAGTATATTCTTTATTTTGGTCAATTATCAATTGTTGTCTGATGGCATTTGTTATATTCCTTCTCAGGACAAGGACGATGCTGATTTCCAAGTACGGCACAGCAGTACTGCGTTTTCTGATCCTGTGTTGTATCATCAGGATCCTGCTTCCGGTAGAATTTCCGGAGCACCAGTACATACTGGCAGATAACTTTCTGTACTCATGGATAGTGAAGCACTTCAAGATTGTGCTGCATCCGGATTTTAAGAGTTTGTTGCTGACATTTCTTATTATCGTGTGGATTTGCGGAAGCCTGTTCAGCGGCTGTCGGCTCCTCTTGAAGTCGAGAAAAGTACAGAAGATTATCCGGGATAATGCCTGCGTGGAGTTCACGAGAGCCAAAGAGATTCTGGAGACGATCGAGCCAGATTGTCCATTACCGGTTCGTCTCTGTTCCGGGATTTCCGTTCCCGTGTTGGCAGGATATCTTCATCCGGCGATTTATTTTCCGGAGTATCCTTATAGCGACGAGGAACTTCGTTATGTGCTGTTTCACGAACATGCGCATTGGAAGAGGAAAGATATCTGGAAGAAGCTGATCATGAATATCATCTGCATTCTGGTCTGGTGGAATCCTGCAGTTTACATTATCCGAAGAGAGTTGTCTCAGTTGCTCGAGTTCCGCTGTGATAAGACGCTGGCAAAGGATCTGGACGACTTTGAGATTGTCGGTTATCTGAATCTTCTGATGGTCAGTTACGAGCGGGCGAAGAATCCGCTCATCAAAACAAACCTGTACACCATCGAGTTTGTAAACACAGGAAAGCAGTACACGATCATGCAGAGATTTGACTTGTTGTTAGACAGGCATACCGTCACCTCACACAGATTGCTGCCGCAGATGGTGATCGTGCTCTTGGCACTTTTGTGGATGTTCTGTTCGTATTACTTTATTTGGCAGACGAATTACTATGCATCAGAAAGGGAAATTCAAACTGAGGATGTATTACGACAACCTGTAGTTGAATCTTCCAATAATGATAATGCTTATCTTCAAGAACAGGTAGATGGTTCATATATATTTCATTTTAGAAGTCATGCATTAGAAGTTTCGAAAGAAGATGTAGAGGCTGGTTTATATGAATATTATCCAGTTATTGAATATGAAAAAGATAAGAACATATTTTTCGAGTTCGTAGACCAAATAAAAGAGTATATAAATATTTTTTTCATAAAGGAGGATGATTAGTTATGAAAGTAATGAAACGAATAATCATTGGTATAATGGCTGGAACAATGGCTTTTTCAGCGATGCCTGCTACTATACCGGCATTGTTACAGATGCCAGCAGCAGTGGAGGCGGCAGAAATTGAACCAAGAGCAGATGTGGTTTATTGGATTTATAGGGAATTGGCAGATGGTACACTTCAGAAACGTCGCTGGAATGCAACTAGAGGTTATTGGGTAGATCCACATTGGATTACAGTTGTATAATCTTGAAAAGAGCTTAAGAGAGGAGATTAGCTTTTAGATAATTTCCTCTCTTAATTTTTAGCTTTATAATGTGTCAATTTTTTAATTTTGTTAAATCATTATATTATGAGTTGCCCGACAAATGGGCAACTAACAGCACTTTGAAAACTTAACACATTAACCTCAAATATAGTATAATGGAGACAGATTTTAAACGGGGAGTGTACAACAAATGTCATTTGCTACAAATCAATCACAACAGATTAGTCTCTTTGATGCTACTGCAAATCTTACAGATCGTGAAAAGCGGTTGTTGGAGAAGTCCTGGGCGAAATATTTTGCAGAGAACATATTTCCAGAAATAGATGAAGCACCTTTTTCTGTGCTTTACAGCGACCGTCCTTCCAGACATAATACCCCAGTGAATGTAATCATTGGAGCATTGATACTGAAAGAAATCTTTGGGCTCACGGATGAAGAAATTGTGGAAACTCTTCCGTTTGATATCCGTTATCAGTATGCCCTGCATACAACCAGCTTTGAAGAACAGCCGCTGAATGACCGTACGCTTGGAAGATTTCGTGCCAGATGCAATTCCTATGAGGAAATGACAGGCATAGACCTTATTCATGACTGTATTATGAAACTGTCTTCGAGCATGGCTACTATGATGAAGCTGAATACGGGAATGCGCCGCATGGATTCTCTGATGGTAGCTTCTAATATAAAGAAAATGAGCCGTTTGGAACTTCTGTACACCTGTGTAGCTAATCTTGCCAGGTTGATGAAAAAGCTTGAAGATTCGGCATTGCCAGAAGGACTGCTTCACTATACGGAAGATGATGACCATAACAGGGTGCTTTATCATAACCGCAGTGAAGACACTGACTCCAAAACGGATCAAATATTAAAAGATGCGGTGTTTATCATTTCTGCCTGTGGCAGCCGTTATGATGAATACAGTGAATATCAGCTTTTGATCCGTGCCATCAGTGAACAGACAAAATCTGACGATGATGGTAACCTGACGCTTAAGAGTGCGCATGATGGTATGGATTCAAAAGTCATGCAAAATCCTGCGGATCCAGATGCTACCTATCGTAAGAAGGCGGGTACGGAATACAGAGGATATATCGCCAATGTTGTAGAAGTGGCGGACGATAACCATAACAGCATTACAGTTGACTATCAGTATGAGAAGAATACCTATAGCGACAGTCAATTTCTTAAAGACTATATTGAGCAACAGCCGGAGGATGGAGCACATGCCATACTCACAACAGATGGCGGATACTGCGGAATGGAAAACAGCCAGCTTGCGAAAGATAAGAACATAACCTTAGTTACTACCGACCTTAAAGGAACCGAAGTCAGTGATCACTGGGCAGATTTTGAACTCAACGAAGACGGTACAAAACTGTTAAAGTGCGCAGCCGGCCACGAACCCAAAAGCAGCGTCTATGACAAAAATACACAGAAATGTAAAGCATCATTTCCTCTGACTACGTGCAAAAATTGCGCTTATTATAACCAGTGCCACCCAACAGAACACAAACGCGTTGCCACCATTAAAATAGCGATGCGTACAGCATTTCATGCCAGACAGCAACGTTTCTTGAAAACGGAAGACTTTAAAACATTAGCGCATTTCCGAAACGGGATAGAAACGGTTCCTGCGGTACTTCGTAGCAGACACCATGTCGATAGGATGCCAGTCCGTGGCTATATCAAAACAAAACTATTCTTCGGCTTTAAAGTTGCCGGAATGAATGCCCGAAAACTGATCAGATATCTGACCGGTTTAGTTAAAGTCGCCACTTATCCGGAAATAGCCTGAAAATCATATAGAAAATCAGCATATCCGTATGGAGAAAATACCCTCTAGGGAGTAAAGTGATTATTTTTGAAGCTAATGTGTTAAGTTTTCAAGGTGCAAATAAAAAAAGGTTACTATAAATCACCCGATTTGTCGGGCAACTCATATTATATAATAATTATTTTTAGTTTTGAGTAGATAACGTTTAACTGGATTATTATTCTATTTTCTTTTCTCCCCTCCACTTTACAATTGACAAACCTTTCCCCGTATATAATAATACAGGCATGGCATACAACGTATATTATCAATAAAGAATGCGAATAAAAGAATGTGAAAGGAACTGAACATGGCAATGATCAGGAGAAAGAGTGATAAATTGGACGGAGGGGTGCTGCAGTCAGAAAAGGCAGCGCTGACCGGAAGGTGACGGGCAGAGAGCCGGTGCGTCTGTATTTGATGGGGACGCGGGAGCTGGAAGACCCGAGAGAGCACCCGGAGTGGGCAGAGCTGCTGCCGGTGGGGCGGTGGAAGAAGGCGATTTCGCTGCTGCAGCCGGAGGACAGAAAGAACAGTGCCGGGGCGGGATGGCTGCTGCGGTATGTACTTTGGGAGGAAGGAGTTTCGCCGGAGGCGCCGGTCCGGTATGGGGCGCACGGGAAGCCGTATTGTGACGGAATGCATTTTAATCTGTCGCATTCGGGGGAGTATGTCCTCTGCGCTGTGGGGGAGCGGGAGATCGGCTGTGATATACAAAAGATCATGCCCTGCCGTCCGGCCATGGTGCGCCGGTTTTTTTCTCCGGAGGAGCAGGAGTACATTTTCTCTGTGGAAGGACGGGAGAGAGATATCCGCTTTATCACGATCTGGAGTCGGAAGGAAAGTCTGTTAAAGAGGACGGGCGAGGGACTGACAAGAGATTTGCGGCAGGTTTGCTGTCTGTCCGGCGAGGGCTTTTATGATACGCAGTGCGGGGAGTACAAGATCTGTGTCTCCTGTGAGCGGGCGGAGGATGCCGGGGAAACGTGTGTCCGCCTGATCCTGGTGGACGCCTGTCTGGCTGTCGCCCGGTGACAGACGGGGACGGGGCGCGAAAGAGGGCGTATCCGAGGAAGCTGATTGACAATTGCTGGGGAATGCAATATAATTTTGTTGTATTTGCAGACGGATCAAGAGCCGCAGATACCCATGCACAGGAAACAGTTGTCAGGAGGACAGGATATTGGAACAGTCAAAAATTGACGCCATGATGGATGGCAGGACACTCACCAAAGAGAATATTTTAAATATGTATCAGATGGTTCAGGATGCTTCGGATACGGAGGAGAAAAAGAATGTGATGAAGCATTCCGTTTTTTTTGTCGGACAGCTTCCGCTGAAGGAGAATCATGTCGTGGATGTTGCCCGGACGGAACGGATCGTGAATACGACGGTGCCGTTGGAAGAACTTTCCACATATATGAAGTATCTGTTGGAGGGACTGGCGACCCAGACTCTTCTTTTAAAGAAGGAAGACGGCTCGTATGCGGTGAACACCAAGTATGAGAAGACGGTGGTGAAGGCCAGAAAGATCGCGAGGGCGTACCAGCTGGAACAGGAGAAGGCAAAGGAGGAAGCTCTGCCGAAGGCGAAGAAAATGTACCAGATGGGGACGAAGTATTACCACTCCGGACAGTATACGGAGGCCGCCGCCTGTTTTTTAAATGCGGTGGAGATGGCGGATTATCGGATGGCTTGTTACAGTCTTGCCCTGCTGTATAAAGAAGGAAAGGGCGTGGACGCGTCTCTGCCTGAGGCGCTTTATTATGCCAGAAAGGCTATCGTGCAGGGCGGTGTCATTGCGGAGCCGCTGGAAAGAGAGATCCTTGAAGAGCTCAGGGCATGAGAGAGGAAAATGGGGAAGGAGTTCCCCGATATTTAGCAAAGAAAACAGCCGATAAAGGCGGGAAGAAAGGAATAACAACGATATGAGAAAAAAAGTATTTGCGGTCAGCCTGGCGCTGGCTCTGGCAGCGGCCATGATGGGCGGTTGTGGAAACAGCAAAGAGAACGATACAGCACAGGAGCAGACAACGGAGGCACAGACACAGACCCAGTCCACACCAACGGTGGATTACAGCCAGGGTCTGAACGAGGACGGCACATTGGCCGGTGAAAATAACGGCGATTATGTGACGCTCTGTGATTATTCTGCGATCGAGATCCCGGAGAGTGAGATCGCCGTGGAGGAGAGCGAGGTGGACACCGAGGTGGATGCTCTTCTGGAGAATTACCAGACAGAGAAGCAGGTGAAAGACCGGGCGGTGAAAGACGGCGATGTGGTCAATATCGACTATGTGGGTACCATAGACGGGGAAGAGTTTGACGGCGGCAGCGCGGAGGGAGCAAACCTGACCATCGGATCGGGTTCCTTTATTGATGATTTTGAGGAGCAGCTGATCGGACACAAGCCGGGCGAGGAAGTGGAAGTCAATGTGACATTCCCGGATGATTATGCGTCTGAGGATGTAGCCGGAAAGGATGCAGTCTTTACAGTGACCCTGAATTATATCAGCGAGACAGAGCTTCCGGAACTGAATGATGATTTTGTCAAAGAAAATCTGCAGGAAGCTTACGGCTACACTTCCGTGGATGATCTGCGGACGAAGATCCGGACCAATCTGGAAAATAATAAGAAATACAATTATGTCTGGTCTTATATGATGGATAACTCTACTTTTGAGGAGATTCCGGAAGAACTGGTGAATCCGCAGCTTGATGTGATGATTGACGGTCTGGAGGCGAGTCTTTCCCTGCAGGGCGCGACACTGGAAGATTATCTGACCAGCAGCGGATATGAAGATGAGGAGGCCATGAGAGAGGCTTACTATGCCGACTGTGAAACCATGGTCAAGACTTATCTGATCGCGGACAAGGTGGCCAAAGAGCAGAACCTGGAGGCGACCGATCAGGAAGTCACCGACTACTTTAAAGAGTTCTACAACACCGACAACTATGACAGCTATGTGGATTATTACACAAGACCATACATCAACCGGACCGTATTGAATAACATTGTGACGGAGACATTGGCAGATATGGCGCAGGTTGGATAACAAAAGAAGAGAGCAGGAGGGCCAGATGAAAGATTTAAAAAGTTTACACCGTGTATTATTGAAACTCAGCGGAGAGGCGTTGGCGGGAGAGAAGAAAACCGGATTTGATGAGGCGACGGTGCTTGATGTGGCAAGACAGGTTAAGCAGGTGGTGGATTCCGGTGTTCAGGTAGCCATCGTCATCGGCGGCGGTAATTTCTGGAGAGGAAGAACGAGCGAAAATATGGACAGGACAAAGGCGGACCAGATCGGGATGCTCGCCACTGTCATGAACTGTATCTACGTGGCGGACATGTTCCGGCATGTCGGCATGAAGACGAAAGTGTACACACCATTTACCTGCGGCGCGTTCACGGAACTGTTTTCCAAAGATGACGCTGTGGCGGAACTGAATAAAGGTACGGTGACTTTCTTTGCCGGCGGAACCGGCCATCCGTATTTTTCCACAGATACGGCGACAGCGCTACGCGCCATTGAGATCGAGGCGGATGCCATCCTGCTGGCAAAGGCCATCGACGGCGTCTATGACAGCGATCCGAAGGTGAATCCGAACGCAGTGAAGTATGATGAGATCTCTCTGGATGAGGTGCTGGCGAAAAAGCTTGGCGTCATTGACCTGACGGCGACGATCATGTGTCTGGAAAATAAGATGCCGCTGGTTATTTTCGGGCTCAATGAAAAAGAGAGTATCGTGGCAGCGATGGATGGTCGTTTCAATGGAACATATGTGACGGTCTGAACGTCTGGAAAAGCGTTGACAAAACTGTGCGATTGATGTAAATTATGTGTATACTTAAAGCCACATTTTTCGATGGGAGAGATGCTGGCACAGAATGGAAAAACAGGATGCAGGAGGTTACATTATGATAGAAAAATATACGGAGAAGATGCAGAAGTCCGTGGATAATCTGGAGAAAGAATATAATTCGATCCGGGCAGGAAGGGCGAACCCGCATGTTCTCGATAAGATCAAGGTAGACTATTACGGAACACCGACACCGCTTCAGCAGGTAGGTAATATCTCGGTTCCGGAACCGCGTATTCTTTGTATTCAGCCATGGGAGACTTCTCTTCTCAAGTCCATTGAGAAGGCGATCCAGCAGTCCGATGTGGGTATCCATCCGACGAACGACGGTAAGATGATCCGTCTGATCTTCCCGGAACTCACGGAGGAACACAGAAAAGAGCTGGTGAAGGATGTGAAGAAGAAGGCTGAGGGAGCAAAGGTTGCGATCCGTAACATCAGAAGAGACGCCAATGATTTCCTGAAAAAGGCGAACAAGAACGGCGACATTACGGAAGATGAACTGAAGACAGAGCAGAACAAGGTTCAGAAAGAGACAGATAAGTACATTAAAGTCGTTGATGAGGCGATGGATAAGAAGTCACAGGAGATTCTGACAGTGTAAGAGTTATCTGCTGCAGTCCTTGTTTTGAGCATGTGGATGGAGAAAGCTTTTTCGAAAACCAGGCAGCCGGGATGACTGGCTTCCTGGTTTTTCTTTTGACGCGGGAGGCGCTCTTTGCGCGGACAGTGTTCCCAAGGGCAGCATCCCGGGAGGAAGCTTTCAGACAACAGAGGAGGAGAGAACCGGAGGATAGATTATGGAAAAGGAACTGAATGGAAAGCTGTGCCGGATCCCGGAGCACGTGGCGATCATCCTGGACGGCAACGGGCGCTGGGCGAAGAAGCGCTTTCTGCCGAGAAATATGGGACATTCGCAGGGCGCCAAGGTGGTGGAACAGATCTGTGAGGACGCCTGGGACCTGGGGATCAAGTACCTGACGGTCTACGCATTTTCCACAGAGAACTGGAGCCGCCCGGAGAAAGAGGTCAGCGCTCTGATGAAGCTTCTTCGGAAGTATCTGGTGGACAGTATTGAGCGCACGACCAAAAATAATATGCGTGTCCGGGTGATCGGCGAGAAGTCGAGACTGTCGGAGGATATCCGGGAGACCATTGAGAAGCTGGAGAAAGTGTCGGCGGCCAACACAGGGCTTAATTTTACGATTGCCCTCAATTACGGCAGCCGGGATGAGATGGTCCGCGCCATGCGAAGGATGGCGGCGGATTGCTGCGCGGATGTGCTGCGTCCGGAGGATATCACGGAAGAGGTTTTTAACTCCTATCTGGATACGAGAGAGCTGCCGGATCCGGATCTGATGATCCGCACGAGCGGCGAGCAGAGACTGTCCAACTGGATGCTCTGGCAGCTGGCGTATACCGAGTTTTATTTTACTGATGTATTGTGGCCGGATTTTAACAAGCAGGAATTAATACGGGCTATTGAGTATTATAATACAAGGGAACGACGATTCGGAGGAATCTGACGGAGAGGAGAATTATGTTTAAGCAGAGATTAATCAGCGGGATCATCCTTGTTGTCATTGCGGTCATTACCCTGTACTTTGGCGGGATGCTGACCTTTCTTGTGACGGCGGGGATATCCCTCATAGGAATGTACGAGTTACTTCGGGTGATCCATGTCGAGAAGTCCGCGCTGAGCGTGACGGCGTATACGGGAGCCATCCTTTACTATATACTGCTTCTTCTGAGTCTGGATCAGTATATACTGCCGCTCTTGCTGCTCATTCTCATCGTGATGTTTTCCGTGTATGTGTTCACCTTTCCAAAATACGAGATATCCAGCGTGGCGATCACATTTTTTTCAATCATTTATGTCACAGTAACACTGTCCTGCATTTACAGGATCCGGATCCTGGAGGACGGCGCTTACATGGTCGTTCTCGTGTTCCTGAGCGCCTGGGGCAACGATACACTGGCCTACTGTGCCGGGCGGCTGTTCGGGCGGCATAAGATGTCGCCGGTGCTGAGCCCGAAAAAGACGATAGAGGGCGCAGTGGGAGGCGTGATCGGCGCCGGACTTCTGGGTGCGTTCTACGGTCTCATCGCGAGACATTTTATTACGGCGGATTTTAATCTGATCCCGGTATTTGCCATCGTCTGCGCGGTGGGCGGTCTGATCAGCATCGTGGGCGACCTCGGTGCATCGGCCATAAAACGAAACTACGAGATCAAAGATTACAGCAACCTCATTCCGGGTCATGGCGGTATACTGGACCGGTTTGACAGCATTATATTTACGGCGCCGATCATTTATTATTTATTAGTACTGGTGGTAGGATTACAATGAAAAAGATAGCGATACTGGGCTCCACAGGTTCCATAGGGACACAGACCCTGGATGTGGTGCGGGAGCATAAAGAGGAACTGTGTGTCACGGCGCTTGCGGCCGGACACAATAAAGAAAGATTAAAGGAACAGATTGCGGAGTTTCATCCGTCGCTGGTGAGTCTCGCCGACGAGAAGCTGGCGTTGGAATTAAAGCACGAGCTTGCCGGAAGCGGCGTGGAAGTGTTGAGCGGCATGGATGGACTTGTGGCAGTGGCGGGAGCGAAGGAGAGCGATGTGGTCGTCACGGCGGTGGTCGGCATGATGGGGATTCTTCCGACGATGGAAGCCATCCGGCAGGGAAAAGATATCGCCCTGGCCAACAAGGAGACGTTAGTCACAGCCGGACATCTTATCATTCCCATGGCAAAGGAGTACGGGGTCTCCATTCTTCCGGTAGACAGCGAGCATTCCGCCATCTTCCAGTGTCTGCACGCATCCAGGCGGCAGGACGTGGATAAGATCCTGCTGACGGCGTCAGGCGGTCCGTTCCGTGGAAAGACGCTGGAGGAGCTTGAGAAAGTGACGCTGGAGGATGCCCTGAAGCATCCGAACTGGTCCATGGGACAGAAGATTACCATTGATTCCTCTACCATGGTCAACAAGGGACTGGAAGTCATGGAAGCCCGCTGGCTGTTCGACGTGGATTATGACCAGATCGAGGTGGTGGTGCAGCCGCAGAGCATCATTCATTCCATGGTGCAGTTCACGGACGGCGCCATACTGGCGCAGCTTGGCACGCCGGATATGCGGGTGCCGATCGAGTATGCGCTCTTTTATCCGGAGCGGAGAAGTCTGGCGGGGGACCGTCTGGACTTTGGTTCCCTTAGGAGCATTACTTTTGAGAAACCGGATTACACAGTATTCCGGGGACTGTCGCTGGCGCTTGCTGCCGGAAAGGCAGGGGGGACCATGCCGACTGTCTTCAATGCGGCCAATGAGAAGGCAGTGGCGAAGTTTTTAAAGAGAGAGATCGGATATCTGGATATCATCCGGTTGATAGAGAAATGTATGGACGCGCATCAGGTGCAGGAAAACCCGTCTCTGGAAGAGATCCTTGCCACGGAGCAGTGGGTATATTCCTATATCGGGTGAGAGAAAAGACGAAAAGATTCTGTGACTGGAACAAGAAAGAATCCTGCTTTGCAGGTCTGTTACCTGTGAGGACAAAATAGGAAAGGATGAAGCATGTTAAGAATTATTCTGGCAATATTGATTTTCAGCGTGATCGTCATCATACATGAGCTGGGACATTTTCTCCTGGCGAAGAAAAACGGAATCTGTGTGGAGGAGTTTGCCATCGGTATCGGGCCGACGCTCTTTGGTATCAGAAAAGGAGAGACGAAATACTCCATCAAATGTCTGCCCTTCGGCGGCTGTTGTGTCATGCTGGGGGAGGACGGAGAGAGCAGCGACCCGCGAGCCTTTGGAAGCAAGTCTCCGCTGGCGCGGTTTTCTGTGATTTTTGCCGGTCCGTTTTTTAACTTTATTCTGGCATTTTTGCTGGCCCTCTTTGTGGTGGGCTTTGGCGGAGCGGACCCGGCGGTCGTTGGCACGGTGGAACCGGGAAGCGCTGCCTATGAGGCGGGGCTTCAGGAGGGAGACCGGATCCTGCGGCTGGATGACTCCCGTATCTACAATTTCCGGGAGATCAGTCTGTATAATTTTATGCACACGGAGAGACCGGAGGTGGAGGTCACCTACGAGCGGGGCGGAGAAAAGCACACCGTAGAGGTGGACCGCCATCTGGAAAATGGATCCTATCTGTTTGGTGTGACCATGACGGATAACACGGAGGTGGGACCGCTGGGAACGCTCAAATACAGTCTTCTGGAGGTGCGTTACCAGATCAAATCCACATTTTTGAGTCTGAAATATCTGGTCAGTGGAAGGGCATCGATGAATGATATGTCCGGACCGGTCGGTATCGTCAATATGATCGGGGATACCTATGAACAGTCCATCGTCTACGGCATCGGCGCGGCGGCGCTGAGCCTTACGAGTTTTGCGATCCTGCTGAGCGCCAACCTCGGAGTAATGAATCTTCTTCCTCTGCCGGCGCTGGATGGAGGAAGACTGCTGTTCATCATCATCGAGATGATACGGAGAAAGAAGATAGACCCGGATAAGGAAGGCATGGTCCATTTTGCGGGGCTTGTCATTCTGCTGGCTTTCATGGTATTTGTCATGGCCAACGACATCCGAAATATTTTTATGACATAATGCACATAAGAAAAAAGCAAGACTGCTGCGAAAGAAAAACGGAAGGACGGCTTCCTTTTTGATGAGCGGAAGACAAAGCCGCGCGGAAAGAAAGAACTTCCCATTCTGCGGCAGTCTTTTCTTCTGACTGGTGTACCGTGTGCGAATACATTTTCGGGCAGGGAGACTTTTTGTAGAGAAAAAGGCCAACGGTCACAGCCGGTGGCCGCCGGTTTGGAAGCATAAAGACAAGATTTAGGAAGAAAAGGAGAAGAAGCTATGTATCGAGAACACACAAAAAAGATAAGGATTGGCGACCGCGTGATCGGAGGGGGCAGCCCGATCCTGATCCAGTCCATGACGAACACAAAAACGGAGGATGTGGCAGCGACGGTGGCACAGATTCACGCGCTGGAAAAGGCGGGATGTGAGATCGTCCGCTCCACGGTGCCGAATATGGAAGCGGCAAGAGCGCTGCGCGAGATCAAAAAGCAGATCCATATTCCGCTGGTGGCGGATATTCATTTCGATTACCGGATGGCGATCGCCGCCATTGAAAACGGGGCGGATAAGATCCGGATCAATCCGGGCAATATCGGTTCCGCAGAGAAGGTGCAGGCGGTGGTCGATAAGGCAAAAGAATACGGCGTGCCGATCCGTGTCGGCGTAAACAGCGGTTCTCTGGAGAAAAATCTTATTGAGAAGTATGGAAAGGTGACGGCAGAGGGACTGGTGGAGAGCGCTCTTGATAAGGTAAGGATGATCGAGGATATGGGGTATGATAACCTGGTGGTGAGCATCAAGTCTTCCGATGTGCTCATGTGCGTGCGCGCCCACGAGCTTCTGGCGCCGCAGTGTCCGTATCCGCTCCATGTGGGGATCACGGAAGCCGGAACGGTCTACTCCGGCAACATCAAATCCGCGTTGGGACTCGGTATCATCCTGCATGAGGGCATCGGCGACACTATCCGGGTGTCTCTGACAGGCGACCCGGTCAATGAGATCGCGTCGGCGAAGCTGATCCTTCGGACGCTGGGTCTTCGGAAAGGAGGCATCGAGGTGGTCTCCTGTCCGACCTGCGGACGGACGAACATTGACTTGATCTCTCTTGCCAACGAGGTGGAAAAGATGGCGGCGGAGTTTGACCATCTGAATATCAAAGTGGCAGTCATGGGCTGTGTGGTCAATGGCCCGGGTGAAGCGAAGGAAGCGGACATCGGTATCGCAGGAGGCGTTGGGGAAGGACTTCTGATCAAAAAAGGAGAGATCGTGCGGAAGGTTCCGGAAAAGGAACTGCTCTCCACACTCCGGGATGAACTGGCACACTGGGAGTAAAGACAGGAGGATGGCATGTCGCTGAGGATTATTACAGGGGGCAGCGGACAGGGTAAGACGCAGTATGTGCTGGAGGAGCTCATCCGTCTGTCCGAAGAAAATCCACAACAGAATTGTTACATGATCGTTCCGGAGCAGTTCAGTCTGGAAATGCAGAGAAAGCTGGTGGAGAGTCACCCGCGGCACGGATATTTCAATATCGATGTGCTGAGCTTTTACCGCCTGGCTTACCGGGTGTTTGATGAATGCGGTTTTCAGCCGCAGGAGATTCTGGAAGATCTGGGGGTCTCCCTGATCCTGCGGAAACTGCTGGCGGAGCATGAGGAAGAGTTCCCGTTTTTTAAGAGAAATCTTCGCAAAGCAGGCTTTGTTGATGAGTTGAAATCGGTGCTTCTGGAATGCATCGGCTACGGTGTCACGGCAGAGCAGTTGTCCTCCATGGAAGGAAAGCTGGACGAGTATCCGGGACTTGCGGCCAAATGCCAGGAGATCGGACGGATCTTTGCCTATTTTGATGAGGAAATGTCGAGCCGTTTTATGGTGGCAGAGCAGATCCTTGATGTGTTAAGCGAGCTGGTGCCGTCCTCGAAGATGCTCCGGGAGGGTATTTTTTATCTCGATGGTTTTACCGGTTTCACACCGGTGCAGCTCACATTTCTGCGGGAGCTTTTGAAAGTTTGTCCGCAGGTACACGTGACCGTCACCATGGATGCGCCGCCTTTTGCGCGGATGCCCGGTGGGAGCGGCACAGATGAGGAATTATTTTATTTCAGTGAAAAGACCGTACACGCGCTGGCAAAGATCTGCGAGGAGGCCGGCGTAAAGATGGAAGAACCGGTGTGGCTGCATCACGAGGCACCGCCCCGGTTTCAAAATGAAGAGTTGGCTTTTCTGGAAAAACATCTGTTTCGGGCAGAGAGAAAGAGCTTTGAGAAGGCAGTGTCTCATCTGCACCTGACTGTGTGCCGCAATCCGGAGGAAGAGGCGGAGTACATTCTTCATCAGGTAGAGCGGCTGGTGCGGACGAAAGGATACCGTTACCGGGATTTTGCCATTCTGACGGGAAATGTGGAGGAGTATGCCTCTGCGTTCCGGAGAAAGGCGGAGATTTTACAGATTCCTCTGTTTGAGGATGTGAAGAAAAGAGTCTCCTATCATTCCGGGGTGGAGACACTGCGGGCGCTGCTGCATCTGGCGGCTGCCGATTATTCCTATGAGAGTGTGTTCCGCTATCTGAAATCAGGCATGTCTGACTTTACCGATGAGGAGACGGACACGCTGGAAAACTATGTGATCTGGGCGGGCATCCGCGGGTATTCCATGTGGAAGAAGCCGTTTGTGCGAAGGATGAACCGCGTGGAGGAGAGTCGGGCAGAGCGTCTGCAGGTCCTCAGGGAGAAGTTGCTGCAGGAGACGGCAGAGTGTACACAGATCCTCAGGAACAAACAGCTCACCGTCCGGGAAAAAATGGAGGCGCTCTATGCGGCCATGTGCCGGCTGCGCTATGATGCCAAATTAAAGGAGCTGGCAGAGCGCGCGCAGGAGGAAGAGGAGTATGTCCGGGAAAAAGAATACCGGCAGCTCTTTTCTCTGATCCTTGCGCTGCTGGATAAGATTGTGGGCATTTTCGGAGAGGAGCGGCTTCCTCTGGATGAGCTGGTGCAGATCATGGACGCCGGACTGGACGCGCTGGAGCTGGGCGCGCCGCCATTGTCCATGGACGCGCTTATTCTGGGCGATCTGAAGAGAACCCGTCTTTCGGATATCCGCGTTTTATTTATCGCCGGTGTAAATGACGGAAAAGTCCCGCCTTCCCTGGAAGATAAAGGGATGCTCCATGATGAAGAAAAACAGGTGCTCGATGACCGGGGGATCCATCTTTCTCTCTGCCTGGATGAACAGGCGCTGGAGGATGATTTTTATCTGTATCTGGCTCTCACAAAACCGGAGAGGGAACTGTATTTTACATATGCGCTGCAGGATAGCGGGGGAACCGCGTTAAGTCCTTCTCCGTTTCTGAAAGAATGTCAGAAACTGTTTCCGATGCTGAAAGAACGCCGCTATCCGGAGGAGGAGCGACGGTATTATTTTAATGAGGCGGACAGTCGGGAGCTTCTGATCGAGGGACTGCAGAAGCTGAAAAAAGGAGAAGAGCCGGGTATCCCGTTTCGGATGCTCCTCACTTACTGGTATGAGGAAGAGCGGCTTCGGCCGGTGCTCGGTTCTCTCTGGTCGCAGCGGGACAGGATCTATGCGGACAAAGCGCTGCCGCGGGAACTGATGCAGGAGCTTTTCGGAAAGGAACTGAAGGGCAGCGTCACCCGTCTGGAGCGGTTTGCGGCATGCCCGTATCAGTATTATTGCATTTACGGGCTGATTCTCCGGGAGAGGGAGGAGTACACGGTGCGCCCGGTGGACCTCGGCAATCTGTTTCACCGTGCGCTGGAGATGTTCTCCAGACGACTCAGGGAATCGGATTATCACTGGAAGGATATCCCGGAAGAGGTGGCGGACGCATGGCTGACAGAGGCCGTGGACCGCGCTGCCGGGGAGGATTCCGGGGATGTGCTGCACAGCTCTGCCAGAAATCAATATAAGGTGCAGGTGGTGGAGCGGATCCTTAAGAGAACCGTGCGGGTGCTGAAAAAACACCTGGAGAACAGCCATATGGAGCCGGACCGGTTTGAGCTTCATTTCGGGCGGACGGACAAGCTTCACTCCGTACATTTACCGCTAAAGGACGACAGCCGGATGCAGCTGGAGGGATTTATTGACAGAGTGGATGTCTGTGAGGAGGAAGACCGGATCCTGCTGCGGATCATCGATTATAAGTCCGGTATGGAGACGTTTGATATCAACGACCTGTACCATGGGCTGCAGATGCAGCTGGTCATCTATATGAATGTGGCCTCGGAGATCTATGAGGCAGAGACCGGCAAGGAGGCAGTGCCGGCAGGGATGTTTTACTATAATCTGAAAGACCCGATCCTGAAAGAAGAGGGCGGCGAGGAGGAAATGTACCGGAAAAACTTCCGTATGTCCGGCTATGCCAACAGCGACGCCGATATTTTGAATAAGCTGGAGGAAGGACAGGAGAACTTTCTCTCCGCGTCGGTGCGCCTGACAAAAAAGGGAGTCCCGTACAAGACGGCTGCCGTCATGAACACAGAAGATTTCCATACGATCGGTCGCTATATGCGCCGGAAGATCACGGAGATGGGAGAGGCTATCTACGATGGCAGGATTCCGGTCAGTCCTTATAAGAATGAGAAAGGAACGGCCTGCGATTACTGCCCGTATCATTCGGTATGCGGATTTGACGCCCGCATGGAAGAATATGCGTACCGGGATTTTAAAAAGCAGTCGACAGAAGAAGTACTGGAAGCGATCAGGAGGGAAGAGTAAATGAATTTTACGAGAGAACAGGAGCAGGCGATACGGGTGAGAGACCGGGATATCCTTGTGTCCGCCGGAGCCGGGGCGGGAAAGACCCGGGTGCTGGTCAGTCGCATGGCGGAGATGATCCTGGATGAAGAACAGCCCCTGTCTGTGGATGCCTTTCTGGTGATGACCTTTACCAATGCGGCGGCGGAGGAGATGCGGGAGAGGATCACGTCGGAACTTCATACCCGGCTGTCCCGGGAGCCGGAAAACCGGCGTCTGCGAAAACAGATCCGGATGATGAAACACGCGGATATCTCTACGGTACACAGTTTCTGTAACCGGCTGATCCGCACGCACTTTAATGAGGCGGGGATTGACCCTTCTTTCCGTATCGGAGAGGAGGGCGAGTTGTTCCTGCTCCGGCAAAAAGCCATGGAAGAAGTGCTGGAGGAAGCGTACACAGAGGGAAGAGAATCTTTTCTGCGATTCGTGGAAGCCTACGCGCCGGGGAAAAATGACCGGATGATCGAGACGCTCATTGAGGAGTTCTATCAGTTCTCCCGGGGATTTCCGGACAGAGAGCAGTGGCTGGCGGCGGTGATGCGGGAACAGGATTTGCTGGAATCGGCGCAGACCATCGGTGAGAGCCGGGCGCTGCGAAGCATCGTCGGGAAGGCAAAAAGAGAGTTGTCCGCGCTTGCGGAGCAGATCGCGGAAGGCGAGCAGTTCTTTGGGGGAGATACGGAACCGGAGCGGTTTTTTATGCTGCTGGAGAGAGACAGGGAAACGGTGGAGCGGTTGCTGTCGGCAGAGGGATTTGACGCACTCTGCGACGTCTTTTCCAGGCTGACCTGCCCGGATCTTCCGAGAGCGAACAAAAAAGAAAAAGAATGGCCGCATCTGGAAGCGATCAAAGCGATTCACAAGACCGTGCGGGAGACACTGTATAAGTTGCGGGACGACTTCTTTCTCTGGGATACGGAGGAGCTCTGTGCGCAGAACCGGGCGCTTCGGCCGTTTCTTCAGGAACTGGCGACGCTTGCTGTCCGGTATGAGGAGCTGTATTTTCAATCCAAAAAAGAGAATAATGTCTTTGACTTTGATGACCTCGAACATATCGCTCTTTCGCTGCTTATCGAATCTTACGATGAAGAAGGGCGACCGGTGCCGTCCGGCGTGGCAGAGGAATTATCCAGAAAATATAAAGCGATCTTTGTGGACGAGTATCAGGATACCAACCTGGTGCAGGAAGCGATTATCACGGCCGTCTGCCGGGAGGGACGCAACCATCTGTTTGTGGTCGGCGATGTAAAACAGAGTATCTACCGTTTCCGGCAGGCAAGACCGGATCTGTTTTTATCCCGGTATGAGAGGTATCGGAGACAAGAAGAGGAAGAAGACACACAGAAAAAGCAGGGGGAAGAGGCGGAAAAAAGCGCTGGCGAAGAAGAAGGCGTCCGCATTGAGCTTCGGGACAATTTCCGGAGTGTGCCGGGCGTTCTGCATTTTTGTAATCTGGTCTTTGAGAGTCTGATGGACCGGCAGTTTGGCGGTGTGGATTACACCGGGGAGATCGCTCTGCGGCCGGGACAGGGAGGTCCGATGGAAAAAGAAGAAGAGCAGTCGGAGATGCTTCTTTTGGTAGAAGATGAAGAAAAAGCACAGCTGGCGGTGGAAGTGAATACGGTTGAGGCTGAGACTGCGTTGATCGCCCGCCGTATCCGGGAACTGTTGGAGGAAGGCTATACGTACGATGAGATGGTGATCCTGCTGCGCTCCGGCGCCGGGCGGGCGGAGTTTATGGCGGAGTGGCTGAACCACGCCGGGATCCCGGCTGTCTGCGAGAGTCATACCGGATATTTTCAGACCAGAGAGGTGCAGCTCGTTCTCAATTATCTGGCCATTGTGGATAATGTGTATCAGGATATCCCGATGGCATCGGTGCTGCTGTCATCCATCGGCGGTCTGACAGAGGAAGAGCTGGCTTCGCTCCGGGTGCTCACCTCCATCCCGACCCGGCAGGAGTATGCCTTTTATGATCTGATAGAGATTTATCTGGAGGAGGGAGAAGATGCGGAGCTTCGGAAGAAACTGGCCCGCTTTCAGGAACTGCTTTTGTATTTCCGCCGGAAGAAAAAGGAGTTGCCGCTTCACACGCTTTTGTGGGAGATTTATGAGAAAACCGGTATCTTTTATCAGGTACAGATGCTTCCGGAGGGGGAAGCGCGCAAGGAGA
The DNA here is from genome assembly GCA_019113845.1 of Candidatus Anaerobutyricum avicola. Taxonomy (GTDB): domain Bacteria; phylum Bacillota; class Clostridia; order Lachnospirales; family Lachnospiraceae; genus Anaerobutyricum; species Anaerobutyricum avicola. Next base: position 52,284 of record DXGQ01000054.1, read on the forward strand.
ATCTTCTGATGCTCTTAAAAAAGGCGGAGGATTACGAAAAAACGGTGTTTAAAGGACTTTTTTATTTTCTGCGGTACATGGAGCAGCTGCGCACTTATGAGGTGGAGATTGGAAGCGCGTCCCCACGGGAAGAAGGAAGCGGTATGGTGCGGATCATGACGATCCATAAGAGTAAGGGACTGGAATTCCCGGTTGTCTTCGTCAGCGGTCTGTCCAGACAGTTTAATCTGATGGACGGAAACGGCCCCGTGCTGTTTCACCCGGAGATGGGTGTCGGGATGGAATATGTGGACTTATCCGCCCGGACCCACCATGCCTCTCTCTTAAAAAAGGCGATCCGGGAGCAGATGCGGAAGGAGACGCTGGAAGAAGAACTTCGCATCCTGTATGTGGCGATGACCCGGGCGCAGAGAAAACTGATCCTCACGGGGACTGCGAAGGCGGAAAAAATCGAAAAGGCGCAGCCTGCGGGCGGCACACCGGAGCGGCCGGAGAGATCGTCAGAGAAAATCACACCGGAGCAGAGCGTGACAGAGCCAGGAAAAGGAGATACGCTGTCGTTGGAAAAACGTCTCGCGGCGCGAAGTTTTATGGACTGGCTGCTTCCGCTTCTTCCGAAACTTCCGGTAAAGAAAGTACATTTCCACGAACTGGAAGGAGAGTTTGGAGAAACGGAGGAGAAAAAAAGACCGCTCTCGCTGGAAGAATATATGCAAAAAGAGGAGATGCAGGTGGACATTTCCCCGGTGAAGAAAGCATTTTCTTTTGTGTATCCGCACAGGGAGGCGGCCGGCTGGAAGAGGAAGTATGCCGTATCCGAATTAAAAAAGCTTTCCATGATGCCGCTGGCAGGAGAGGAAGAAGAAGCGTTGCCAGAAGGAGAAGGGCTTTTGATACCGGGCGGTCTTTCGGGTGGTACGGCAGGTACGGCTGCCGCCGCAGAGGCGGTTTTGCCGGAGGTAGAAGTGCCGAAGCCTCGTTTCTTATCTGAGGAAGAACCGGAAGTCGTCGGTGCGGCCCGGGGAACGATCATCCACAAGATTCTGGAGCTGCTGCCTTTTGGAGAGGTCTGCACAAAAAAGGAACTTTTTGAGGCGCTTGCCCGTATAGAAAAGCAATATCCGGATTGTGCCCGCATTTCCATGAAGGCGGTGTACCGTGGTCTGGAGCAGCTTCTGTTTTCAGAAATCGGAGAGAAACTCCGGCAGATGGACCAGGCAGGCGCGCTCAGAAAGGAGTTGCCGTTTACGGTAGGCCTGCCATCTTCCCTTTTTCATAAGGAGGACAGGGACAGCGCGCAGGAAGAGGAGATGATCGTCGTGCAGGGAGTCATCGACGCCTGCGGGGAGACGCCGGAAGGACTTTGGCTTTTTGATTATAAGACCGATTACATTTCAGAAGGAGAAGAAGGGCTTCTTCTTGACCGATATAAGACACAAATGCTATATTATAAGACAGCCCTGGAGCAGATTCTCCGAAAAAAGGTGATACACAGCTATATTTTTTCCTTTTCTCTGGAAAAATATCTGGAGATTTCCTGGTGAGAAGAAGCGAAGGGCCGGTAACGGAAGAGACAGACAGAGGAGAGCAGGAGGGACAGTATGAGAAAAATCTTTAAATATCTGACGCATCGTATGGCCATCGTATCTCTGCTGATACTGCTGCAGATCGGATGGGTGGCGTTTTTATTTATCCGGTTTACCTCTTACAGCCGGATGATCTCCGTGGCTTTTCGGATTCTCAGCCTCCTGGTCGTTCTTTATATTATACGAAGATATGATAATCCGGCGGTGAAGCTGGCGTGGATCGTGGTGATTCTTTTATTTCCGCTGTTTGGCGGGCTTTTGTATCTGTATATCGGCGGGAAAAAGCCTACCCGGAATATGCGCCGGAAGCTGGAAGCCACTCTGCAGGAGAGCGCCAGATATCTGGTCTTTGACCCGAAGATACAGGAAGAACTCAACAAGACGGACACGGTGGCGGCCGGACAGGTCTACTATCTGGAAAAACAGTCCGGATTTCCTGCCTGCCGGGATTCGGAGATCGTGTATTTTCCGTCCGGTGAGGAATGTTTTGAGTCGATGCTTGAGGATTTGAAGAAAGCCGAACGGTATATTTTTCTTGAATATTTTATCATCGAGGAAGGCATCATGTGGAATTCCATCCTGAAGATCCTCACACAGAAGGTGAAAGAGGGCGTGGACGTCCGCGTGATGTACGACGATGTGGGAAGTATTTTTGTGCTGCCGTCCAACTATGACCGGAGTCTGCGGGAGAAAGGCATCAAATGTGTCGTATTTAACCGCTATATCCCGCTGTTGTCCACCGTGTTTAATAACCGGGATCACAGAAAGATCCTGGTCATTGACGACAAGGCGGCTTACACCGGCGGCATTAATTTTGCCGACGAATATATTAATGAAAAGCAGAGATTCGGCTACTGGAAGGATAACGGCGTCCGGCTTTCGGGCAAAGCCGTGCACAGTATGACAATGATGTTTCTGCAGATGTGGAACACCTTTGCGGCGGATAAACTGGATTATAACCGGTTTCTCTATCGTGAGGAGGCCTATACCAGAAATGTGAAAAAGGACGCGCCGGGCATCATTCTGCCGTATTCGGACAATCCGCTGGATTCCGAGGGCGTCGGGGAAAATGTGTATCTGAACCTGATCAACAGCGCGGTGCATTACATTTACTTTTTCACACCGTATCTGATCATAGATAATGAGCTGATCACCTCTCTCACGCTGGCGGCGAAGCGGGGAGTGGACGTGCGGATCATCACGCCGGGGATCCCGGACAAAAAGATGGTGTTTCTGGAGACGCAGTCTTACTATGAGCAGCTGGTGGAAGGCGGCGTGCTGATCTTTCAGTACCGGCCTGGGTTTGTGCACAGCAAGGTGGCGGTCTGTGACGACCGGTTTGCCACGGTGGGGACCATCAATCTGGACTACCGCAGCCTGTATTTTCATTTTGAAAACGGCGTCTACCTGTACGAGTGTCCGGCGGTAATGGACATCAAAGAGGATATTCTGACGGCGCTTAAGGACTGTACCAATATCACAAAGGAACTCTGCCGGAAAAATATGTTTTTTCAGCTGGTACAGGGCATCCTGCGGATCTTCGCGCCGCTTCTGTAGTTATTGCTGGCAGGGCGGCCCCGCCAGTGTCGGGTCAGAGAAGACAGCAGCGGCACCCCTGCACATGGACGGGGAATGTCTGCTGATGTCAGGTCAGTGATGGCGGGCAGGGCACTCCCGCATGGACAGGAAGCTGTTCACAATATTTGGATAGATTTAAGAGGAAATGTGATGAAAACGTATGAAAATTTTGCCCGGGTGTATGATGAACTGATGGATAACGTACCCTATGAAGAGTGGGCGCAGTTTCTTTCGGAGAGACTGTCTGCTTACGGGATATCCGGCGGGCTTATGCTGGATCTGGCCTGCGGCACCGGAAAGATGACGGCGCTGATGGCAGAGAGAGGATTTGACATGATCGGTGTGGATTCCTCTGTGGATATGCTGCAGATTGCCAGAGAGCGGGCGGCAGAGGGCTGCCTGTATCTGCTGCAGGATATGCGAGAGTTTGAACTTTACGGGACAGTGGGCGCAGTCATCTCCGTCTGTGACAGTATCAACTATGTGACGGAGGAAGAAGAACTGCTGCAGGTTTTTTCTCTCGTCAATAATTATCTGGATCCGGGCGGCATTTTTTTATTTGACTTTAATACGGAGCACAAGTACCGGGATGAGATGGGAGAGAGCGTCATCGCTGAGGACCGGGAAGATGTGAGCTTTATCTGGTATAACGATTATGATGAGGAAGAACATTTGAATTACATCGACCTGAGCGTGTTCGTGCAGGAGGACGGCGATCTGTTTCGCAAGTTCGAAGAACAGCATGTGCAAAAGGGGTACACGCTGGAGCAGATGAAGCGCCTGCTGGAGAAAGCCGGGATGGTGTTTCTGGAAGCCTTTGACGGTTACACGAAAGAAAAAGCCCGCGGGGACAGTGGGAGGATCGTCATTGCCGCCAGAGAGCAGGGAAAAAAGGCAGAATCTCAGATGGACGGGAGACAGGAGAACTGATCGTTCCGGGACATCTGTTTACATAAGATAGAAAATTACAGAAAAGAGGTACGATTATGGAAGATTATATTATCCGCGGTATGGCGGCCGATCATCAGGTCCGCTTTTTTGCCGCATATTCGAAAAATCTGGTGGAGGAAGCGAGAAAACGACACGATACCAGTCCGGTGGCTACGGCGGCGCTGGGACGGCTGCTGACGGCAGGAGCCATGATGGGGACCATGTGTAAAAACGACACGGATGTGATAACCATCCAGATCAAGTGCAGCGGTCCGATCGGCGGGCTGGTGGTGACGGCGGACGCCAGGGCAAACGTAAAGGGATATGTTTACAATAAGGATGTCATGCTGCCGCCGAGCAAGGCAGGCAAGCTGGATGTGGGAAAAGCGCTGGATCTCGGTGTTCTTACGGTCATCAAGGATCTGGGATTAAAAGAGCCGTATTCCGGACAGACACATCTGGTTTCCGGAGAGATTGCGGAGGATCTGACCTATTACTTTGCCACTTCCGAGCAGATCCCGACGTCCGTGGCTCTCGGTGTTCTGATGAATAAGGACAATACGGTACGGCAGGCAGGCGGATTTATCATTCAGATGATGCCGTTCGCGCAGGAGGAAGTGATCGCGGCGCTGGAAGCCCGGCTGAAAGAGTTCTCTTCGGTGACCAGTCATCTGGATGCGGGGGAGACGCCGGAGGATATGATGAAAAAGCTGTTTGAGGGCTTTGATATGGAGATTGAAGATAAGGTGCCGACACAGTTTTACTGCAACTGCTCCAAAGAGAGAGTCTCCAAGGCAGTTATCAGCGTCGGCAAAAAGGACTTACAGGAGATGATCGCGGAAGGAAAGCCGATCGAGGTTAACTGTCATTTCTGTAATTCTCACTACACATTTACTGTGGAGGAGATGGAAGAGATGTTAAAGGCGGCAAAATAAAACGCCGCCCGTGCGAACCGTTCACAGATACATACATGGAACCTGTGAGCGGCGGCAGGACGGCGGATGCTGCATCTATTCAGCAGCTTCGCTTTTATGAAGCCTGATCGGAATATAACCGCGGCGAACCTTTGCGGCTGCCTTTTGCGGCTTCTCTTCTTTGACAGGCGGGGCGGCCTCCTCTTCCTCGAAGTCTTCATCGATGAAATCGAGGTCCGCGTCTTCGTCAAACAGATCCTCTTCCACATAGTCATCGAAGAGGTTTCGCACAAAGCGAAGGAGAAGATATCCGCCGGTGAAAAGACCGATGACAACGGCTGCGGTAAAAAATAATTTGGTTTTTTTCATGGTAACATCCTTCCTGTCAGGTAAAACCCGCGGGCTTTACCTGTGACTCTGTGTACCGTATCATTCTGCTGAAAGGGAATGGTACACTACACTAGTATTTCCTGTTCCCTATATTCTAATACTTTTTTTTATAAACCGCAAGAGAAACACTGTGAAAAAGCCTGAAAACAGCCTGAAGGACGAAGTTTGAAAGGAAACTTTCCAGTCTGCTATTATTGACGCAGTAAATGCGTCAGGGAGGAAGAAAAGATGAGTTACGCAGATACCGTATTTATCAACATGTGCAAAGATATCATAGAAAACGGATACAGTACCGAGGGAGAAAAGGTACGCCCGAAATGGGAGGATGGCTCCTACGCCTATACACTGAAGCGCTTTGGGATCATAAACCGCTATGATCTCTCGAAAGAGTTTCCTGCCATCACCCTGCGAAAGACGTACATTCGCTCAGCCATTGATGAGATCCTGTGGATCTGGCAGAAAAAATCCAACAATGTACACGATTTAAACAGTCATATCTGGGATGCCTGGGCGGATGAGAATGGCTCCATCGGAAAGGCCTACGGCTATCAGCTGGGAGTGAAACACCAGTACAGGGAGGGGGAGATGGACCAGGTGGACCGGGTGCTCTTTGACCTGAAAGAGAATCCGTACAGCCGGAGGATCATGACCAATACGTACGTCCACGCAGATCTCCACGAGATGAACCTCTATCCCTGCGCCTACAGTATGACATTTAATGTGACGGGCAACAAGTTAAATGCAATCTTAAATCAGCGCTCTCAGGATGTGCTCACGGCGGGTAACTGGAACGTGGTGCAGTATGCGGCGCTCCTCATGATGATCAGCCAGGTGAGCGGATTTGAGCCGGGGGAGCTGGTGCATGTGATCGCGGACGCGCACATTTATGACCGCCACATCCCGATCGTAAAAGAGCTTATCACCCGTCCGACCTTTGCGGCGCCGAAGGTGACGCTCAATCCGGAAGTGAAGAACTTCTATGACTTTACGGTGGATGATTTCACCATTGAAGGTTATGAGGCGGGACCACAGGTAAAAAATATACCGGTTGCCGTTTAAAGAAGTCCGGAAGACTGCGCAGTATCCTGCGCGGCGGATGCAGTATCCAGTATAACGACGGATCATGGTGTGTCCGGACAGTAAAGAGAGACGATGAGGAGGAAAAAGCATGCATGCGATCGTAGCGGCAGATAAAAACTGGGGCATCGGCAGAAATAATGAACTGCTGGTGCGTATTCCCAATGATATGAAAAATTTCCGTCGCCTGACGGAAGGAAATGTAGTTGTGATGGGAAGAAAGACGCTGGAGAGTTTTCCGGGCGGAAAGCCGCTTCCAAACCGTGTCAATATCGTGTTGACCAGACAGGAAGGGTATGACGGGAAGGGCGCGGTAGTCGTACACAGCGAGGAGGAGCTCAGAGAAGAGCTGGCGAAATATACGGAGGAGATCTTCATCATCGGCGGGGAAAGTATTTACCGGATGATGCTTCCGTACTGTGAGGACGCTTATGTGACCTGCCTGGATTACGCCTATGAGGCGGACACCTGGATGCCGGACTTAAACAGAGAGGACGGCTGGGAACTGGCGGAAAGAGGAGAAGAGCAGACCTGCTTTGATCTCATTTATTATTTTACTACTTATAAAAATACAGCATGTAAAAAGTTTTAGAGGAAGAAGATTATGAGTACAAGAACGAAAGAAGAGTTATCCGGCATCTCGCTCCTGGGCGATCAGAGGACAAAATATCCGCAGGACTATGCGCCGGAGATGCTGGAGACATTTATCAATAAACATCAGGATCATGATTATTTTGTCAAATTTAACTGTCCGGAGTTTACCAGTCTTTGTCCGATGACAGGACAGCCGGATTTTGCCACGATCTATATTTCTTATGTCCCGGATGTGCGGATGGTGGAGAGCAAATCTCTCAAGCTTTATCTGTTCAGTTTCCGCAATCACGGAGACTTTCATGAAGACTGTGTGAATATTATCATGAAGGATCTGATTCGGCTCATGGATCCGAAATACATTGAAGTGTGGGGCAAATTTACGCCGAGAGGCGGCATTTCCATCGACCCGTACACCAATTATGGAAGACCGGGCACCCGGTGGGAGGAAGTGGCTGCGTACCGTCTGGAACGCCATGATCTGTATCCGGAAAAAGTGGACAACCGATAGACAGCAAAATAATGATAAAATTCTGTTTGCAGAGTACTGTCTGAAAAAATGCGAACAAATTTTCGAGAACACTTGTTTTGTTTTGGGACGCATGGTATAATAGTTGCACGCGGCATGTGCCGCAGCGGGAGGATATGGAATTATGAGCAGTAGAGAAGAAAAGATGACCGCACTCAATAATGCGGTGGCAGCGATTGAGAAGAATTTTGGTAAGGGTTCCGTGATGAAGCTGGGAGACGCTTCGAATATCCAGGTGGATACGATTCCGACGGGCTCCATCAGTCTGGATGTGGCTCTGGGGGTCGGAGGGATTCCGCGGGGAAGGATCATTGAGATCTACGGACCGGAGTCCAGTGGTAAGACGACAGTCGCCCTGCATATGATTGCCGAGGCGCAGAAGAGAGACGGTATTGCCGGTTTCATTGACGCGGAGCATGCGCTGGATCCGCAGTATGCCAAGAGGATCGGCGTGGATATTGATAACCTGTACATTTCCCAGCCGGACCACGGAGAGCAGGCGCTGGAGATCGCGGAGACGATGATCCGTTCCGGCGCTCTGGATATCGTGATCATCGACTCTGTGGCGGCGCTGGTGCCGAAGGCGGAGATTGACGGGGATATGGATGAGCTGCAGGTGGGACTGCATGCCCGTCTCATGTCCAAGGCCATGCGTAAGCTCACCGGTGTGATCGACAAGTCCAACTGTGTGGTCGTGTTCATCAACCAGCTCCGTGAGAAGGTTGGCGTGATGTTCGGTAATCCGGAGACGACCACGGGCGGACGGGCGCTTAAGTTCTATGCTTCCGTCCGGATGGATGTGCGCCGTGTGGAGTCCATCAAGCAGAATGGAGAGATTGTCGGCAACCATACCCGTGTGAAGGTTGTGAAGAATAAGGTGGCGCCGCCGTTCCGTGAGGCGGAGTTTGATATCATGTTCGGACAGGGAATCTCCAGAGAGGGCGACGTCCTTGACCTGGGTGTGAAGGTCGGCGCGATCGCCAAGAGCGGTTCCTGGTATTCCTATGAGGGAGAGAAGATCGGACAGGGCAGGGAGAATGCCAAGATTTTCTTAAAAGAGCATCCGGATATCATGAAGAAAGTGGAGAATCAGGTGCGTACTTTCTACGGACTGCCGACAGATGTGCTGGCGGATGCGCCGGAGAGCGAAGCGGCGGGAGACCGGAACAGTTCCGCCAGAGGAACGGCTGGAAAGAACGCGGCGGATGCCGGCAAAAGTACGGCTGCAAAGCAGGCCGGAGAGAATCCGTCTGCGGCAGCAGATCCTAAAGCTTAAGCAGGACGGGACGTATCATGGAGTATGTGATCCATCTGCAGGAGACCGGAAAAAAGAAGATATATGTGGAACCGGAGTACGGGGAAGGCATCTATCTGTATCCGGGTGAGATAAAAAAACAGAAGCTTACGGAGGGCACAGTCATTTCTGAGGAGACCTTTTTTCGCCTGCGGGAGGAGTATGCCATCCCGCGGGCAAAAAAAAGGGCGCTCGGGATCCTGGTAAAAAGGGACTGTACGGAGAGAGAACTCAGGGATAAACTGAAGAACTCTCTCAACGATTCCTTCTCCGTGGACAGAGCGATCGACTTTGTGAAGGCGCAGGGATATGTGGACGATGAACGTTACGCCGCAGAGTATCTGTCTTACAAAAGAGGAAAAAAGAGTTATCGCCAGATCCGCATGGAACTTATGAGAAAAGGGATCTCCGGCGCGACCCTCGACGCGTTGTTTGAGGAGGCCGGCGGTCAGACAGAAGAAGATCTCCGGCCGCATGTGTACCGGTATATCCGGAAGTTTCCCGTGCTGGACGCGGTGGCCAGGCAGAAGACCTGCGCGCATTTTTGCCGGAAGGGATATGCCGCGGGGCTTGTCCGGGAGATTCTGGAGGAGATCGGGTCAGAGGAGGAACAGGCAGAACTCTGACGCGTCCCGCAGGCACCCGGACAGGGACCCGAAGGTGTGAGTATTTCCTTTTGATTCTTAAGAGTAACCTGTCTGTATTTGTAATAAGTTGACAGAAAAGTAATCTTTTTAGTGAAAGTATATGTGCAATGTGAATAATAAAAAGAATTTTGCGGCATAGATTTTGCTTGACTTTTTATTAAAAAAAGTTTAGAATCTAAGTGTTGTACTTTGACATAACTTATAGACCATATGGGTTATGTTTCCGTATAATGAAAATTAAATAAGGAGGTGCTCCTGTAGATATGGGTCCAATCACTGTGATTGCTGTTCTTATTGCAGTTGTTCTGACTGCTCCGATCTCGGCCGTGATCGCTATGAACTATCGTAAGAAGGTAGCGGAGGCGAAGATAGGCAGTGCGGAGGAGAAGGCCAGAGAGATCATCGACGATGCTTTAAAGACTGCCGAATCCAAGAAAAGGGAGGCTTTGCTTGAAGCAAAAGAAGAATCCATCAAGGCAAAGAACGATTTTGAAAAAGAAAGCAGGGAACGCAGAGCGGAGCTCCAGAGATATGAGAAACGTGTCCTGAATAAGGAGGAAGCGGTCGACCGCAAGTCCGACATCCTCGAGAAGAAGGAACAGTCTCTCGCTCACAAGGAGAGTTCGCTTGAGAAGCAAAGAGCAAAGGTTGAGGAGTTGCACGCAAAACGTCTGCAGGAACTGGAAAGAATTTCAGGTTTAACCTCTGAACAAGCAAAAGACTATCTGCTTAAAACTGTCGAAGATGATGTAAAACGAGAGATGGCTGTGATGGTGAAGGAAATGGAAACCAGAGCCAAAGAAGACGCAGCCAAAAAAGCCAAAGAGTATGTCGTCACAGCGATTCAGAAATGTGCGGCAGACCATGTGGCGGAAGCAACAATTTCTTTAGTTCAGCTGCCGAACGATGAGATGAAGGGCAGGATCATCGGGCGTGAAGGCCGGAATATCCGTACCCTTGAGACATTGACAGGCGTTGATTTAATAATTGATGATACTCCGGAAGCAGTCATCTTATCAAGCTTTGATCCGATTCGGAGAGAAGTGGCGAGGATCGCTCTTGAGAAGCTGATTGTAGACGGAAGGATTCATCCAGCGAGAATTGAAGAGATGGTCGAAAAAGCGAAGAATGAAGTAGAGCAGACCATGCGGGAGGAAGGCGAGGCCGCCGTACTGGAAGTCGGCGTACATGGCATCCGACCGGAACTGGTTCGTCTGCTTGGCAAGATGAAATATCGGACAAGCTACGGACAGAATGCTCTCAAACATTCCATCGAAGTAGCACAGTTGGCCGGTCTCCTTGCTGGAGAGATTGGGGAAGATGTACGTTTGGCAAAAAGAGCCGGACTGCTTCATGACATCGGTAAATCCGTTGACCATGAGATGGAGGGCTCTCATATTTCAATAGGTGTTGATTTATGTAAGAGATACAAAGAATCTCAAGTCGTAATAAACGCTGTGGAATCTCATCATGGAGACGTTGAACCGACCAGTTTGATTGCCTGTCTTGTACAGGCGGCAGATGCTATTTCCGCTGCGAGACCTGGTGCCAGACGTGAAACATTGGAGACGTATACGACGAGATTGAAACAGTTGGAAGAAATAGCCGACGCCCACAAGGGTGTTGAGAAGACTTTTGCCATTCAGGCCGGTAGAGAAATTCGAGTAATGGTAGTTCCTGAACAGGTAAGCGACGCGGATATGGTTTTACTGGCCAGAGATATATCCAAGCAGATCGAGAACGAGCTTGATTATCCTGGACAGATTAAAGTAAATGTGATCCGTGAATCCAGATCGGTCGCTTATGCAAAGTAATGCCTGAGAAAACAAGACGATGCATACATCGTCAGGATGCATAGAAAGGGGTCGCCTTTCACAGACGGGGAGTCTGTGAGAGGCGGCCTCTTTTTCTTTCGCCGGGAAAACGGTACCGGGAAAAAGGGCGCCGGGAGTGACTGTGCAGAGGGATATGAAGATCTCCGGAGAAATCTGTCCCGGGCGGAGAGAAAGAAGCAGGTATAAATACGCTTTTCGTGAATACAATGAATAGCAGAAAGACAAGTGTCAGTATGTCGGGGAGGAGGAGCGATGCTGCCGCGGGAGAGTGTGTTCTCGCAGAAAGGCGGGAGCGTCTGAAAAATATGTACTATACGATTGAAGGAAAACGTTTTCTCTGTATTCTTTATATAGCGGGGCTTCTGTTCGGTTCCCTCTTCATTAATCTGTCTATCCGGATGGAGTTGTTTCGGACGACAGACTTTCTCGGATTTACCGAATACATACGTTCCATGGAAGGGCTTGACACCGGCGCCTTCTTTTCTTATGTCTGTCTGGTGCGTTTTCGTCAGCTTCTTATTTTTTTTCTGTGTCTTTTTCTCTTTTCTCCCTATGTGGTGTACTGCATCCTGGATTTTCTGGTGTCCACCCTTCTGGGGTTTTTCATTTCCACTCTGGTTCTCTACTATGGATGGGAGGGAATGATCAAAGGCATCGGATTTTTGCTGCCACACTATCTTTTTTACGGAATTTTGTTATGTGTGATCTATATTTATCTTTTTCAGAGGACGCCTTTGTCAAGAATGTACATGTTTTCCGCGGAGAAAAAATTTTCCTTTGTAAAAAATGGAAAAATATTTGAAAATAAAATCGTAGTGGCGGCATTCTGTCTGCTCATGTTTGTCCTCGGCTGCTACGGGGAAGCGTACCTGAATCCGGGAATACTGAAAATATTCTTTCATTAACGCGTTTTTTCATGTATAATGGAAGAACTATGAAGGTATGAATAATACAAAGGAGAGCACGTATGTATACGATTAAAAACTATGTGACAGCCGAATCCCTGGAACAGGCCGCGGCGCTTAAGGAAAAGGGAAGAAATAATGTGATCATCGGCGGAAATCTCTGGCTGAAAATGGGGAGCCGCTCCATTCAGAATGCCATTGACCTGTCCCGGCTGCATCTGGACGGCATCGAGGAGGATGCAGAAGGATTCCGCATCGGATGCATGGTGACACTGCGGGAGCTGGAGGTGCATGAGGGTTTAAAAGGCACCTTCGGCAACATATTTAAGGAGGCTGTCCGTCATATCGTGGGCGTACAGTTCAGAAATCTGGCGACTGTGGGAGGAAGTATATTTCCGCGGTTCGGTTTTTCGGATGTCCTGACTGCGTTTATGTCCTGCGACAGCTATGTGGAGCTGTATCGGGGAGGACGGATCCCCATCCGGGAGTTCGCAGAGATGCCGCTTGATAACGATATCCTGACCCATATCTATATAAAGAAAGATGGGCGGAAGGTCCGTTATCAGAGCTACCGCATCACGGAGACAGACTTTCCGGTGCTGACCTGCGCGGTCATCCGGAAAGAAAACGATTTTTCTGTTGTGCTCGGAGCGCGTCCGAAGAGGGCGGTCTGCATCGACGGGATCGCGCTGGAGGCTCCGGAAGAGGAAGCGGCGAGAGAACGATTTGCAGCGCAGGTGGCAGAGCGGACAGAGTTTGGCAGCAACATGCGCGGCAGCGCCGCCTATCGGAGAGAGCTTGCCAGAGTACTGATTCTGCGGGCACTGGCAGAACTTACGGAGGATAAAACATGCTGATAGAACTGTTTTTAAATGAAGAAAAGGTACAGGCAGATATTCGCCCGGATATGATGCTGCTGGATTTCCTTCGCAGCAGAGGACTGAAGAGTATGAAGCGGGGCTGTGATACCGGAAACTGCGGGCTCTGTACGGTCTGGGTGGACGGAAAACCGGTCCTGTCCTGCGGCGTTCCGGCTGCCCGGGTACAGGGGGCGCATATCACCACGCTGGAAGGCGTGCAGGCGGAAGCGGAGGAGTTTTCCCGCTTTCTGGCAGAAGAGGGAGCGGACCAGTGCGGTTTCTGCAGTCCGGGACTGATCATGAATGTTCTGGCATTAAAAAAGGAAAATCCGCATCCGACAGAAGCGGAGATGAAAGAATATCTGGCCGGCAATCTCTGCCGTTGTACCGGATACCAGGCGCAGTACCGTGCGCTGGTAAAATATTTTGGAATTGAGGAGGTGCAGCAGGGATAATGGGAGAAACCAGATTTGTTGGAAAAGGAATCGTCAAAAAGGACGCGGAAGCACTTCTTTCCGGTAAACCGGTATATACCGATGATCTGGCGCCGGATAACTGCCTGATCATCAAACTGCTGCGGAGTCCTCACGCACATGCGATCATCGAGGAGATCAGGACCGACGCGGCAAAAAAGGTGCCGGGAGTGGAAGCGGTCTTTACGTATCAGGATGTTCCGCAGAAACGATTCACGGAGGCGGGACAGACCTTCCCGGAACCAAGTCCGGATGACCGTCTGATCCTGGATCAGAGAGTCCGTTATGTGGGAGACCCGGTCGCCATTGTGGCCGGAAAGGATGAGGCATGTGTCAACCGGGCGCTGCGTATGATCAAGGTAAAATATCAGGTGCTGGACCCGATCCTTGATTTTACGAAGGCGCTGGATAACCCGATCATCATCCATCCGGAGGACAATTATGTGGCAAAGGAAGGAAAAGGCACCGACCCGAAACGAAATCTCTGCGCTTCGCAGAGCCGCGGGGAGGGAGACGTGGACGAGGTGCTCTCTCACTGTGATTATGTGGTGGAGGAAGTTTACCACACCAAGGCGGTCAATCAGGCGATGATGGAGCCGTTCGGTGCCTTTGCCATGAAAGACATTTACGGCAGACTGAAGATCACTTCTTCCACACAGATTCCGTTCCATGTGCGAAGGATCGTTGCCAGAGCCCTAAATATCTCCAAATCCAGAGTGCGCGTGGTCAAACCGCGGATCGGCGGCGGTTTCGGCGCGAAGCAGACGGCGGTCTGTGAAGTGTATCCGGCTTTTGTCACCTACATGACAGGCAAACCGTCCAAGATCATTTTTACGAGAGAAGAGTGTTTTGTGCACGGTTCTCCGCGGCATGAGATGCAGATGTCCGTCCGCATCGGCGCGGATAAGAACGGAAAGATCCGTGCCATTGACCTTCACACTCTCTCCAATACCGGCGCTTTCGGAGAACACGGCCCGACGACAGTGGACCTGTCCGGCACCAAGTCGATCTCCCTTTACCGGGATCTGGATGCCTTCCGCTTCAGTTCCGATGTCGTGTACACCAATGTCCTTTCTGCCGGCGCATACAGAGGTTACGGCGCGACGCAGGGCATTTTTGCGGTGGAGTCCGCAGTCAATGAGCTGGCGCACAAAATGCAGATGGACCCTTCCGTGCTGCGGGAGAAGAACATCGTGCATGAGGGCGACAGATTGATGAATTACTACGGACAGACGACGGAATCCTGCGCGCTGGACCGCTGTATCGCAAAGGTCAAGGAGATGATCGACTGGGATAAAAAATATCCGTATGTAAAGACCGGACCGCATACCGTCCGGGCAGTGGGCATGGCGCTGTCCATGCAGAGTTCCGGTATCAATAACTGTGATGTGGGTTCCGTGCAGATCAAGTTGAACGATGACGGATTCTATACATTGATGATCGGCTGTTCCGACATGGGAACCGGCTGTGACACGATCCTGGCGCAGATGGCAGCGGACTGTCTGGGCTGTGAGTACGACAATATCATCGTCCGGGGCGTGGATACAGACCAGTCTCCGTATGACAGCGGTTCCTATGCGTCAAGTACCACCTATGTGACCGGTATGGCGGTGGTAAAAGCGTGTGAACAGATGAAGAGCCGCATCTGTGAGGAGGCGGCGCCGCTTATGGGACTTGCCCCGAATGAGGTGGAGTTCGATGGCGCTCTCATCAGCGAGAAAAAGGATCCGGAACATTTTATGGAGCTTGCGGATCTGGTGACCAGCCTGCAGGCAGGATCCGGAAAGATCATCACCGCGGCAGCGTCCAATACATCCAATGTATCCCCGCCTCCGTTCATGGCAGGAGCCGCCGAAGTGGAGATTGACCTGGAGACCGGAAAGGTGACGCCGATCGATTACGCGGCAGTGGTGGACTGCGGAACCGTCATCAACAGCAATCTGGCCAGAGTGCAGACAGAGGGCGGTCTCGTGCAGGGCATCGGTATGGCGCTTTATGAGGATATCCAATATACAGAAAAAGGAAAACTGAAGAACCGGAACTTTATCAGTTACAAGATCCCGACCCGTCTTGACATGGGACGTGTCCGGGTGGATTTTGAGAGCAGCTATGAAAAGACCGGGCCGTTCGGCGCCAAATCCATCGGAGAGGTTGTCATCAATACGCCGTCTCCGGCCATCGCCGATGCTGTCTATAACGGGACGGGTCTTCGGTTCCGGACGCTGCCGATCACGAGCGAGCAGGTGTTCATGGGACTGCATAAAAAATGACGGAACAAAAGAGCAGACCCTGCCGAATCGCCGTAGTACTCATGGCTTCCGGCTTTGGAAAGCGCTACGGCGGCAATAAACTGCTGGAAGAGTTTCGGGGAAAACCATTGTTTGTCCACGCGCTGCGCCGGGCAGAAGAAAGCGGAGCGGACAGTATCTGCGTGGTGACACGTTTTCCGGAGATCCGGGACTATGCGGAGCCGGAGAGGCAGGTAATCTGGAATGCGCATCCGGAAAAAGGAATCTCCGAGTCCCTGCGTCTGGGTCTTGCGGCGCAGCGGGAGGCGGACGGCTGTTGTTTCATGGTCTGTGACCAGCCTCTTTTGTCGGTGCGGACGCTGCAGCGGATGTTCGTTGCCTTTCGGCGTCGTCCGGATGCCATCTGCGTCTGCAGTGACGGTCACCGCAGGGGGAATCCGGTGCTTTTTCCCTCTGATCTGTTCGGAGAGCTGCTGAAGCTGACCGGGGACAGCGGTGGAAGACAACTTCTCAGGAAGTATCCGCAGCGTGTCCGGGAGATTCTGGTGGAGAGACCGGAGGAGCTTTATGATATCGACTCGGCGCGGGATCTGGAGCGGCTGCTCCATACGTTTTGATCCGGCGTACGGATCCGGACGACAGTTTCCATAAGGGGTTTTGTATACGTTATGTAAAGAAAAACACGAAAATCCGTGTGTCGGCATGACATTTTCCGGCGGGACAGATGCCGGGGATGCTGCTGCCGGTGCATCAGCAATAAAAATACATATGAGGTGAAGAGTGTGAAATTACTGGAAGATAGAATCAAAAAGGAAGGACAGGCATTAAGCGAAACCGTATTAAAGGTAGACAGTTTTATCAATCATCAGGTAGATTCTGAGTTCATGGACGCACTGGGAGCAGACTTTGCCGAACACTTCAAAGATGCCGGCATTACCAAGGTTTTTACCATTGAAAGCTCCGGGATCGCGCCGGCTCTTATGACAGCGAAGCATCTGGATGTGCCGATGGTCATCCTGAAAAAGCAGACATCCAAGATCTTAAATGGCAATGTCTATCAGACCCGGATTACTTCCTTTACAAAGGGGACCAGTTATGAGCTGACTCTCTTTGCCGATTATATTCAGCCGGAGGACCGGATCCTTCTCATTGATGATTTCCTTGCCAACGGCGAGGCTGCCATGGGCGCCAGCCGGATCATCGCTGAGTCGGGAGCGACTCTGGCCGGCATCGGTATCCTCATCGAAAAATCGTTCCAGCGGGGAAGAAAACGTCTGGAAGAAGCCGGATATCAGGTGTACTCACAGGCAAGGATCGGAAGACTGGACGCCGGTGTCATCGAGTTTTTGGAAGAGGAGACACCGGAGGACAGCAAAGAGACAGCGGATGCCGGGGAAGAGAACGGGACACTTTAATAAAGTATCTTTTGTTTCAGAGAGACAATGTGGCAGCAGACCCCATTGTCTCTTATTTTCTGCGCTTCTTTTTGCATGTTCCGGAGAGCGGATTCCGACAGACAGTCGGCCTGATTGAAAAGTACACGAAGATGCCGGACGTCCGTCTGTTTGCTAAGGCCCTCCGGGGAGAGAGCGATGTGTGTCAGGATGGACGGGGTGATGCGCCCGTGGCTTTCTGCCAGGGCAACGCGCAGTTCGGGAAATCCCGGCCGGGTGACGTCCGGATCCCATCCGAAAAGACAGTCGCGGGCGGACTGCCCCAGACAGGAAAGACCGATGACGCCGATGACCGTATCTGTGCCGGGGAAAAAGACCGGCTCTCCCTCCCGGGGAATCTTTACCGGCAGTCGCCGGGAGCCGTCTCCCTCGCAGACAATGCGGGAAGGAATGTCCCGGATTTTCCGAAGAAACGAAAGAGAAGGAGATGCCCATTTCGGTGTAGCAGTTTTTGGGGATGCGGACGAAAGATCTGCAGATACATGGGCATTGGAACAAAAGCGGTTTTTGGAAACAGGGATCCCCAGCGCGACCAGGCGGGACGTCCGGAAAGCAGTCGCCAAAGCGTCCCGGTCCTCTTTTGTGATAAGAACAGCGCCCGGCAGATCCCGCGGCTCCATGATATGCGTCGTTGTGGTGAGAAGAGTGTTCTCTTTCTGCGCCAGCGCCGTGGAAAGCGCGTATAGCAGGGTAGTCTTTCCTCCGGCGCCGATGAGAGTGATGCTGCGGCTGGTTTCAAGATGCAGCTGTTGTATGAGTGTACGGGCAAAAGATGCAGACATGTCGGTTCCTTTCCTTCTTGTTAAAATCCCTCCAGAAATATATACTTATTTTAATAAAAAGAAAAGAAAAAAGAAATACTTATTGAAAAAGTCAATAAAAGTGAGAGAGATATCTATATTCGTGATAAGTCCGGTCCCTGCGTTGCAAAGGCGTGAGAGATTTGCTAGAGTAAAAGGAATAGCGGGATGTGAGATTCCTTGCCGGCGGTAAGGGAGAAAACATGTAAATATATAGATAATCTCTCGGAATCCTGAGTGATTATATCCGGCACAGCCGGTAATGAACATTGAAAAGAGGATATTATCTGAACGGAATAAAAATAAGCATGAGAAACAGACATAACTGTTGCTATGCCTAAAAAAGGT